>NZ_CP048833.1:5586507-5896868 GCF_012971725.1 Pseudomonas multiresinivorans
GGTGTTGAGCAGGTCGAGGATCGAGCGGGTGCCGAGCTTGTACTGCTCGCGGTACAGCTCGCGGGATTCGTCGAGGTTGCGCTTGCGGCTGCCGAGCACCCCCAGGCGCGCGCGGTTGCCGATGATCTGTTCGCGCATGTTGCGCATCTGGTCGCTGGCCGACAGGCGCGCGTCCTCGATGCGTTGCCGCGCGGCTTCCAGGGCGTTGGTAGCGGCGCGCACCTGGGCACGCAGGCCGCCCCCCTGGTAAAGGGTCGAGGTGAAGTTCAGGCTGATGCTGTTGTCGCTGCCATGGCGCTCATAGGTGCTGGGGTTGTCGCCACTCAGCGCCTTGGTGCTGGCAGCCTCGATGCTCACGGTTGGCATGCGGTCGGCCTTGGCGACCCGCAGCTGCGCCTCGGCGGTCTGGCGCTCGGCTTCGGCGGCCAGCACATCGGGCAGGATGCTGGTGTCCAGGCGCCGCGCCAGGTCGACGCGGGCGGCCTGATCGTCGGAGAGTGCAGCAATCTCGCCAGAAACCGGGCCACCGACCAGGGTGCGCAGACGCTCCTGGGCCTGGTGGTACTGCGAGCGGATCTGCAGTTGGTTGGCACGCGCGGCGTCGACCCGGGCCAGCGCCTGGATCGGGTCGGAACGGCTGGTAACGCCGGCCCCCGCACGGTCCTGGGTCATCGCATAGACACGCTCCATGGCGCTCACCTGCTCATCGGCGATACGCCCGAGGAGACGGTAGCGGTGCAGGTCGATGGTCGCTTCGGCGGTCTGCCGGGAGATCAGGTCGATCTGTTTGAGGACCAGCGCCTGTTGCCGCCGTGACTGCGCTTCGGCGCTGTCGACGCTGCCGGCGACCTTGCCGAAGTCATAGAGCAGTTGCGAGACGGACAGCGAGGCGGTCTGGCTGGTGCCGTTCTGGGTGGTGTCGCCCCGTCCCAGGCCCATTTTCACCTGCGGGTAGTAGCCGGAACGGGCCATGGCGATGCCGTCGCCCTGCTGCGCCAGGGTGGCGATGGCATCGGCAATGGAGGGGTGGCGGTTGACGGCCATCTGCACGGCCTGGTTGAGGTCCAGCAGACGGTGCGCGGCCGGCGCGTCGAGCTCTGGTGTCAGGCGCTGGCCGCCGGTCTGTTCGATCAGTTGGCTGGGGGCCAGGCTGCGCTGCTCAGGGCTGCTGGCGCCGAACCAGCTCTCATCGAGGACGCCGGCGAGCGTTGCGGTGGAGAAGCTGGTCAGGCAAAGCCAGGCCAGAGGTCCGAATTTCCAGGCGTTCACCGAGGGCCTCCCGGAGTCAATGGAGGCGCGCCGGAACGGTCTTCCGTACTCGTATTCGGGGAACTCATCCTGGAGTGCCGGCGCGCGTTGGATACGCGACGTTCGTCTGCAGCGCCCTTGGTGGGCGTGGAGAGATGGGCCTGCCTGCGGTCGCCGGACGGCTGACCTGGGGATGCCCGCTGTAGAAGAAGGCCGCTCAGAACGGCCTGTTGCGAATCGTCCGGGCCATTATCTGAAGCCCGCTCGGACGCATGAATGAGACGTTTCCTAAACGACAAGCGCCCAACCCCCGGGACGCGACGCGCACCCCGGGGGTCAGGCAGGAAAATCGCGGCCACAGACAAGGCCGAGAGGCGCCGGCCAGGCAGCGCCCCTCGGCCCGGTCGTCAGACCACGTTGATGCCGTGCTGGATCAGCAGGTCCGCATTGGTGTTGCCCCCCATGCTCGCGTTGTGCCAGATGTCGTAGTCGACGCCGTTCACGGTCTTGCTGCCGCTGACTGCCCAGCCACCGGAACCGACGGTCTCGGCCAGGTCCACAGTGGAGCTGCCGTCACCCTTGATCATCAGGTTGGGCACCTCGGCACTGGTGGTGTCGACCTGCTTGAGCACGTCCGCGAGGCGCAGCGAGAGGGTGTTGTTGCCACTCCCCTCCTGGCTGCTGCCCAGGTCGAAGATCTCGAAGCCCTTGACCCGCGTGCCGTAGCTGGTGAGATCCAGCTGCAGGCCGGAAGCCTCGAACTTCAGGGTATCGATGCCCAGGCCACCGTCGACCCGCGTGAAAGTCGTCCCGACCAGGCCGATGGTGTCGTTGCCGGCACCGCCCATGGCCACGTCATGCTGCACGCTGGTATCGGTGGTGCCGGTGGTATCGGTACCGATGCCATGGATGATGTCGTTGCCCTGGCCACCGCTGATGATGTCCACCCCGTTGTTGATGGCGGACGCTCCCGGGCTGGTGGTGCCGGCCCAGATTTCATCGTCACCCACGGTGTAGCTGTGGGTCAGCAGCGCGATGGAGCCGCTGTAGATGTTGTAGCCCCCCGCGTTGGTCGCCCCCGTGTCGCTCTGCCAGACGCCGTAGCCATAGTCGGCGATGCCGTCGCCATTCCAATCGCCCATGGCCAGGCCGGTACCGGCATAGTCATTGGCGTTTACCCCGGTGTACTTCACCGCCAGCCCGGCCGCGACCAGTGCGTCCAGGTCGGTGTTGGCGTCGAAGCTGCCGTCGGCACGGCCGTAGACCAGGTACACCGCGCCACGGTTGGTGACGCCGTTGTCGTAGCCGGGCATGCCGATCAGGAAGTCGTCGATACCGTCGCCGTTGACGTCGCCGCCGGAGCTGACGGCATAGCCGAGCATGCCGTCTGCAGTGGTCTTCGAGCCGCCGATGGCGGTGCCATTGCTGCCGCTGGAGATGATGAAGCCATCGGTGCCGTTCAGGTTGCCCAGCTTGATGTCGCCCCAGGCCACCCCGCTCTCCTTGCCGTAGATCACATAGACGCGGCCCGGTGCGGTGGTGTCGGCAGTCGAGTCGCCCCAGCCCGGAGAACCGATGGCGAAGTCTTCGATACCGTCGCCATTGATATCGCCGATGTTCTGGATCGAGGAGAACTCGGCGTACCACTGACCCGCGCTCTGCGACGCGCCACCCTGGTCGTAGGTCGCTCCGCCGAGCCACTCGCCGGCTTCCGAACCCACCAGGCGCACGCCCTGGTCCGGAGTGAGGTTGGCCAGGTTGTAGCTGTTGCCCAGGCCATTGGCGCTCCCCCAGATCAGGTAGGCGGTGCCACTGTTGGCGATGGTGCTGCCATTCAACCCGTTACCACGCGGTGCGGTCACGATGTAGTCGGCGTAACCGTCGCCGTTGACGTCACCGATGACCTTGATCACCGAGCCGAGGTCGGAATCGGCGTCAGGTGCATAGGTGGTGCGCACGTTGGTCTGGTTCTCCACGCGCGAGCCGAGGGTGGACGAGGTCGCACCGGTGGCGTAGTACAGGCCACCCGGATCGGCGTCGCTGGCGTAGTTGCGCAGCAGCAGGTTGCTCCAGGCAGAGCTGCCCGCGCTGCCGGCGTGGCCATAGAGCACCACGTACATGCCGTTGCCACCGTTGCCATCGGCCGAGCCGATGATCAGGTCGGCATAGCCGTCACCATTGATGTCGCCACCGCTGATACTGTTGGCCGGCCAGCCACCCGTGTTGTTGTTCTTGATCACGAAGCCATTGGCGGTGGCGCCGTTCTCCAGACTCAGCAGGTCGAGGGTGCTGAGGGTGTTGCCTTCGCGGCCGAAGATCACGTAGGCGCGGTCGTTCAATGTGCCGGTGATGGCGAAGTCGTCATAGCCGTCGCCGTTGATATCGCCGAGGTTGGTGACCAGTTGTCCCTGGATACCGACGTCGGCGCCGGTGCCGGTGACACCGGTCTGCTTGATGCGGAAGCCCTGGTCCGGTGTCAGGTTGTCGATATTCTTCAACGACGGCAGGCCATTGGCACTGCCGTAGAGCACATAGATGTCCGACTGGTAGGCAGCGGTGGAGCCATAGATGTCATGTGGCGCGGAGACCACGAAGTCCTCGTATCCGTCGCCGTTGAAGTCGCCGATGGAGGACATCGACAGGCCGAGACCGTCGGCTGCCTGGTTGCTGGCGCCCACCGACGGCGTACCGGCCACATCGATGACCAGCCTGGCATCGGCGCTGTTATCGAGCAGGCCGACCTGCGAGTGGTTGCCCGCCTCGTCCACCAGCACCGCCTTCATGTTGTAGCTGCCATCGAACATCGACGGCAGCGTCACGGTGAAGGTGCCACCGGTGCCGTTCATCGTCAGCGTCAGGTCCTGGGCATAGATCACATCGCCCGGGCCGTAGACGCCGTCGCCATTCTTGTCGTCGAACAGCATCACGGTGATCTTGCCCGCCGCGGCCGCCGCAGCATCCGCCGCGGAGAGACCGGCGACGGTGCCGGTGAAGCTCGGCGTCATCACACTGGTCTTGTTGTCGGTGGTGCTGCTGCCGTTGTCGCTGGCGGTATCCAGGTCGAGTACGAAGCTGGTGAAGGTCGGCGCCTGGGTGTCGATGCTCAGGTCATGCTGGGCGCTCTGGCCGATGTTGCCGGCGTCGTCCACCACCCGTACGACCACGGTGTAGCTGCCGTCGGCGATCACCTTGCCGGTGTTGTCGAAGCGCCAGTCGGTGCCGGAAACTTCGGCGCGCTGCCAGGTGTGACCGCCATCCAGGCTGATCTCCACGCCTTCGCCGGCGCCTAGCGCAACGCCCAGCTTGCCGGAGAACACCAGGGTGTTGTCGTTGGTGATGAAGTCATTGCCCTGGGCACCGTTGTCGTCGCTGATGGCGTCGAGGGTAATGGTCTTGTCGGCGCTTGGCCCGTCGGTATCGATCACCACGGTGTGGCCGGCGCTGTTGCCGACGTTGCCGGCATCGTCGACCACCCGCACCTGCACGTCGTACTCCGCGTCGCCCAACGCCTTGCCGGTGTTGTCGAAGGTCCAGTCGGTGCCGTTGACCTCGACGCGCTGCCAGGTATGGCCGCCGTCGAGGCTGATTTCCACGCCCTCGTCGGCCGCCAGGCTCTGGCTCAGGTGGCCACGGAACAGCAGGGTGTTGTCATTGGTGACGAAGTCGTTGCCGAGGTAGCCGTTGTCGTCGCTGATGCCATCGAAGGTGACGGTCAGGCTGGCGGACGGTCCCTGGGTATCGATCTGCACTGCCTGGCTGTCGGCCAGGCTGACGTTGCCTTCGCTGCCGATCACGCGGGCCATGAACACATAGTCGCCATCGCCCATGACCGTGCCACTGTTATCGAAGACATAAGTGCCGTTGCCCTGGTCCACGGCGTCGTGCCAGGTCTGGCCGCCGTCGACGGAGATCTGCACCTTGTCGCCGGCATTGAGCTGGCCGTCCACGGTGGCGCTGACCACCAGGGTGTTGTCGTTGGTGATGAAGTCGCCGCTGTTCAGGCCGTTGTCTTCGGAAATGCCGCTGACGGTCGCCAGCGCGTAGTGCGCGCTGCCGCTCTCGCTGCTGTTACTGGCGGTGTCGGTGGCCACGGCGCTGACCTCGCCGCTGCTCTGGGCCCCGGCGCTGGTGACGCTGTAGGTGCCCGCGGCGCTGGCGGTGACGGTCTGCTGCGTGCCATCCGGGAAGGTCACGGTGACCTGGCTACCGGCTTCGGCGTTGCCGCTGACCACCAGGGTACCGTCGGCATTGGCGTTGACCAGCACGCTGGGTGCCAGCGGCGCGGTGCTGTCGGCGTAGTCCGCGGAGGCGGATGCGCCGGTGTTTCCGGCCGCGTCGGTGGCGGCGGCGCTGACTTCGCCCGTGCTCTGCGGGACGTGGGTGGTGACGCTGTAGCCTCCGTCGGAACCGGCGATGGCCGTACCGGTGGTGCCGCCGGGGAAGGTCACGGTGACGGTGCTGCCCGCCTCTGCCATCCCTGTCACCGTCAGGCCGCCATCGGCGTTGACGGTGATGTTCACGCTCGGCGCACCCGGTGCGGTGGTGTCGGTGAAGTCGGCCGTCGCTGCCGGTCCGGCGTTACCGGCCAGGTCGGTAGCGCTGGCGCTGACTTCGCCGCTGGGCTGGCCAACCGGCGAGGTGACGCTGAAGCGGCCATCGGTCCCGGCGGTCACCAATCCAGTGGTGCCATCCGGGTAGGTGACGGTGACGCTGCTGCCCGCTTCGGCGCTGCCACTGACAGTAACGCTGCCATCCGCATTGTTCACCAGCGGGTCGAGCACCGGCGCCAGCGGCAAGCTGGTGTCCGTGTACGTGGCGGTGGTGGCCGAGCCATCATTGCCGGCAGCGTCGGTTGCCTGTGCACTGACTTCGCCCGTGGTCTGCGGCACGTGGGTGGTGACGCTGTAGCTACCGTCGGTGCCGGCGACTGCCGTGCCGCTGGTGCCATCCGGGAAGGTGACGGTGACGGTGCTGCCCGCCTCGGCCGTACCCGTCACGGTCAGGCCGCCGTCGGCGTTCGCCGTGACATTGACGCTCGGAGCGTCCGGCGCGGTGGTGTCGGTGAAGGTGGCGCTGGCCGACGGGCCGGCGTTGCCGGCGGCATCGCTGGCGCTGGCACTGACCTCACCACTGGGCTGTCCGACCGGCGAGGTGACGCTGAAGCGACCATCGGAACCGGCGGTGACCGATCCGCTGGTGCCATCCGGGTAGGTGACAGTGACGCTGCTGCCCGCTTCAGCGCTGCCGCTGACGGTGACGCTACCATCGGCATTGTTCACCAGCGGATCGAGTACCGGCGCCAGGGGCGCGGTGTTGTCGGTGTAGGGCTCGACCGTCGACGCGCCGGCATTACCCGCGGCATCGGTGGCGGACGCGCTGACCTCGCCGGTGGTCTGCGGCACCTGGGTGGTGACGCTGTAGCTGCCATCAGAACCGGCGGTGGCCGCGCCGGTGGTGCCATCGGGGAAGGTCACGGTCACGGTGCTGCCCGCTTCCGCCGTGCCCGTCACGGTCAGGCCGCCATCGGCATTGGCGACGACATTCACGCTCGGTGCCAGCGGCGCAGCGGTGTCGGTGTAGTCCGCCGTGGCCGGGTCGCCGGTATTGCCGGCCGCATCGGTGGCGGCCGCACTGACCTCACCGCTGGTTTGCGGAACGTGAGTGGTGACGCTGTAGCTGCCATCGGCGCCGGCAGTCGCGGTGCCGCTGCTGCCATCCGGGAAGGTCACGGTGACGGTGCTGCCCGCCTCCGCCGTACCCGCCACGGTCAGGCCGCCGTCGGTGTTGGCGCTGACGTTCACGCTTGGCGCCAACGGTGCGCCGGTGTCGGTGTAGTCCACCGTGGCGGCGTCGCCGATATTGCCGGCCGCATCGGTGGCGGTCACGCTGATTTCACCGCTGGTTTGCGGAACCGTCGTGGTGACGCTGTAGCTGCCGTCGGAACCCGCAGTTGCGGTGCCAGTGCTGCCATCCGGGAAGGTCACGGTGACGGTGCTGCCCGCCTCCGCCGTACCTGTCACGGTCAGGCCGCCATCGGCATTGGCGCTGACGTTCACGCTCGGCGACTGCGGCGCGCCGGTGTCGGCGTAGTTCACCGTGGCGGCGTCGCCGGTATTGCCGGCGCTGTCGGTCGCCGTGGCGCTGACTTCACCCGTGGTCTGCGGCACTGTCGTGGTGACGCTATAGGCACCGTCGCTGCCCGCGGTCGTGGTGGTGCTGCTGCCATCCGGGAAGGTCACGGTCACGGTACTTCCCGCTTCCGCCATGCCCGTCACGGTCAGGCCGCCATCGGCATTGGCGCTGACGTTCACGCTCGGCGCATCCGGTGCGGTGGTGTCGGCGAACTCGCCGGTGGCCGACGGGCCGGTATTGCCCGCTTCGTCAGTGGCTTTGGCGGTGACATCGCCGTTGGGCTGACCCGCCGGCGAGGTGATGCTGAAGGTGCCATCGCTGCCCGCGACCACGGAACCGGTGGTGCCGTCCGGGAAGGTTACGGTCACGGTGCTGCCCGCTTCGGCGCTGCCGGTGAGGGTGACGCTGCCATCGCCGTTTGTCACCAGCGGGTCCAGCTCCGGTGCCAGCGGCGCGGTGTTGTCAGTGTAGGACTCGACCGTCGATGCGCCGGCATTGCCAGCGGCATCAGTGGCGCTTGCGCTGACGTCACCGCTGGTTTGCGGGACGTGGGTGGTGAAGCTGTAGCTGCCATCGGTGCCCGCGGTCGCCGTGCCAGTGCTGCCATCCGGGAAGGTCACGGTGACGGTGCTACCCGCCTCCGCCGTGCCAGTCACGGTCAGGCCGCCGTCGGCATTGGCGCTGACATTCACGCTCGGTGCCAGCGGCGCGCCGCTGTCGGTGTAGTCCACGGTTGCCGCAGCGCCAGTGTTGCCGGCGGCATCGGTGGCGTTGGCGCTGACTTCACCGGTGGTTTGCGGAGTCGTGGTGGTGACGCTGTAGCTGCCGTCGTTGCTGGCCGTGGTCGTCGCGGTGCTGCCATCGGGGAAGGTCACGGTCACGCTGCTGCCCGGTTCGGCGCTGCCGGCAACCGTCAGGCCGCCGTCGGCATTCGCCGTCACGTTCACGCTAGGTGCCTGCGGGCCCTGGGTGTCGGTGTAGTTCTCGACGGTGGGCGCGCCGGCATTGCCAGCGGCATCAGTAGCGCTGGCGCTGACCTCACCGCTGGTCTGCGGGACGTGGGTGGTGATTTCGTAGCTGCCGTCGCTGCCAGCGGTCACCGAGGCGGTCGAGCCGTCCGGGAAGGTCACGGTGACGGTGCTACCCGCCTCCGCACTGCCGCTGACGGTCAATCCGCCGTCGTCGTTGGCGCTGACCGTCACGCTCGGCGACTGCGGAGCGGCGGTGTCGGTGTAGCCCACGGTGGTGCTGTCGCCCACGTTGCCAGCCGAATCACTGGCGCTGGCGGACACGTCGCCGCTGGTCTGCGGCACGTTCGTGGTGATGCTGTAGCTGCCATCGCTGCCCGCCGTGACGGTGTCGGTGGAACCATCGGGGAAGGTCACGGTGACGGTGCTGCCCGCCTCCGCGCTGCCACTCACGGTCAGACCGCCGTCGGCATTGGCGACGACATTCACGCTCGGCGCATCCGGCGCGGTAGTGTCGGTGTAGCTCTCGGTCGCCGAGGCACCGGTATTACCGGCCTCGTCGGTGGCATTGACGCTGATCTCGCCGCTGGGCTGGTTGTCCGGCGAGGTGATCGACCAGGAGCCGTCCTCACCCGCTACCACGGAGCCGCTGGAGCCGTCCGGGTAGGTGACGTTGACGGTGCTGCCCGGCTCGGCGCTACCGCCGACGGTAATGCTGCCGTCTTCGTTGGTGACGACCGGATCGAGGACCGGCGCTTGCGGCGCGGTGCTGTCGGTATAGGTCTGGGTGGTGGCATCGCCGGTGTTGCCGGCCGTGTCAGTGGCAGTCGCGCTGACTTCTCCACTGGTCTGCGGCACGTGGGTGGTGATGCTGTAGCTGCCATCGCCACCCGCCGTGGCGGTCGCGGTGCTGCCGTCCGGGAAGGTCACGGTCACCGTGCTACCCGCCTCGGCAGTACCGGCCACGGTCAGGCCGCCGTCGGCATTGGCCGTGACGGTGACGCTCGGCGCGTCCGGGGCGGTGGTATCGGCAAACTCGCCGGTAACCGATGGACCGGTATTGCCGGCTTCGTCGGTGGCCTTGGCGGTGACGTCGCCACTGGGCTGGCCGGCGGGGGACGTGAGGGTGAAGCTGCCATCCTCACCAGCCACCACGCTGCCGGTGGTTCCGTCCGGATAGGTCACGGTCACCGTGCTGCCCGGCTCGGCCGAGCCACCGATGGTGACGCTGCCATCCTCGTTGGTCACCAGCGGGTCGAGCACAGGCGCCAGCGGAGCGGTGCTGTCGGTGTAGCTCTGCGCAGTGGCGTCGCCCGTGTTGCCGGCGGCGTCGGTGGCGGTCGCGCTGACCTCACCGGTGGTTTGCGGCACCGTGGTGGTCACGCTGTAGCTGCCATCGGAACCCGCAGTCGCGGCGCCAGTGCTGCCATCCGGGAAGGTCACGGTAACGGTGCTGCCCGCCTCAGCCGTGCCGGACACGGTCAGGCCACCGTCGGCATTCGCCGTGACGTTGACGCTTGGTGCATCCGGTGCGGTGGTGTCGGTGTAGTTCTCGGTCACCGAGGCACCGGTATTACCGGCTTCGTCGGTGGCGTTGACGCTGATTTCACCGGTGGGCTGATTGTCCGGTGAAGTGAGGGTGAAGCTGCCGTCCTCGCCCGCCACGACACTGCCGGTGCTGCCGTCGGGATAGGTCACGGTGACGGTGCTGCCCGGCTCGGCCGAACCACCGATGGTGATGCTGCCGTCTTCGTTGGTGACGATCGGGTCGAGGATCGGCGCTTGCGGCGCGGTGCTATCGGTGTAGGCCTGGGTGGTGGCGTCGCCGATATTGCCAGCCGCGTCGGTCGCGCTGGCGCTGACGTCACCGGTAGTTTGCGGAACCGTGGTGGTGACGCTGTAGCTGCCGTCACTGCCGGCGGTGGCAGTACCGGTGGATCCATCCGGGAAGGTGACGGTCACGGTCGTGCCTGGCTCGGCGCTGCCAGCCACGGTCAGGCCGCCATCAGCATTGGCCGTGACGGTGACGCTCGGCGCGTCCGGGGCGGTGGTATCGGTGTAGTTCTCAGCCACCGAGGCACCGGTGTTGCCGGCTTCGTCGGTGGCGTTGACGCTGATTTCACCGGTGGGCTGGTTCTCCGGCGAAGTGACGCTGAAGCTGCCATCTTCGCCCACCACCACGGAGCCAGTGCTGCCATCCGGGTAAGTGACTGTGACGGTGCTGCCCGGTTCTGCCGAGCCGCCGATAGTGATGCTGCCGTCTTCGTTGGTGACAATCGGGTCGAGGATCGGCGCTTGCGGCGCGGTGCTGTCGGTGTAGGCCTGGGTGGCGGCGTCGCCGATATTGCCAGCCGCGTCGGTCGCGGTAGCGCTGACGTCGCCGGTGGTTTGCGGAACGGTGGTGGTGACGCTGTAGCTGCCATCGCTGCCGGCGGTGGCAGTACCGGTAGAGCCATCCGGGAAGGTAACGGTAACGGTGCTGCCCGCCTCTGCCGTGCCAGTCACGGTCAGGCCGCCGTCAGCATTCGCCGTGACGGTGACGCTCGGCGCATCCGGCGCGGTGGTATCGGTATAGCTCTCGGTCACCGAAGCACCGGTGTTACCAGCTTCGTCGGTGGCGTTGACGCTGACTTCGCCGGTGGGTTGATCTTCCGGCGAGGTGATCGACCAGGAACCGTCTTCACCGACGACTACGCTGCCGGTGGAGCCATCCGGATAGGTCACGGTGACGGTGCTGCCCGGCTCGGCGCTGCCGCCGACGGTGATGCTGCCATCTTCGTTGGTGACGATGGGATCGAGTACCGGAGCTTCGGGCGCCGTGCTGTCGGTGTAGCTCTGAATGGTGGCATCGCCGGTATTGCCAGCGGCGTCGGTCGCGCTGGCGCTCACGTCACCCGTGGTTTGCGGAACCGTGGTGGTCACGCTGTAGCTGCCATCGGAACCCGCGGTCGCGGCGCCGGTGCTGCCATCCGGGAAGGTCACGGTAACAGTGCTGCCCGCCTCAGCCGTGCCGGACACGGTCAGGCCACCGTCGGCATTCGCCGTGACGTTGACGCTTGGTGCATCCGGCGCGGTGGTATCGGCGTAGTTCTCGGTCACCGAGGCACCGGTATTACCGGCTTCGTCGGTGGCGTTGACGCTGACTTCGCCGGTGGGTTGATCTTCCGGCGAGGTGATCGACCAGGAACCGTCTTCACCGACGACTACGCTGCCGGTGGAGCCATCCGGATAAGTCACGGTGACGGTGCTGCCCGGCTCGGCGCTGCCTCCGACGGTGATGCTGCCGTCCTCGTTGGTGACGATGGGATCGAGTACCGGTGCTTCCGGCGCGGTGCCGTCGATGTAGCCCTGGGTGGTGGCATCGCCGGTATTGCCGGCGGCGTCGGTCGCGCTGGCGCTCACGTCACCCGTGGTTTGCGGGACCGTGGTGGTGATGCTGTAGCTGCCATCGCCACCCGCCGTAGCGGAGCCGGTGGTGCCATCCGGGAAGGTGACGGTTACGGTGCTACCGGCTTCCGCCGTGCCAGTCACGGTCAGGCCGCCATCGGCATTGGCGGTAACGTTGACGCTCGGCGCACCCGGCGCGGTGGTGTCGGCAAACTCGCCAGTAGCAGACGGGCCAGTATTGCCGGCCTCGTCAGTAGCCTTGGCGCTCACGTCACCGCTGGGCTGGTTGCCCGGCGAAGTGATGCTGAAGCTGCCGTCCTCGCCCGCTACCACAGAGCCAGTACTTCCATCCGGATAAGTGACGGTGACAGTGCTGCCCGGCTCGGCGCTGCCGCCGACGGTGACGCTGCCATCGTCGTTGGTAACGATCGGGTCGAGGGCCGGTGCTTGCGGCGCGGTGCTGTCGGTATAGGTGACCGTGCTCGAGTCGCCGGTATTGCCGGCAGCATCGCTCGCACTGGCACTGACCTCGCCACTGGTTTGCGGGACGTGAGTGGTGATTTCGTAGCTGCCGTCGCCGCCGGCTGTTGCGGTGGCGGTGCTGCCGTCAGGGAAGGTGACGGTGACAGTCGTGCCCGGCTCGGCGCTGCCAGCCACGGTCAGGCCGCCATCGGGATTGGCCGTGACGGTGACGCTTGGCGCATCCGGCGCGGTGGTGTCGGCGTAGTTCTCGGTCACCGAGGCGCCAGTATTGCCGGCTTCGTCGGTGGCGTTGACGCTGATTTCGCCAGTGGGCTGGTTTTCCGGCGAGGTGAGGCTGAAGCTGCCGTCTTCGCCAACCACCACGGAGCCAGTGCTGCCATCCGGGTAAGTGACGGTGACGGTGCTGCCCGGCTCCGCGCTGCCGCCGACTGTGATGCTGCCGTCTTCGTTGGTGACGACCGGATCGAGGACAGGCGCCTCAGGACCGGTCGTATCGGCGTAGGACTGGGTGGTTGCGTCGCCCGTGTTGCCGGCCGCGTCGGTCGCCGTCGCGCTGACGTCGCCGCTGGTCTGCGGCACGTTCGTGGTGACGCTGTAGCTGCCGTCGGAACCGGCGGTTGCGGTGCCGGTGCTGCCATCCGGGTAGGTCACTGTGACGGTGCTGCCCGCCTCTGCCGTGCCGCTAACGGTCAGGCCGCCGTCCGCATTGGCCGTGACGGTAACGCTCGGTGCATCCGGGGCGGTGGTGTCGGTGTAGTTCTCGGTCACCGAGGCACCGGCATTGCCCGCTTCGTCGGTGGCGTTGACGCTGATTTCACCGGTGGGCTGGTTCTCCGGCGAGGTCATAGTGAAGCTGCCGTCGTCACCGACGACCACGGAGCCGGTGCTGCCATCCGGGTAGGTGACGGTGACGGTGCTACCCGGCTCGGCGCTGCCGCCGACGGTGATGCTGCCATCTTCGTTGGTGACGATGGGATCGAGTACCGGAGCTTCGGGCGCCGTGCTGTCGGTGTAGCTCTGAATGGTGGCGTCGCCGGTGTTGCCCGCCGCGTCCGTCGCGCTCGCGCTGACGTCGCCGCTGGTCTGCGGCACGTTCGTGGTGACGCTGTAGCTGCCATCGGAGCCGGCAGTCGCCGTGCCGGTGCTGCCATCCGGGTAGGTCACGGTCACGCTGGTGCCCAGCTCGGCATTACCGGTCACAGTCAGGCCACCATCGGCATTGGCCGTGACGCTCACGCTCGGCGCCTCCGGCGCGGTAGTGTCGGTGTAGCTTTCGCTGGCCGACGGACCGGTGTTGCCGGCTTCGTCGGTGGCGTTGACGCTGATCTCACCGGTGGGCTGGTTCTCTGGCGAGGTCATGCTGAAGCTGCCGTCGTCACCGACGACCACGCTGCCAGTACTGCCATCCGGGTAGGTGACCGTCACGGTGCTGCCCGGCTCTGCCGAGCCGCCGACGGTGACACTGCCATCATCGTTGGTGACGATGGGGTCGAGTACCGGCGCTTGCGGGGCGGTGCTGTCGGCATAGCTCAAGGTGGTCGAATCGCCGGTATTGCCAGCGGCGTCGGTCGCGCTCGCGCTGACGTCACCGCTGGTCTGCGGAACATTCGAGGTGATGCTGTAGCTACCATCGCTAGCCGCGGTCACTGTGCCGGTGCTTCCATCGGGGAAGGTCACGGTGACTGTACTGCCCGCCTCCGCCGAGCCGGTCACGGTCAGGCCGCCGTCGGCATTGGCCGTGACGTTCACGCTCGGTGCATCCGGCGCGGTGGTGTCGGCGTAGTTCTCGGTCACCGAGGCGCCGGTGTTGCCCGCTTCATCGGTAGCGTTGACGCTGACTTCGCCGGTGGGCTGATCTTCCGGCGAGGTAATCGACCAGGAGCCATCCTCCCCCACCACCACGGAACCGGTGCTGCCATCCGGATAGGTGACCGTCACGGTGCTGCCCGGCTCGGCACTACCGCCAACGGTGATGCTGCCATCGTCGTTGGTGACGATCGGGTCGAGTACCGGCGCCTCCGGCGCGGTGCTGTCGGTGTAGCTCTGAGTCGTGGCATCGCCGGTATTGCCGGCGGCGTCGGTCGCGCTGGCGCTGACGTCACCGCTGGTCTGCGGCACATGGGTCGTGACGCTGTATTCGCCGTTATCGCCGGCGGTGACGGTCGCAGTGGTGCCATCCGGGAAAGTCACGGTGACGGTGCTGCCCGCTTCCGCGCTGCCGCTGACGGTGAGACCGCCGTCGGCATTCGCGCTGACGGTGACACCCGGCGCGTCGGGCGCGGTGGTATCGGCGAACTCGCCGGTGGCTGCCGGGCCGGTGTTACCGGCTTCGTCGGTAGCCTTGGCGCTTACGTCGCCACTCGGCTGGTTGGCGGGCGAGGTGATGCTGAAGCTGCCGTCCTCACCTGCCACCACGCTGCCGGTGGTGCCATCCGGGTAGGTCACGGTGACGGTGCTACCCGGCTCAGCCGAGCCGCCGACAGTGACACTGCCATCACCGTTGGTGACGATGGGATCGAGGGCCGGCGCTTGCGGCGCGGTGCTGTCGATGTAGCCCTGGGTGGTGCTGTCGCCAGTATTACCGGCGGCATCGGTCGCGCTCGCGCTGACCTCGCCACTGGTTTGCGGGACGTGGGTGGTGATCTCGTAACTGCCGTCGCTGCCCACCGTGGCGCTGCCGGTGGAGCCGTCCGGGAAGGTGACGGTGACGGTGGTGCCCGGCTCGGCGCTGCCGGTCACGGTCAGGCCACCGTCGGCATTGGCCGTGACGTTGACACTCGGTGCCTCCGGTGCGGTGGTGTCCACGTAGTTCTCGGTCACCGAAGCGCCGGTATTGCCCGCTTCGTCGGTGGCATTGACGCTGATTTCGCCGGTGGGTTGGTTCTCCGGCGAGGTGATGCTGAAGTTGCCATCCTCACCCACGACCACAGAATCGGTGCTGCCATCGGGATAGGTGACCGTCACGGTGCTGCCCGGCTCTGCCGAACCGCCAATGGTGATGCTGCCGTCGTCGTTGGTGACGATCGGACCGAGGACCGGCGCTTCCGGTGCGGTGCTGTCAGTGTAGCTCTGAGTCGTGGCGTCGCCGGTATTGCCAGCGGCGTCGATCGCACTCGCGCTGACCTCGCCATTGGTTTGCGGGACGTGAGTGGTGACGCTGTAGCTGCCATCGGAGCCGGCAGTCGCCGTACCGGTGCTGCCATCCGGATAGATCACGGTGACGGTACTGCCCGCCTCTGCCATACCGGTCACGGTCAGGCCGCCATCGGCGTTGGCCGTGACGTTCACGCTCGGTGCTTCCGGCGCAGTGGTATCGGTGAAGCTTTCACTGGCCGACGGGCCGGTGTTGCCGGCTTCGTCAGTGGCGTTGACGCTGATCTCTCCGGTGGGTTGGTTCTCCGGCGACGTCATGGTGAAGCTGCCGTCTTCACCAACGACCACGGAGTTGGTGCTGCCGTCCGGATAGGTGACGGTCACGGTGCTGCCCGGCTCAGCCGAACCACCAATGGTGACGCTGCCGTCGTCGTTGGTGACGATCGGGCCAAGTACCGGCGCTTCCGGTGCGGTGCTATCGGTGTAGCTCTGGGTGGTGGAGTCACCGGTGTTGCCAGCGGCGTCCGTTGCCGTTGTAGTCACGTCGCCGCTGGTCTGCGGAACATGGGTCGTGATGTCGTAGCTGCCGTCGCCGCCCGCCGTGGCGCTGCCGGTGGAACCGTCCGGGAAGGTGACGGTGACAGTCGTGCCGGGCTCGGCGCTACCGGTCACAGTCAGGCCGCCATCGGCATTGGCCGTGACGGTGACGCTCGGTGCATCCGGTGCGGTGGTGTCGCTGTAGCTCTCGGTCACCGAAGCGCCAGTATTGCCCGCTTCGTCAGTGGCGTTGACGCTGATTTCGCCAGTGGGCTGATTCTCCGGCGAGGTGATGCTGAAGTTGCCATCCTCACCGACGACCACCGAGCCGGTGCTGCCATCCGGGTAGGTGACGGTCACGGTGCTGCCTGGTTCGGCCGAACCGCCAATGGTGATGCTGCCGTCGTCGTTGGTGACGATGGGGTCGAGGACTGGCGCCTCCGGCGCGGTGCTGTCGGTGTAGACCTGAGTAGTGCTGTCGCCGGTATTGCCAGCGGTGTCGGTCGCGCTCGCACTGACGTCGCCGCTGGTCTGCGGCACGTTCGTGGTGACGCTGTAGCTGCCATCGGAGCCGGCAGTCGCCGTACCGATGGTGCCATCCGGGTAAGTCACGGTCACGGTCGTACCCGGCTCAGCGCTACCGGTCACAGTCAGACCACCGTCGGCATTGGCCGTAACGGTGACGCTCGGTGCCTCCGGGGCGGTGGTGTCGGTGTAGTTCTCGGTCACCGAGGCACCGGTGTTGCCCGCTTCGTCGGTGGCATTGACGCTGACTTCGCCGGTGGGTTGGTTCTCCGGCGAGGTGATGCTGAAGTTGCCATCCTCACCCACAACCACAGAATCGGTGCTGCCATCGGGATAGGTGACCGTCACGGTGCTACCCGGCTCGGCACTACCGCCAACGGTAATGCTGCCGTCGTCGTTGGTGACGATCGGGTCGAGTACCGGCGCTTCCGGCGCGGTGCTGTCCGTGTAGCTGAAGCTGGTCGCCCCCCCGGTATTGCCAGCCGCGTCGGTCGCGGTGGCGCTGACCTCACCGCTGGTCTGCGGGACTTGGGTGGTGATGTCATAGCTGCCATCGCTGCCAGCGGTGGCAGTGCCGGTGGAGCCGTCCGGGAAGGTGACGGTGACGGTCGAGCCCGGTTCGGCGCTGCCGGTCACGGTCAGGCCGCCGTCGGTATTCGCCGTGACGGTGACGCTCGGTGCATCCGGCGCGGTGGTGTCGGTGAAGTTTTCGCTGGACGATGGACCGGTATTGCCGGCTTCGTCAGTGGCGTTGACGCTGATCTCACCGCTGGGCTGATTCTCCGGCGAAGTGAGGCTGAAGCTGCCGTCTTCGCCCACCACCACGGAGCCGGTGGAGCCATCCGGATAGGTCACTGTAACGGTGCTGCCCGCCTCGGCGGTACCGCCGACGGTGACGCTGCCATCTTCGTTGGTAATGATCGGGCCCAGCATGGGAGCGTCGGGCGCGGTGCTGTCGGCGAAATTATCAGTGGCGGCCGGGCCGGTGTTGCCGTCCAGGTCGGTAGCCGTTGCGCTGACTTCACCATTGGGCTGCGGACCAGCGGAGGTCACCGAGAAGGCGCCGCTCGCATCGGCGACCGTGGTACCAGTGGATCCGTCCGGGAAAGTCACGGTGACGGTGCAGCCCGGTTCGGCGCTACCGCAGACGGTGACAGAGCCACCAAAGAGGGTAACCAGCGGATCGAGCAGCGGCGCATCCGGCGGGGTGCTGTCGACGTAGGCCAGATTGCCGGGCTCACCGGTGTTGCCATAGACGTCGGTGGCGCTGGCGCTGACATTGCCACTGGCCTGGGGCACATGGGTGGTGATGCTGTACTGGCCATTGCTGTCAGCCATGACGTTACCCACCGAGCCATCCGGGAAGGTAACGGTGACGATGCTGCCGGCTTCGGCGCTGCCACTGATGGTGAGGCCGCCATCGGCGTTTTCAGTGACGCTGATGCTCGGCGCTGCCGGCGGCGTGGTGTCGACGTAGGGCAGTTGGGTCCCAGGGCTGGTATTGCCGGCATTGTCGGTGGCGCTGGCCGTCAGGTCGCCCGAAGGTTGGTCGGGCGGCGACGTGATGCTATAGCCGCCGTCCTCGCCGACGACGATGCTGCCGGTACTGCCATCGGGATAGGTGACGGTGACCGTGCTACCCGGTTCCGCACTACCACTGACGGTCACGCTGCCGTCGGCGTTGGTGGTCACCTCGATGCTGGGTGCATTCGGTGCAGTGGTATCGGTGTAGTCGACATGGGCGTTGCTGCTGTTGCCCTTGCCATCCTCGACGTGAACATCCACGCCACCGCTGCTCTGCGGCGTGGACGTGGACGCCTGGTAGTGACCGTTGGCATCCGCCACCACGGTCGTGCTGGAGCCATCCGGGAAGGTCACGGTCACACTGGCGCCAGGGCTGGTCGTGCCGCTGACGATCAGCCCGCCCGCTTCACCAGCCTGCAGATCGGCGGTGGGAGCCTTGAGCCCGCTGCCGCCGTGATGCCCGCCACCACCGCCGCCACTGTTGGAAGCGGCAACGCCACCGGCAACCAGCGCCAGGCCACCCAGTACCCAGGGCAGCGCGCCCTGATCGCCGCTCTCCGCCACCAGCAGCGACTCGACCGAGTCGACATCGCTGTAACCGGCAAAGACGGAACCTGAATCGTTGACGTCGGCAACCCAGTAATGGCCGTCGCCGCTGTCGAGTACCAGATCGCTGTTCGGGTCGCCGGGCGCCCCGAAGAACCCGTGGATGACGATAGTCTCGCCGTCCAGGGTCTTGATCACCAGCGCATTGCCCTCGCGGACCATGCTGACTACCTGCTCCTTGCTCAGGGCCAGCTTCACCACCGAGGGTGCGCGAAGGGTCAGGTCAGCCTGGTTGATCTGGGTGGCCGCGTGGGTCGCCTTGTCAATTACAACGATTGTTTTAGCCATGATGGGCCTCGGAACTCGGCAGTCATGGGAACGAAGGCGGCAGAACCGTCGTCATTCCCGATCACAAGGGCGGTCGCAAACCAACAGGCTTGCGACCTTCTACAACCACGGGGCTCGATGACTCGTCTCTGCGACAGGCAAGCGGGGGCCGGCTGATCGGGGGGAGGCAGTGGAACTATTGGAATTGAGTGTCGAAAGGCCGGTGGAGCTTTCCGCTGGTCCGTGCTCATAAGCAGGCACGTCACGAAGACTCCCGTGGATACTGTCAGAAGTATCCGTAGGGCCATTTCCCACTGACATCAGATGATTCCTAATCCCGCGCCCACTGAGCCAGTGCGCCGACGAGACGCCCCGACGTGTCTGGCTCGCCTGTTACGCACAGCGGGTAGGAATGGGATGAGGTGTGAACCGAGACTTTCGGGATCGTAAAGAGGGCATAACGCCTTCACCGCGACCAGTGCCATGACTGGCTAGTGGGCACATCCGGGCCCCAAAAAAGAAAAAACCCCGCAGCCAGGCGGGGTTCCTTCAGAGCGGCAAGTCAGTCCTTGCGCTGGGGGCTCAGCAGCTCGATCTTGTAGCCGTCCGGGTCTTCGACGAAGGCCAGGATGCTGGTGCCGTGCTTCATCGGGCCCGGCTCGCGGGTGATCTTGCCACCGCGGGAGCGGATGTCTTCGCAGGCCTTGTAGACGTCGGCCACTTCCAGAGCGATGTGGCCGTAACCGGTGCCCAGCTCGTACTTGTCCACGCCCCAGTTGTAGGTCAGCTCGATGACGCTGTTCTCGTCCTCACTGCCGTAGCCGACGAAGGCCAGGGTGAATTGGCCGTCCGGGTAATCCTTGCGGCGCAGCAGGGTCATGCCCAGGACTTCGGTGTAGAAGGCGATGGATTTGTCCATGTCGCCGACGCGCAGCATGGTGTGCAGCAGTCTCATCGGTTCTTTCCTCATCAGGTGCCCGGATAGCGGGCTTATAAACACAAACCCCGGCTCGTGGCCGGGGATTGTTGTTTTCTGTAGGAGCGAGCTTGCTCGCGAATCGCGCAAAAAGCAAAAGCTACGCGAGCTGGCTCGCTCCTACATAGGTCGCTTAGAACAGCTTGCGGCCCTTGTTCGCGGCGATACGCATGCGCAGCGCGTTGAGCTTGATGAAGCCAGCAGCATCGGCCTGGTTGTAGGCGCCGCCGTCTTCCTCGAAGGTCGCGATGTTGGCATCGAACAGCGAGTCGTCGGACTTGCGGCCGACCACGATGACGTTGCCCTTGTACAGCTTCAGGCGCACGACGCCGTTCACGTGTTCCTGGGAGGCATCGATCATCTGCTGGAGCATCTCGCGCTCCGGGCTCCACCAGTAGCCGGTGTAGATCAGCTTGGCGTAGCGCGGCATCAGCTCGTCCTTCAGGTGAGCGACTTCGCGGTCCAGGGTGATCGACTCGATGGCACGGTGCGCCTTGAGCATGATGGTGCCGCCGGGGGTCTCGTAGCAGCCGCGGGACTTCATGCCGACGTAGCGGTTCTCGACGATGTCGAGACGGCCGATGCCGTTGGCGCCGCCGATGCGGTTCAGCTCGGTGAGTACCTGCGCCGGGCTCATGTCCTTGCCGTCGATGGCAACGATGTCGCCCTTGCGATAGGTCAGCTCGATGTAGGTGGCGGTGTCGGGAGCCTTCTCCGGGGAGACGGTCCACTTCCACATGTCCTCTTCGTGCTCGGTCCAGGTGTCTTCCAGCACGCCGCCTTCATAGGAGATGTGCAGCAGGTTGGCATCCATGGAGTACGGCGATTTCTTCTTGCCGTGGCGCTCGATCGGGATGTTGTGGGTTTCGGCGTAGTCCATCAGCTTCTCGCGGGACAGCAGGTCCCACTCGCGCCAGGGAGCGATGACCTTGACGCCCGGCTTCAGCGCGTAGGCGCCCAGCTCGAAGCGAACCTGATCGTTGCCCTTGCCGGTGGCGCCATGGGAGATGGCGTCAGCGCCGGTGGCGTTGGCGATCTCGATCAGGCGCTTGGCGATCAGCGGACGAGCGATGGAAGTACCCAGCAGGTACTCGCCTTCGTAGACGGTGTTGGCACGGAACATCGGGAAGACGAAGTCGCGGACGAACTCTTCTCGCAGGTCCTCGATGAAGATCTCTTTCACGCCCATCTGCTTGGCCTTGGCGCGGGCCGGCTCGACCTCCTCGCCCTGACCCAGGTCAGCGGTAAAGGTCACTACTTCGCAGTTATAGGTATCCTGCAGCCACTTCAGAATCACGGAGGTGTCCAGGCCACCGGAATACGCCAGGACTACCTTCTTCACGTCCGCCATGCCACTCAACTCCACGGGGGTTGTCACGAAAGGGACCGATTCTACTGCCCGCCCAGGATAATTTACAGAGGGGCGACAGCTTTTGACGACAAAGCGACAAATACTATCGTCGGTGCGACCCGCCGCCGCAGGTTCAACCCTTGGGTGCAGCGGGTGGCGTGGCGGCGTTCGCGGCAGGCGTCGAGGGCGCGCCTTGGGTCGGGACGCTGGTGGCCGACGCGGGCACGGAGGGAGCGGGTGCGGCAGGCGCCACGGGCGCCTCGGCGGGCGCGACCGGAGCTTCTTCGGTTACCGCTTCGCGGGACAGATTGACCGTCACCCGGCGGTTCTTCGCACGGTTGGCGGCGGAATTGTTCTTCACCAGCGGATAGCGCTCGCCGTAGAAACGCACGGTGATCTGCGATTCGGCTAGGCCGTTGGCCTTGAGGTACTCCATCACCGCGATGGCGCGACGGCGCGAAGCCTCGCGGTTGGCCAGGCGGTTGCCGCTGTTGTCGGAGTGGCCGTCCAGCTCGATGCGGTTCACCGTCGGGTCAGCCTTCAAGTACTGCAGGATGATGTCCAGCTTGGCGCGCCCCAGCGGGTCGACCTCGGTACCGCCGTCCGGGAAGCCGACCTGGCTCTGGCGCACCTGGTCGAAGTTGACCGGGAGCATCTTCGTCGAACAGTCCTGGAACTGCGCATAGCCATCGGCGAAACGCGTCGGCAGCAAGCGCACCAGCAGATTCTCGCCAGTACGGGTGCGATGACGAACTTCCGGGGTACGCCCTTCGAGCAATCCACCGAGCAGGCGCCCGGCCTGTTGCTGGGTGCTGTTGAACGGCACTTCGCCGGAACTCACGCTCACCGAACCTAGGTTCAGGTCGCCCTGCCCCGGCCGCCACGGCGGCGCGGCGGCCAAAAGGGTCGCCGAACCGGTGCCCAGCCAGCCCTGCTGGGATTTGAGTCGGAAGGTCGGCTGCTCGCCGGCCCGCCAGACGAATTCGCCCACGCCGAAACCGCCCACGTTCTGCGACAGCCGGCACTCGAACTGATCGCCCGCCACCGTCCACTGGGCGCTTTCCAGGCGCGGCTGGAACGTCAGCCCCCAGGCCGGCAGGCTGGCGCAAAGTGTGAGCAGGAGAAGGGAAGGCTGGCGCACGGTGGCATCCATACAGGCAAATAGGCGTCCCAGATTCTATCGGTCAGCCTCGGCAAAACTTGATAGCGAGTGCCGGCGGCGGCCTTTTCCGGTAGCATTTCACCCTCTTCCCGCTGCAACCGCACCCCTGGAATCCGCATGTCCGACCGCCTGACACTCCTGCGCCCCGACGACTGGCACATCCACCTGCGCGACGGCGCCGCACTCGCGCAAACCGTCGGCGACGCCGCCCGCACCTTCGGCCGCGCCATCATCATGCCGAACCTGGTCCCGCCGGTACGCAACGCCGCCGAAGCCGACGCCTACCGCCAGCGCATCCTGGCTGCCCGTCCGGCCGGCAGCCGCTTCGAGCCGCTGATGGTGCTCTACCTCACCGACCGCACCAGCGCCGAGGAAGTCCGCGCCGCCAAGGCCTCGGGCTTCGTGCACGCCGCCAAGCTCTATCCGGCCGGCGCCACCACCAACTCCGATTCCGGTGTGACCAGCGTCGACAACATCTTCCACGTCCTCGAAGCCATGGCCGAAGTCGGCCTGCCGCTGCTGGTGCACGGTGAAGTGACCCGCGCAGAAGTCGACGTGTTCGACCGCGAGAAGCGCTTCATCGACGAACACCTGACCCGCGTGGTCGAGCGCTTCCCGACCCTGAAGGTGGTCTTCGAGCACATCACCACCGGCGATGCCGCCGCCTTCGTCAAGGCCGCCCCGGCCAACGTCGGCGCCACCATCACCGCGCACCACCTGCTGTACAACCGCAACCACATGCTGGTTGGCGGCATCCGCCCGCACTTCTATTGCCTGCCGATCCTCAAGCGCAACACCCACCAGGAAGCCCTGCTGGATGCTGCCACCAGTGGCAGCCCGAAGTTCTTCCTCGGCACCGACTCGGCACCCCACGCGCGTCACGCCAAGGAAGCCGCCTGCGGTTGCGCCGGCTGCTACACCGCCTACGCCGCCATCGAGCTGTACGCGGAAGCCTTCGAGCAACGCAATGCACTGGACAAGCTGGAAGGCTTCGCCAGCCTGCACGGCCCGGACTTCTACGGTCTGCCGCGCAACAGCGACCGCATCACCCTGGTGCGTGAAGAATGGGAAGCGCCGGCGGCCCTGCCGTTCGGCGACTTCGATGTAGTCCCGCTGCGTGCCGGCGAGAAACTGCGCTGGCGCCTGCTGGAGACCGTGGCATGAGTGACGAGAACGAAATCTTCGAAGAAGAACTCGACGGTTCTTTCCCGCCGGGCCCGCGCCACCCGATGGCACGCCGCTTCCGTGGCTACCTGCCGGTCGTGGTGGACGTCGAGACCGGCGGCTTCAACGCCAGCACCGACGCGCTGCTGGAAATCGCCGCCGTCACCATCGGCATGGACGAAAGCGGCTACCTGTTCCCCGAGCACACCTACTTCTTCCGTGTGGAGCCCTTCGAAGGCGCCAACATCGAGCAGGCCGCGCTGGAGTTCACCGGCATCAAGCTGGACCACCCGCTGCGCATGGCCGTGCCAGAAGAACAGGCACTGACCGAGATCTTCCGCGGCATCCGCAAATCGCTGAAGTCCAACGGCTGCAAGCGGGCGATCCTGGTCGGCCACAACAGCAGCTTCGACCTGGGCTTCCTCAACGCCGCAGTCAACCGCAGCGGCGTGAAGCGCAACCCGTTCCACCCGTTCTCCAGCTTCGACACCGCGACCCTCGCCGGCCTCGCCTACGGCCAGACCGTCCTGGCGAAAGCCTGCCAGACCGCCGGTATCGAGTTCGACAACCGCGAAGCGCACTCGGCCCGTTACGACACCGAGAAGACCGCCGAGCTGTTCTGCGGCATCGTCAACCGCTGGAAGGAGTTCGGCGGCTGGATGGAAGACGATCACTGATCGGCTTCAACGCTCCATGAAAAAGCCCCGCACTTGCGGGGCTTTTTCATGGAGCCTGCATCAACACCCTGCCGTACCTGCAGGAGCGAGCTTGCTAGCGAACCCCAGCGTCTTCGGATGCCTGACAGGCGGGATTGGCGCCATAACTGGCCCTGTTCGCGAGCAAGCTCGCTCCTGCAAAAAGCACGTCGCTCCCAGCACCTATTGCGCGCAGCCCGCAATCCACGCGGGCTGGACGCTAAGTCATTGAACCCAATGACCATTTGTCAGACAGCCTGGATGCGTACTCGGGAACTTTTGACAATCATTCTCATTATTATTAGTATCGCTTCCAACAACCCCACAGCGACTGTAGTGCAACCATGTACGTCTGCCTCTGCAACGGTGTTACCGATACCCAGATCCGCGATGCGATCTACGACGGCGCCTGCAATTACCGCGAAGTGCGCGAGTGCACCGGCGTCGGTACCCAGTGCGGCAAGTGCGCTTGCCTCGCCAAGCAGGTGGTACGCGATACGCTCGGCGAACTGCAAAGCGCCCAGAGCATGAACTACAACCTGGCCTACGCGGCGAGTTGAAAAAATACCGCTGATCAGTTCAGCAGGAATTCCGAAGAAACCGGGCACTGGCCCGGTTTTTTTATGCCTGAAATTCAGGGATTTAGCGCCGGGATGCGGAATTAAAACATTCGCATTCATATTCCTTTTTATAACAAATTCAAGCACTTATGTTTGACATGTGGTTATAAGGGGGCGAGAATTTCAATCTCTCCCACTCCACACGGCAGGACCCCGGCATGAAAGGCGACAAGAAAGTCATCCAGCATCTGAACAAGATCCTCGGCAACGAGCTGATCGCCATCAACCAGTACTTCCTGCACTCGCGCATGTGGAACGACTGGGGCCTGAAGCGCCTCGGCGCGCACGAGTACCACGAGTCCATCGATGAGATGAAGCACGCCGACAAACTCATCGAACGCATCCTGTTCCTCGAAGGCCTGCCCAACCTGCAGGACCTGGGCAAGCTGCTGATCGGCGAGAACACCCAGGAAATGCTGCAGTGCGACCTGAACCTGGAACTCAAGGCCTGCAAGGACCTGCGCGACGCCATCGTGCATTGCGAAAGCGTGCATGACTACGTCAGCCGCGACCTGCTCAAGGACATCCTCGAGTCCGAGGAAGAGCACATCGACTACCTGGAAACCCAGCTGGGCCTGATCCAGAAAGTCGGTCTGGAAAACTACCTGCAGTCGCACATGCACGAAGACGACTGATCAGGCAAAAGGCACCGGCGCTGTTGTGGACGCCGGTGCCCTTCCCTTCTAGCCGCTCGCCTTCGGCGGACGCCGCACCAGTCCGGCCTTGAATACCAGGCCAGCGCACAGTCCGATCACCACCAGCAGCGACAGGCGCAGCCCCACGTGCTCGGCGAGGAAGCCGATCAGCGGCGGGCCCAGCAACAAGCCGCCATAGCCGAACGACGCCACCGCCGCCACGCCGCGCGAAGGCTCGACGCCCGGCCGGTTGCCTGCCGCGCCGATCAGGATCGGCACCACCACCGACAACCCCGCGCCCACCAGGGCGAAACCGGCAATCGCGCCGGAAATCCACGGGCTGAATAGCGCCAGCAACATGCCCGCGATGGCCAGCAGTGCCAGGTTGCGCACCAGCGCCTCGTCGGCGAAGCGCACGCGCAGACGGTCACCGAAAAGACGCCCCAGCACCATGGTCGCGGAGAACGCCGCGAAGCCCAGTGCTGCCACTCGCTCCGATGCTCCCATGACCTGGTGCAGCAGCAGGGCGCCCCAGTCGGCGACCGCACCTTCGGAAACGAACGCGCACAGCGTCAGCACCCCAAGACCTAACAGTGCCGGTGGCGGCAGGCGCCAGCCACGTTGGGCTGGCGCCTCCTCCTCCGTGGGCTCCGGGCGCCCTTCGAACAGATGACGGGCGAAGAACGGCAGGATCGCCACCGCAATGACGGCCAGCAGGGTGAAGTGCCAGACAGGCGCCATGCCGGCAAAGATCGCCGCTCCGATGGCGCCGGTGAGTCCGCCCAGGCTGTACATGCCGTGCAGGCTGGAGATGCACGGCCGGCCAAGGCGCCGCTCCACTTCTACCGCCTGGGTGTTCATGGCCACGTCCATGGTCGCGAAGGTCAGGCCAACCAGCAGCAGGCCAGCCGCCAGGTACCAGACGTTGGGCGCCAGTCCGAGCAATGGGAAGCAAGCCATCAGCGCCAGTCCGGAAACCACCGTGATCGCCCGGCTACCATGACGCCGCACCAATGCCCCGGCGAAAACAAATGCCAGCAGCGCGCCCACTCCGGCGCCCAGCAACGCCTGGCCCAGTTGCTGCTCGTCCACGCCAGTCATGTTCTTCAGCGCCGGCACCCGGCCCATCAGGCTGCCATGCACCATGCCACCCATGGCGAAGCAGTAACCACATGCCCAGCGTGCGGCGTTGGCCCGTGATTGTTCACTCATCCTTTATTTCTTCCCAAAAACAAAGCCCCGCCAAGGCGGGGCTTTGTGCGACAGCACGAAAGACTCAGGCGTTGGCCTTGCCTACGGCGTCCTTGATCAGCGGTTGCAGCTCACCCTTTTCGAACATCTCGGCCAGGATGTCGCTGCCGCCGACCAGCTCGCCACCGACCCACAGTTGCGGGAAGGTCGGCCAGTTGGCGTACTTGGGCAGGTTGGCGCGGATTTCCGGATTCTGCAGGATGTCCACGTAGGCGAACTTCTCGCCGCAAGCCATCAGCACCTGTGCGGCGCGGGACGAGAAACCGCACTGGGGAGCGTTCGGCGAACCCTTCATGTACAGCAGTACGGGGTTATTGGCGATCTGCTCTTTGATGGTATCGATGATATCCATGAACTTCCTCGGCTGAACTATCAGATACTGACCCGGCAGCTGCCTCCTCGGATGGCGCTGGCCGGCACGGTACCGCGCATTGTACTGCAAAGCCGAGCGCTACGCTCGGCTTTGCAGATGCCTTGCGACAGCCTGTCAGGCGGCTTCGACTTCCACCGGCACGCCGTTGAGCGCGGTGTTGCCGGAGAGCGCATCCAGATGACGTTCGTCGGTGAGGTCGTTGGCACTGGCGCCGCCCTGCTCACGGGCAATCGACAGCTGCACACCCGGCCGTGCGTGCCCCCAGCCGTGGGGCAGGCTGACGACCCCGGCCATGATTTCGTCGCTGGCCGCCACCTCGATCTCGATACTGCCGACCCGCGAGCGCACACGTACCTTCTGCCCGTCCACCAGCCCGCGCGAGGCGAGGTCCTGCGGGTGCATGAGCAGTTGGTGCCGCGGCTTGCCCTTCACCAGGCGGTGATAGTTGTGCATCCACGAGTTGTTGCTGCGCACATGGCGGCGACCGATCAGCAGCAACTGGTCAATGGCCGGCGACTGGGTATCGGCGAAGCGGCGCAGGTCATTGAGGAAGATTTCCGGCGCCGCCTCGATGCTGTGGCTGGCCGTCTTCAGCCGCGGCGCCAGGTTCGGCCGCAGCGGCCCGAGGTCCAGCCCGTGGGGATGCTCGCGCAGCCGAGTCAGGTTCAGTTTGTGCTCGCTGGCGTCCCCGTAGGGCCCAAAGCGCAGGCCCATCTCGATCATCTGTTCCGGCGCCATGGTCGGCTTCAGCTCGGTGCCCAGGCGTGCGGCATAGGCCTTGGCCAGCCCGACGAAGATTTCCCAATCGTGCAACGCACCCTCGGGCTTGGGCAGGATCGCCTCGTTGAAGCGAGTGACGTTGCGCACCGCGAATACGTTGAAGGTGGTGTCGTAGTGATCGTGCTCCAGCGGCGCGGTGGGCGGCAGGATCAGGTCGGCATAGCGGGTGGTTTCGTTGATGTACAGATCGACGCTGAGCATGAACTCCAGACCATCCAGCGCCTGCTCCAGGCGGCGGCCATTGGGCGTGGACAGCACCGGGTTGCCCGCCACTGTCACCAGCGCACGCACCTGCCCTTCGCCTTCGGTGAGCATCTCCTCGGCCAGCGCCGCCACCGGCAGCTCGCCGCCATATTCCGGCAGGCCGGACACACGGCTCTGCCAGCGATTGAACGCGCCGCCCGCCGTGGTCGCCACCAGGTCCACTGCCGGCGTGGTACACAGGGTGCCGCCGACGCGGTCGAGGTTGCCGGTGACCAGGTTGATCAATTGCACCAGCCACTGACAGAGGCTTCCGAAAACCTGGGTGGAAACGCCCATGCGCCCGTAGCAGACGGCCTTGTCGGCGGCGGCGAATTCCCGCGCCAACTGGCGGATATCGTCGGCCGGCACGCCGCAGCGCGTGGCCATGGCTTCGACCTTGAATGGCGCCAGCGCCTCGCGTACCGCATCCAGGCCGTTGACCGGCAACGAAGCGTCGCGGGTCAGCCCTTCGTTGAGCAGCGTGTCGAGGATGCCCAGCAACAGCGCGGCGTCCTCGCCGGGCCGGACGAACAGGTGCTGGTCTGCAATCGCCGCAGTCTCGGTGCGACGCGGGTCGACTACCACCAGTTTGCCGCCGCGCGCCTTCACGGCCTTCAGACGTTTCTCCACGTCTGGCACGGTCATGATGCTGCCGTTGGACGCCAACGGGTTGCCGCCCAGGATCAGCATGAAGTCGGTGTGGTCGATGTCCGGAATCGGGATCAGCAGGCCATGGCCGAACATCTGCTGGCTGACCAGATGATGCGGCAGTTGGTCCACCGAGGTCGCCGAGTAGCGGTTGCGGGTCTTCAACTGGCCGAGGAAGTAGTTGCTGTGGGTCATCAGCCCGTAGTTGTGCACGCTGGGGTTGCCCTGGTACACGGCCACGGCGTCGTTGCCGTGACGCTCGCGGACCTCCGCCAGGCGCGTGGCCACCAGTTCGAAGGCCTCGTCCCAGCCGATCGGCTGCCACTCATTGCCGACGCGGCGCACCGGCTGGCGCAGGCGGTCCGGGTCGTTCTGGATATCCTGCAGCGCCACCGCCTTGGGGCAGATGTGGCCGCGGCTGAAGCTGTCCTGGGCATCGCCCTTGATGGACAGGATGCGCTCGTCCTCGGTCTCGATGGTCAGGCCGCAAATGGCCTCGCACAGATGGCACGCACGGTGGTGGAGGGTCTTGCTCATGGCTCGCCTCGTTCTTGTTGTCGCCGGCGCCTCATGGGGCCGGTCGCGGGGTCGAAAGCACTATGAATCCTGGCATTGCGGAGCACCACCAGCTTCCGTCGGGTGAATTGCGCGGCATCAGGAACGACCATGGTGAAGCCCCGCCCGACGGGCCTTCCGGGCGAAACTTGCGTAGATCCGTCATTTCCTTATAGGATCGCGCCTTCCCCCATTTTCCGCTCCATGCGGTCCCGCCGCAGGTTCAGCCCGTTTTTTCTCACGAAAGCCGGTCGGTACCTCGGCCTGATTCTGAGAATAAGTAGTAGGTACGAACCATGAGCGCACGTCACTTCCTCTCGATGCTGGATTACACGACCGAAGAACTGCTCGGTCTGATCCGCCGCGCCACCGAGCTGAAGGACCTGCGCGACCGAGGCGTGCTCTACGAACCGCTGAAAAATCGAGTGCTGGGCATGATCTTCGAGAAGGCCTCGACCCGGACGCGGATCTCCTTCGAAGCCGGCATGATCCAGCTCGGCGGCCAGGCCATCTTCCTCTCCCCGCGCGATACCCAGCTGGGCCGTGGCGAGCCGATTGCCGACGCCGCGCGGGTGATGTCGCGGATGGTCGATGCGGTGATGATCCGCACCTTCGCCCACAGCAACCTGATCGAGTTCGCCGAAAACTCCCGCGTGCCGGTGATCAACGGCCTGTCGGACGACCTGCATCCGTGCCAGCTGCTGGCCGACATGCAGACCTTCCATGAGCACCGCGGCAGCATCGCCGGCAAGACCGTGGCCTGGATCGGCGACGGCAACAACATGTGCAACAGCTACATCGAGGCGGCGATCCGCTTCGACTTCCAGCTGAATGTGGCCTGCCCGGAAGGCTACGAGCCGAACGCCGCCCTGATGGAGCAGGCCGGCGAGCGCGTGAAGATCTTCCGCGACCCGCGTAAAGCGGTCGCCGGCGCACATCTGGTGAGCACCGACGTCTGGGCATCCATGGGCCAGGAAGACGAAGCGGCCGCGCGCCTGCGCCTGTTCCAGCCATATCAGGTAACACGTGCACTGCTCGATGCCGCGGCGGCGGATGTACTATTCATGCACTGCCTGCCGGCCCACCGTGGCGAAGAGATCAGCGAAGATCTGCTGGACGACGCGCGCTCCGTGGCCTGGGACCAGGCGGAAAACCGTCTCCACGCCCAGAAAGCCCTGCTCGAACTGCTGGTCGAGCACGCGCATTACGCCTGAGCCCTCCTGTTTCGAGCCCGATGACCAAACCGCTGCTGCTCACCCTCGACAACCTTTCCTGTGGCTATGAACAGCAGCGTGTGGTGCAAGGCGTCAGCCTGCACCTGAACGCCGGCGACATCGGCTGCCTGCTTGGCCCCTCGGGCTGCGGCAAGACCACCACCCTGCGCGCCATCGCCGGTTTCGAGCCGGTGCAGGGCGGGAGTATCGAACTGGGCGGCGCAGTGATTTCCCGCCCCGGCTTCACCCTGTCACCGGAGAAGCGCCGGATCGGCATGGTGTTCCAGGACTACGCGCTATTCCCGCACCTGTCGGTGGCCGACAACATCGCCTTCGGCATCCGCAGGAGCCCCGAGCGCGAGCGCATCGTCGGTGAGCTGCTGGAGCTGGTAAAGCTCGACGGCCTCGGCCAGCGTTTCCCCCACGAGCTCTCCGGCGGGCAGCAGCAACGCGTGGCCCTGGCCCGAGCGCTGGCGCCGCAGCCGCAACTGCTGCTGCTGGATGAACCCTTCTCCAACCTCGATGTGGAATTGCGCCGCCAGCTCAGCCACGAGGTGCGCGACATTCTCAAGGCCCGCGGCACCAGCGCGATTCTGGTCACTCACGACCAGGAAGAAGCCTTCGCCGTCAGCGACCACGTCGGTGTATTCCGCAACGGCCTGCTGGAGCAGTGGGACACCCCGTTCAACCTCTACCACGAGCCGCAGACGCCCTTCGTCGCCAGCTTCGTCGGCCAGGGCTATTTCATTCGCGGACAGATGTGCGGGACCGATGCGGTACAGACCGAGCTGGGCCTGCTGCGCGGCAACCGCGCCTACAGCCTGCCCGATGGCAGCCCGGTGGACGTGCTGCTGCGCCCGGATGACCTGGTGCCGGCCGCCAATGGTGCGCTGAAGGCGCGAATCGTGGGCAAATCTTTCCTCGGCGCGGCGACGCTCTATCGCCTGCAATTGCCGACCGGCACCGAGCTGGAATCACTCTTCCCCAGCCACGCCGATCACCAGCCGGGGGATGAAGTGGGAATCGGTGTCGCCGCCGAGCATCTGGTGCTGTTCCCGGCCCAGGGCAGCGTGGCGCTCTAGCCGAGCGTGCGATCCAGTTCGCGCAGCAGCTCCGGCAGCAACTCGAACAGATCGCCCTGCAGTCCGTAGTCGGCGATCTCGAAGATCGGTGCGTCCGGATCGAGGTTGATCGCGGCGATGACCTTCGCGTCCTTCATGCCGGCCACGTGCTGAACCGCGCCGGAAATCCCTACGGCCAGATAGAGCTCCGGCGCGACGATGCGTCCTGACTGGCCAATCTGCAGCTCCGCCGGTGCAAAACCCGCATCCACTGCCGCCAGCGAAGCGCCAACGGCGCCGTGCAGGCGATCCGCCAGGGGATAGAGCGCCGCGAATCCTTCCGCTGTTTGCAGCCCGCGACCGCCAGCGACTATCACGCGCGCGGACTCCAGCGCGGGCCGCTCGAAATCCGGATGTTCTTCGCCCCGCCATGATGAAAGCGCGAGATCGCCAGCCCCGACGAGCTCCACCAGCTCGGCGTTGCCGCCTTCAGCGCGAACCGGGTCGAACGCCGTGGCGCGGACCCCCAATACCTTCAGCGGACCCTCGCAGCGCACGGTAGCGATGGCATTGCCGGCATAGATCGGGCGCTGGAAGGTCTCGCCGTCGATCACGGCGATGACATCGGAAACTGCGTCCGTGTCCAGCAGCGCGGCGATGCGCGGCAGGCAGTCGCGGCCCATCGCCGTGGCGGGCGCGAGTACGTGGCTGTAGTCAGGAGCGAGTCGAATGACCAGCGCAGAGAGGTTCTCCGCCAGCAGGTGGTCGTAGATCGGATCATCCACCTGCAGCACGCGGGTGACGCCCTCGATACGGCACGCATACTCGCACAGCTGGGCAAGTCCGCTGCCGGCCAGCAGCAGATGCACCTCGCTGCCGATCTGCCGGGCGGCCGCCAGGGCGTTCAGTGTTGCCGGCGCCAGGACGGAGGAACCGGAGTGGGTGTGGTAGTCAGCGATGACCAGGATTGCCATGGGCCTGCCTCCGAGCCGCGCCGGGTACGCGGCAGCCAATGGGAACAAGCCTAGGCCAGGGAGCGCAAAGCCCCCCGGTCACAGATCAAACAACCAGCAGACGACCGCTGGCCACCAGACGGGCGTAACCGGCGATGCTGACGCGCTCGCCCTCCAGACGGCACCACAGCTCGCCGCCGCGCGCGGAAGACTGGAAGGCGCGCATCTGCAGCTTGTTCAGGCGGCGCGACCAGTAAGGGATCAGCACGCAGTGGGCGGCGCCGGTCACCGGGTCTTCGTTGAGGCCGATGGCCGGGGCGAAGAAGCGCGAAACGAAGTCGTAGTCGTCGCTGCGCGCGGTGACGATCACGCCCAGGTACGGCAGGCGCGCGAGAGCAGCGAAATCGGGCTGGCAGTCACGCACCGCCTGTTCCGACTCCAGCAACACCAGCAGGTGGTTGGCGGTGTTCAGTGCGTCCACCACGTCGACGCCCAGCGCGTTCTGCAACTCCACCGTAGAGCCGGATTCGCTCGGCGGCTGCGCCGGGAAGTTCAGTGCCAGCCGGCCTTCCTCACGGGTCACACGAAGAGGCCCGGACAGGGAGTTCAGCTCCAGCACTTCACCCGGCTCGTCGAACACTTCGAACAGCACGTGGGCGCTGGCCAGGGTAGCGTGGCCACAGAGCGGCACTTCGGCGGTCGGGGTAAACCAGCGGATGCGCCAACCGGCGGGCTCCTTCACCAGGAAGGCGGTCTCCGAGAGGTTGTGCTCGGCGGCAATCTGCTGCATCAGTTCGTCGCTCAACCAGGCATCGAGGCGGTAGACCATGGCCGGGTTGCCGGCGAACGGGCGGTCGGTGAAAGCGTCTACCTGGTGGAAATCGAGCAGCATGGCAGTCTCCTGAAAAGTGATGTCCGAGCATGACAGAAGCCGATGAACGACGAACCGTACAGAAGCGACCAGACAGTCGTTCGCTCAACCCCGACCGATGGGGGCAAAGGTCGCCGACGTCAGCCCGGCGAGGGTGTCGGCGCTCAGTTCCACTTCCAGTCCACGACGGCCGGCGCTGACGTGGATAGTCGGGAAACCCTGGGCGGATTCGTCGATGAAGGTACGCAAGCGTTTCTTCTGCCCCAGCGGGCTGATGCCGCCCACCAGGTAACCGGTGGCGCGCTGCGCGGCATGGGGATCGGCCATGTCGGCTTTCTTCACGCCCGCGGCGTGGGCCAGCGCTTTCAGGTCCAGCGTGCCTACGACCGGTACCACGGCGACCAGCAGCTCGCCCTTTTCGCTGGCGGCGAGCAGGGTCTTGAATACGCGCGCCGGATCGAGATTGAGTTTCTCGGCGGCCTCCAGGCCATAGGACGGCGCCTTGGGGTCGTGCTCATAGCTCAGCACGCGGTGTTCGGCGCGATTCTTCTTCAGCAGGTCGATGGCGGGGGTCATGATCGGCGGGCTTCTCGCAAGCGGCTTTCCAGCGCATAACAGTAAGCCAAGGCGTGCTGCACTGCACGGTGTTCGCTTCACCGATGCGGACGAATCCCGTATGGTCTGCGCCATTCACCTTCCGGCCCGCGTGGCCGGGACTGCCGAACGGAATCCGCACAAGGCCGCCCGCATGACCGACCTGAAGAACAAGAAATACGTCGTCGCCCTCGACCAGGGCACCACCAGCTCGCGCGCCATCATCTTCGACCACGACGCCAACGTGGTCAGCGTGGCCCAGCGCGAGTTCGCGCAGATCTACCCGCAACCGGGCTGGGTCGAGCACGACCCGATGGAAATCTGGGCGACCCAGAGCTCGACCCTGGTCGAGGCGCTCGCCCAGGCCAACATCAGCGTCGCCGAGGTGGCGGCCATCGGCATCACCAACCAGCGCGAAACCACGCTGGTGTGGGACAAGGCCAGCGGCCGGCCGATCCACAACGCCATCGTCTGGCAGTGCCGGCGCAGCGCGGCGATCTGCGAACAACTCAAGCGCGACGGCCTGGAGCAGCACATCCGCGACACGACCGGGCTGGTCATCGACCCCTACTTCTCCGGCACCAAGCTCAAGTGGATCCTCGACAACGTCGACGGCGCCCGCGAACGCGCGCAGCGTGGCGAGCTGCTGTTCGGCACGGTCGACAGCTGGCTGATCTGGAAGCTCACCGAAGGCGAAGTGCACGTCACCGACTACACCAACGCCTCGCGCACCCTGATGTTCGATATCCACAAGCTCGACTGGGACGAGCGCCTGCTCGCCGCGCTGGACGTGCCGCGCTCCATGCTGCCGCAGGTGCGCGCCTCCTCCGAGGTCTATGGCCACGCCAAGGTCGGCGGCCTGGGTGTGCACCGCACGCCGATTGCCGGGATCGCCGGCGACCAGCAAGCCGCGCTGTTCGGCCAGATGTGCGTGGAGCCGGGCCAGGCCAAGAACACCTACGGCACCGGCTGCTTCCTGCTGATGAACACCGGCGCCAAGGCAGTGAAATCCACCCACGGCCTGCTCACCACCATCGCCTGCGGCCCGCACGGCGAAGTCGCCTATGCGCTGGAAGGCGCCGTGTTCAATGGCGGTTCCACCGTGCAGTGGCTGCGCGACGAGCTGAAGGTGATCAACGATGCCCACGATTCGGAGTACTTCGCCACCAAGGTGAAGGACAGCAACGGTGTCTATCTGGTCCCCGCCTTCACCGGCCTCGGCGCGCCCTACTGGGACCCGTATGCCCGCGGCGCCCTGTTCGGCCTGACCCGCGGTGTGAAGGCCGATCACCTGATCCGCGCCACCCTGGAATCCATCGCCTACCAGACCCGCGACGTGCTCGACGCCATGCAGCAGGACGCCGGCGAACCGCTGCGCGCCCTGCGCGTGGATGGGGGCGCGGTGGCCAACAACTTCCTCATGCAGTTCCAGGCCGACATCCTCGGCACTCCGGTGGAGCGTCCGCAGATGCGCGAAACCACGGCGCTGGGCGCCGCCGTACTGGCGGGGCTGGCCTGCGGCTTCTGGGGCAGCCTTGCGGAGCTTAAGGACAAGGCGGTGATCGAGCGGGTGTTCCAGCCGGCCTGTGACGAGGCCGAGCGCGCGCGACTATACAAGGGCTGGCAAAAAGCCGTAGAGCGCACCCGCGGCTGGGCCGCCGAAGACTGACTGCTCTTCTGTAGGACCGAGGGGGACGCCCAGTCCTTGCTCGCGAAGCGCTTGATTCCACAGTACCCGGCGGGGTTCGCGAGCAAGCTCGCTCCTACAGGTAAAGCCCGTGTCGCATGACAGCGCCGACTTCGTGCGGCATCCTTGCCCTCCCGGCCCATCCGCACGAGCACAGCGCATGAACCTGCCACCCCGCCAGCAAAGCATCCTCGACCTGGTCCGCGAACGCGGTTACCTGAGTATCGAGGAGCTCGCCCAGCAGTTCGCCGTGACTCCGCAGACCATCCGCCGCGATATCAACCAGCTCGCCGAACAGAACCTGCTGCGCCGCTACCACGGCGGCGCGGCCTGGGATTCGAGCATCGAGAACACCGCCTACAACACCCGCGCCGACCAGATGCGCGACGAGAAGCAGCGCATCGCCGAAGCCATTGCCGCGCAGATTCCGGACAATGCCTCGCTGTTCATCAACATCGGCACCACCACCGAAGCCATCGCCCGCGCCCTGCTCGGCCACCGGAACCTGAAGGTCATCAGCAACAATCTGCACGTCGCCAGCATCCTTGCCGGCAAGGATGATTTCGAAGTGCTGATCGCCGGCGGCACGGTGCGCGGCGACGGCGGCGTGGTCGGGCAGGCGGCAGTGGATTTCATCGAGCAGTTTCGCGTCGACTTCGCCGTGGTGGGCATCAGCGGCATCGACGAAGATGGCAGCCTGCTGGACTTCGACTACCAGGAAGTGCGCGTCTCCCGCGCCATCATCGATAACGCGCGGCAGGTGTTCCTCGCCGCCGACTCCAGCAAGTTCGGCCGCAACGCCATGGTGCGCCTGGGTCCGATCTCCCTGGTCAACCGGGTCTTCACCGACAGCCCGCCGCCCGCCGCCGTGGCGCGCCTGATGAGCCAGCACAAGGTTCAGCTCGAGCTGGTCTGAGACTTCGCAGTCATTTCACTTTCGAACATTTAGACGAATGCCTGCGCGAATTCGCGCCAAAGGCTGGTCATGTTTCGTTCACTGATCTAGGATATTTTCGAAAACGAACATAAAAGATTCACTTTCAACACCCAGGCGGTCCCATGAATTCCACCAGCAAGCGCCACGCGCCCCTTGCCGAAGTCTATGACCTGGCCGTCGTCGGCGGCGGCATCAATGGCGCGGGGATCGCGGCGGACGCCGCCGGGCGCGGGATGTCGGTGTTCCTTTGCGAACAGCACGACCTCGCCGCCCACACCTCCTCCGCCAGCAGCAAGCTGATCCACGGCGGCCTGCGCTACCTGGAACACCACGAATTCCGCCTGGTCCGCGAAGCCCTCGCCGAGCGCGAGGTTCTGCTGGCCAAGGCTCCGCACATCGTCCATCCGCTGCGCTTCGTGCTACCGCACCGCCCGCACCTGCGCCCGGCCTGGATGATCCGCGCCGGCCTGTTCCTCTATGACCACCTGGGCAAGCGCGAGAAGCTGCCGGCATCCCGTGGCGTGCGCTTCGGTATCGACAGCCCGCTCAAGGCCGAGATCACCCGCGGTTTCGAATACTCCGACTGCTCGGTGGACGACGCCCGCCTGGTGGTGCTCAACGCCATGGCCGCCCGCGAGAATGGGGCGCATATCCACCCGCGCACCCGCTGCGTCAGCGCACGGCGCAGCAAGGGTTTGTGGCATCTGCACCTGGAACGCCGCGACGGCAGCCTCTACTCGATCCGCGCCCGCGCGCTGGTCAACGCCGCCGGCCCCTGGGTCGACCGTTTCCTGCGCGAGGAACTGCGCCAGAAGCCGCCCTACGGCATCCGCCTGATCCAGGGCAGCCACCTGATCGTGCCGCGCCTGTATGACGGCGAGCACGCGTACATCCTGCAGAACGAGGATCGGCGCATCGTCTTCGCGATTCCCTACCTGCGCCAGTTCACCCTGATCGGCACCACCGACCGCGAGTACCAGGGCGACCCGGCGCAGATCAGCATCAGCGAAGCCGAGACCGACTACCTGCTCAACGTGGTCAATGCGCATTTCAAGCGCCAACTGAGCCGGCAGGACATCCTGCGCACCTTCTCCGGCGTGCGCCCGCTGTGCGACGACGAGTCCGACGATCCGTCCGCGGTCACCCGCGACTACACCCTGGCGCTAGACAACACCCCCGGCGAAGCGCCGTTGCTCTCGGTGTTCGGCGGCAAGCTGACCACCTACCGCAAGCTTGCCGAGGCCGCGCTGGAACAGCTGGCGCCGCACTTCGCCGGCGTGATGAAAGCGAGCTGGACCGCCAGTGCCCCGCTGCCCGGCGGCGAAGCCATGACCACGGTGGAAGACCTGGCTATCCAGCTCATGGAGCGCCTGCGCCAGCTCGACCCGGCCCTCGCCCGCCGCTGGGCCAGCACCTACGGCAGCCGCATCTGGCGACTGCTCGACGGCGCGCACAACCTCAGCGAACTGGGCGAACACCTGGGCGCCGGGCTCTATGCGCGGGAAGTGGAATACCTGGTCCGCGAGGAATGGGCCCGCGACGCCGACGACATCCTCTGGCGCCGCACCAAGCTCGGGCTGTTCCTCAATGCTCAACAGCAACACCAATTGCAGCGCTATCTGACACACGAAAGCCCTGCTCTGCCGAGTGCGTCTATTGCATAAGACGACGCCAACGATCACCCGTTAACTACAACGTTTTCGGACGCAACTGATATTTCCCCCACCTGAATCGCCGTAGCCTCCTGCCTTTTCCAGGGATAGCCCCAACAACCAGGAGGTTACATGTCGACCCGACACCGTCTCGCTATCGTTATTGCTTCAATCATGGCCGACCAGGCTTGCGCCGAGAGCCTTTCCGTCATCGGCAATCCGTTGCAGTTGGCAGATACCTATACCAACCCGATCGACCTGGTTGGCGAGGCTCACACCACCGAGCCGCTGCTCACCGCCTGGATATCTGCCACCGGCACCTTTCAGGGCGGTCTGAACAATTACGCCACGGTGACAGTGAGCGGCCCGACCGCCGGGACCATCAGTGGCAATGGCGCGTTCTACCTCCAGTCACGAAACAGCGCACCAACCAGCATCCAGGGCGACTTCGTTCAGGCGGGATCGCTGCAAGCCAGCAACATCGCCGATGCCACCGTCTATGTGGGGCAAGCCAACATCAGCGGCAAGTTCAGCAACCAGGGTACGATCAGCCAGAGCAACACGCTGGGCGCCCTCTCCCCCACCCTCGACAACTACAACCTGCTGATCGATGAGTCGACCCTGGGGGGCGGCTTCGAAAACAGCGGAGTCATCCACTCCCAAGGGGATGATTTCCAGAACCTGGTCATTGAGAACAGCAAGCTCTACTCCTTCAGCAACAGCGGCACCATCAGCGCCGATGGCGCGCGCAGCGTCGCAATGCTGTTTGGCCAAGGCAACAATTTCCTCAACACGTCAAACAATGTCCTCTACAACAGCGGCACCATCAGCGCCAAGGGCCAAGGCTCGATTGCCCTGAAAGTGGAATCAGAATTGGGGGTCGAGAACGCCGGCCTGATTCAGGCGGACGGTACTGCTGTCGATCTATCCCAGACCAGCGCCCACTACACACAGGAGGACGGTCTGACCGCGGGAGGACAGATCGCCCTGTTAGGTAACTTCTCGCCGGACTCAACAGCCAGCGGAGGCACTCTTGCCAGCTTCGATGGCGGTGCAGTGCAAGGCGATATCCGTAACATGTGGGTCACCGAGGTGTATGGCAACGTGTCCATGGACTCCGCGCTGATCCAGACTCGCTACCTCGAACTCGGCGGCGGCCGCCTGACGCTGCTACGGCCCCACACCGTGCTGGAAGGCAACCTGGAGCTGATCGGCAGCGAAATGGAGCTGACGCTGAGCCGCGCCACCGAGCAGAACCGGCCGATTCTGAAGGTTACCGGCGAGGCGGAGGTGGATCCGGGCAGCAGAATTCTGCTCACACCCAAACCCAACGACTTCAGCACCCAGGGCGACCAGCGATATCAATTGATCAGCGCCAACCGCTGGTACCAGTTGGACCAACAAACGGTACAGGTTCCCATCACCGCCAGTGAGCTGTCAGTCGCCAGTACTTCCGCGCTACTTACAGTCAATAGCCATGAGTTCGAAGGCAACACCCTGGTCGCCAACCTGCGAGCCATCACCGGCGAAGATGCCGGCAAAGTAGTCGCCGAGGAGGGCGCCAGCGTGGATGCGCAGACCGCCATTGGCGAGCTCTCTGGTCAGATAGACAAACTTCTGCCCACCGACCCAATCTTCGAGCAGATTGCAAATTCGGACGCCCGGCAGATCGCCAAGTTCGCCGAGTCACTCTATCCCGAGGTGAATGGAGGGGCCAATGCAGCGGCCATCTCCCAGCAGCGGCAAATGGAAAACGCCGTCCGCCAGCGCGGTATGGCATTGCGTCAACTCCGCGACAACCTTGATAAGGGTGGAGTCTGGGTTCAGGGGCTTGACGGCCACGGCAGCCAGGGCAGGCGCCAGGACATCACTGGCTTCGATATGAACGCGAGCGGCATTGCCGCAGGGGCGGACGCCGTCCTGGCCCCCGGCCTGATTGCCGGACTGGCATATGGCTACATGGACGGGAACGTCAAGAGCCACAACGGCAACAAGACCGACATCGACGGCAACGCACTAACGCTCTATGGCAGCTACCAGCAGGGAGGATACTTCGTCGACGCCAACCTCTCCTATGGCTGGAGCGAAAACCACAGCAAGCGTTACATCGCAGATACCCGCGCCAAGGGTAATTATCACGGCAAACTGGCCGGAATGAGCCTTCTGGCCGGGTATGATTTTGCCTTGGCTCACGGGCTGGTTCTTGAGCCGCGAGTGGGAGCGCGCTACAGCAATGTCCGGCTGGACAACTACGACGAGAGTGGCTCCAGCGCGGCGCTTCAAGTCAATAGCCAACGTTACGAGCGCGGCGAACTCGGCGCCGGGTTGCGAGTAGCTGGCGCGCTGCCTGCCGGGAAGGGCCAACTGGTACCGGAGGCGTCGCTCATGGCCTGGCACGATCTGATTGGTGACCGCACGTCCACCACTAGTAGCTTTCTGATCGGCGGAGGCGACTTCGAAACCACAGGTGTACGCCAGTCTCGCGATAGTTATGAAGCTGCCCTGGGGCTCGACTATCGCTTGGGCGCGGTGAGTCTGGGAGGCGGCTATCGCTACGAAGGCAGCAACAACTTCAACGGCCATAACCTAGAGGCGCGCCTGCGATATGACTTCTGAGGTCAGTTGACTTCCCAGCCACAGAACGAGATATCCACACTGCCCCCGTGAGGCATACTAGGCGACGCCACCGCCCCGGTGGCGTCGCCGCATAGAGAAAGACGTGGACCTGATCCTCAAGGCAGCCCTCGGCGCCGGCGTTGTGCTGATCCTCGCCGCGCTGTCGAAGACGCGCAATTACTACATCGCCGGGCTGGTGCCGCTGTTCCCCACCTTCGCCCTGATCGCCCACTACATCGTCGGCAAGAGCCGTTCGCTGGACGACCTGAAGACCACCATCCTGTTCGGCATGTGGTCGATCATTCCCTACTTCGTCTATCTGGCCGCGCTCTACCTGATGGTGGATCGCATGCGCCTGGAACTGTCGCTGGCGATGGCCGCACTGGCCTGGCTGGTAGCGGCTTCGCTACTGGTGTTCGTCTGGGTGCGCCTGCACTGAGTCAGGCGCGCATCGCCAACTGAGCTTCCAATTCGCTGATTCGCGCCTGCAGGCGATCACGCTCGGCGCGTTCGGCGCGGATGTCCTCGAACACGCTGATGAGGTGATCGGGCACCCCGTCCTGGGCGCGACGCTGCAGCGAGGTGCGCACGCGCACCCAGACATAGTCGCCGTCGCGGCGGCGCAAGCGCTTCTCCACCACGTAGCGATCGAAGTGGCCGGCCAGCAATTGGCGCAGAAGCTCCAGGTTGGTCGCCAGGTCGTCGGGGTGGGTAATGCCCTGGAAAGTCATGGTGTAGAGCTCTTCGGGGCGATAGCCGAGCAGCTCGCAGAGGCTGCCGTTCACCCGCTGCCAGCCACCGTCCAGCCCGATGTAGGCCAGTGCGCCCCAGGTCAGTTCGAAGATCGCCCGGAAACGCTCCTCGCTATTGCGCAGTCGTTCCTCGGTGGCCATGCGCTCGGTGTTGTCCATGCTGATGCCAACCATCTTCAGTGGTCGGCCGACGGCATCGTTGACCACCGTGGCGCGCGAGGCGATCCAGCGCAGGCTGCCGTCGGGCTGGAGGATGCGGAAATCGCACTCGCAGCCCTTGCCCTCGGCAGCGGCGCGCTCATACATCGCCTGCACGGTGGCCACGTCCTCCGCCGGGAGATGGCTCCAGAAGGTCTGGTTGGAGCTGACATGCCAGCCGTAGACCGCCTCGACGTTCGGCGAATAGGTCACTTCATCGCTGATCAGGTTCCACTCCCAGGTGACGATCCGCGCGCCCTCCTGGGCCAGCTTCATGCGCGTCTCGCTCTCCATGATCTCGGCGGTGTAGCGGCGGCGCAGGTCGGTCATCGGCAGCTCGATCGGCTCGGCATCCTGCACGCTGCGCAGGGCTTCCTCGCCGTAGCGCAGCCAGAGCCAATTGACCTTGAGAAAGTCTGCCAGCCGACGCAGGTTGTCGTAGTCGATCTCGCCGCCCTTGGTCCACTTGTGCACCGCCGTACGCGAAATACCCAGGGCCGAACCCACTGCCTGCAGCGTCAGCTTGTGGTGTTCGAGCAATTCCTTGAGACGGAAGGCGAAGCTGTTTTCCATCATGGGTGGCGCGGTCCCTGGAGGTATTCGAGGGCCGCAGTATACACAGCTGTAAACCGGTGGATGACAGACGCATCAGATGCCGACGGCTGATCGTGGGAGCGGACCCCGTCCGCGATTGGCTGGCCGCGCTCCGGGGCTGCCCGGAGCCGCGGGGAAACGATCGCGGACAAAGTCCGCTCCTACGCTCGCCGGATATTCGGGTTACAGATCGATCACCAGCCGCTCCCCGCGAGCGCGGGAGACGCAGAGCATCAGGGTCTGTTGCGAGGCTTTCTCCTCGTCGGACAGGTACTGGTCGAAATGCTCCACCTCGCCTTCGAGGATGCGCGTCTCGCAGGTTCCACAGACACCCTCGCGGCACAGGCAGTCCACCTGGGCGGCCTTCACGTTCTCGATGGCCTGGATGATGGTCATGCCCTCCTCCACCCGCAGTTCGCGGCCGGAGCGGCCCAGTACCAGGGTGAAGGCGCCGCCGCTGGCGGGAGCGGCCGCAAACTGTTCGAAGTGCACGCGCGCCTCTGCGATTCCGGCTTTCTTCGCGCCGTCGATGACTGCATCGATCAGCGGCTTGGGCCCGCAGACATAGACGTGGTCGTTCGCCGCCAGGGAGGCGAACAAAGCGGCCAGGTCGAGACGGCGATTCTCGCTGTCCACATAGAAACGCACATTCCCGGCATGCGGACCGTCTGCCAACTCGCCCTGGAAGGCGCCGTGCTCCGGGCTGCGGAAGGCGTAATGCAACTCGTACGGGACAGTGCCGCCTTCCAGCTCATGCAACTGGGAAAGGAATGGCGTGATGCCGATGCCACCGGCGATCAACACGTGGCGCCCGGCCTTGGAATCGAGGGCGAAAAGGTTGTTCGGGGTAGAGATCGTCAACTGGGTACCGACTTCGACCTGCTGGTGCATGAAGGCCGATCCGCCCTTGGACTGCTCTTCCAGTCGAACGCCGATCTGGTAGTGACTGAGGTCGCGCGGATCGCTCATCAGCGAATAGGCGTTGCTCAGGCCGTCGGCCATTTTCACGATCACGTGGCTGCCGCCGCTGAAGGCCGGCATTGGCTGGCCGTCGGCTCGCGCCAGGGTGAAGCGCTTGATCTGCGGGGTTGCCTGCTCCACGGCAGTCACGCGCACGCTGAACATCTCGTAGGTATTGGCCATGGTTCACCTCAACTGACCGGATGGCCGCGCCACCCGACTCTCTTCCGGCTCCCCGAGCGGCGGTGGAAGAGAGCTGTTTTCTAGGGAATGCCGCCCCGCTGTCTGCGGGGCGGATGCCCTGCGCCGACTTCGTCGATGCAGGGCCTCACGCAAGTGCTGTTCGCCACCCGCTGGCGGCGAGCCGGATCAGTCCAGGTGCGACACGGCGATCAGGTTGTGGAAGTGGGCAATGCCGTGCTCGCTGATACCGGTGCGCTGCTTGTCCACCATGATCCGGCCCTGGCCGCGGTAGCCGCGGGACTTCAGACCCTTCTGCACGCTTTCCACCAGGCGCAGGTCTTCCGGGCGGAACACTTCGCGGTACCAGTCGATGAGCTTCTGCTGCTCCTCGGTGATGTCCTTGTTGAGGAAGTAGATGTCGTAGTGCTGCAGCGTGGTTTCGGCGTCGACCGGGAACTCGTAGATCACGGTCATGAAGTTGGCGCCCGGCGGCACGTTGAACATGGTGCACGGCCAGGCCCAGAAGCCGGAGAAGGACGGATCGCTCACCGACTCGTCGACCTTGAACGACTGCTCCGAGGACTTGGCGATGCCGTACTGCAGGGTCCAGTTGCCGTGCAGGGTGTGACCGTACTGGCCGACGTCCACGGAGTCGGCAAAGCTCGGGTGCGCCGGGCCGCAGTGGTAGCACTCCATGTAGTTGTCGACGATGGATTTCCAGTTCGCCGGGGTTGCGCTGACGAAACGAGCGGCCAGGTGCAGGTCATCGATCACCGCGCAGGCGCCGCGCATCTTGGCTTCCAGGCCGGGCAGCTGCTCTTCCACGCTGCCGGCATCGGCGCCCATGTTGATGAAGATGAAACCGGCGTACTCCTCTACGCGCAGCTGCACCAGGCTGTAATCGCCCTTGTCGAAGGCCTCGACCTGGTCGCAGTTGCGAACGTGGGTCAGTTCGCCGTCGAGCTTGAAGGTCCAGGCGTGGTAGGGGCAGGCAATGACGTTCTTGGCGATGCCGCCGGTGCCTTCGAGCAGTTGGTGACCACGGTGCGGGCAGACGTTGTAGAAGGCGCGCAGCACGTCGTCGCGGCCGCGCACGACGATGATGCTCTCGCCGATCACCTCGCGGACGATGTAGGCATTCTTCTCGGCCACTTCACTGCGATGGCCCAGGCAGATCCAGCTGTGGGCGAAGATCTTTTCCTTCTCGTGCTCGAATACGGCATCGCTGGTGTAGAAGTTTGCCGGAATGGTGTAGGCGCGCTCGTGGTCGCTGCAGAAGTCGGCGGGCAGGCGTTCGAAGTCGGTCATCGGATATCTCCAGGCTTTCATCGACTCGCGCAGGGCGCGGTCCATTTGATTTTCGGTTTACTGCAACCCGATGGTTAACAGCGCAGGCAAAAAAAAGCCTGCGGGTGGCATCGCCCGGGCTGGCGACGCCACGCAGGAAATCACTGGGCCAGGGCCACTTCCCGTAGGGGTTTGGCGACGATCGGGGGCTCAACTACGGCCTCGCCTGCCAGCGCCATCGCTGCGGCTTCCTCTTCGATGCGGTAGGCCGGCATCGAGCCATAGTCCGCCAGCATCCACTTGAAGAAGCCATAGACCTTGACCAGCAGGATCAGGGTGAACGGAATCGCGGTGAGCACAACGGCGGTCTTCATCGTCGACAGCGAGGCCTTGGCGAACAGCATGGCCAGCGGCACCAGGGTCAGGGTGATGGCCCAGAACAGGCGGTGGGTCGGCGTCGGATCATCGCCTTCCTGCAGGTTGCGAGTGCTGGTGGCGGCCACGGCGTAGGCTGCCGCATCCATGTGCGAGGCGCAGAACACGGCCATGATGAACAGGTACACGGCGAGGAACAGCTTGCCCCACGGCAGCGCCAGCAGCAGCGCCTCTACGGCGCTTTCACCACCCTGCTCGGTGAGAATCTTCGGCACGTCTACGGCACCGGTGATGAACTGGTGCATGCTGTAACTTTCCAGCGCACCGAAGAAGAACCAGCAACCGAAGCTGCCGCCCAGCAGCAGGGCGAAGACCACTTCGCGCATCTGCCGGCCACGCGATACGCGGGTCACGAACATGGCCACGCCCGGTGCGTAGGACACCCACCAGAGCCAGTAGAACACCGTCCAGTTACGGGTGAAGGCGCCATCGCCGGCCGGGTCGGTGAACAGGCTCATGTGCACGTAGTTCTGGATCATCAGGCCGATGCCGTTGGCGGTGTTGTTGATGGTGAACTGGGTCGGGCCGACCAGCAGCACCACCGCGGCGAACACCAGCGCGCCGTAGCAGACGATCTTGCTCAGTTTCTGCAGGCCACCATCGATGCCGATGTAGGAGCTCAGGGAGAACAGCACGGCGATCACACCGATCACCAACACCTGCACGGTGAAGGTATCCGGCGTGCCCACCAGCCCGGACAGGCCACGGGTCAGGGTCGAGGCGGTGAGCGCCAGGGACACGGTGAGCGCGCCCATCATGGTCAGCAGGAAGATCAGGTCCACCAGGCGCCCCACCGGCCCGGTGGCCTTGAAGCCGGTGACGGCCTCGACGATGGAAGCCAGGTTCAGGCCGCTCTTCTTGCGCACGTGAAAGTGGTAGGCCATGGCCAGCGAGGCCAGGGCGTAGATCGACCAGGCACTGATGCCCCAGTGGAAGAAGGAGTAGCCGACGCTGTACTCCAGTGCCTCGCGGGACTGCGGAACGATGTTCAGGCCCGGCGTCTGGTAGTAGTACGCCCACTCCATCACGCCCCAGTAGAGAGTGGAGGACCCCATGCCGGCGCAGATGAACATGAAGACCCAGGTAGCCGTGGAGTATTCCGGTTTGCCGCTACCGAAGCGGATGTGGCCGTACTTGCTGCAGGCGATGTAGAGCACGGCCAGGGAGCTGCCGAAGATCAGCAGTTGCACGGCGGTGCCGAAGGTACGGGTGGCAATTTCGAACAGTTGGTTCGCGGCTTGCTCGGCCTGGGCCGGAAACGCAGCGAGCCCGATCACGGTCAGGAGCACCGCGACCAGGCTCATGGATATCAGGAATACATCGACCTTCTGGGTCTTGCGGGGCATCAAGGGGGACATCAGGCGTCTCCTGGGACGTTTTTTGTTGTTGTTTCGCATCCGCCGCAGGCCGCGGATGGAGCAAGGTCAAAACCGGCACCTTGCCCAAGTAAACTATTGGTTTACAAATATCCTTTGGTTAACAGTGTGCGGTGAATCGCCGCATAGCGCAAGAGCAGGTGATCGCCTCGAAGCGCCCATCGAAAAGGCGGCGAGCCGCCATGGCACGGGCCTTTCCATGGGTTTCGCTGAGGTTGTAGGAACTATCCCGCCACGATCTCGGCAATTGCCTGCCCGACAGCCTGGGTCGAAAGTTGCCCGCCCATATCCCGTGTCACTGTGCCGTCGGCGATCACGCGCTCGATGGCTTGGAGGATGTCGTCGTGGGCCGCGCGGTAGCGCGCATCGCCCTGGCCGACGAAGTCCAGCATCAGCGCACCGGACCAGATCATGGCGATGGGGTTGGCGATGTTCTGGCCGAAGATGTCCGGCGCCGAACCGTGTACGGGCTCGAACAGCGAGGGAAATCTGCGCTCGGGGTTGAGGTTGGCCGAGGGTGCGATGCCGATGGTGCCGGCACAGGCCGGGCCGAGGTCGGAGAGGATGTCGCCGAACAGGTTGGAGGCCACTACCACGTCGAAGCGCTCGGGCTGCAGGACAAAACGGGCGCAGAGGATATCGATGTGCTGCTTGTCCCAGGTGATGTCCGGATAGCCGGCGGCCATCGCCGCGGTGCGCTCGTCCCAGTAGGGCATGCTCACCGCCATGCCGTTGGACTTGGTGGCCGAGGTCAGGCGCTTGCGTTCGCGGGTCTGCGCCAGGTCGAAGGCGTATTTCAGGATGCGGTCGACGCCGCGACGGGTGAACACCGATTCCTGCAGCACGAACTCGTTCTCGGTGCCTTCGAACATGCGCCCGCCCAGGGACGAATACTCACCCTCGGTGTTCTCGCGGATCACCACGAAGTCGATGTCGCCGGGCTTCTTCCCGGCCAGCGGGCAAGGCACGCCGGGGAACAGGCGCACCGGGCGGATGTTCACGTACTGGTCGAAGTCGCGGCGGAATTTCAGCAGCGAGCCCCACAGGGAAATGTGGTCCGGCACCTTGTCCGGCCAGCCGACGGCGCCGAAGAACAGCGCGTCGAAATCCTTCAGCTGTTCGAACCAGTCGTCCGGCATCATCCTGCCGTGCTCCAGGTAGTAGTCGCAGCTGGCCCACTCGAAGTGTTCGAATTCCAGCGCCAGGCCGTATTTCCGCGCGGCCGCCTGGACGACTCGCAGGCCCTCGGGAAGGACTTCCTGGCCGATGCCGTCTCCGGGGATCGCGGCGATTCTGAATGGCTTGCTCATGGGGCACCCTCGCTGGTGTGAAGTGGAAAGCAGTGCTGGCCATGCTATAAGCAGCAAAATCAAACATAATCAGCGAGACCGTTGATTCTTTAAGCACGAACCGTGAATAAACTTCCCAATCTTGACGACCTCCGCGTCTTCATCCAGGTGGTTCGGCGCTCCAGCTTCGCTGCCGCCGCCAGCGAACTGGGCATGTCCGCCGCCTTCGTCAGCAAGCGAATCCGCTTGCTCGAAGATGACCTCGGCGTGCGCCTGCTGCACCGCACCACGCGGCGGGTCTCGGTGAGCGAAGACGGTGAGCGCATCTATCAATGGGCGCTGCGCATCCTCGATGCCGTGCAGCGCATGGGCGATGACGTCAGCGCCCTGCACCGCGAGCCCAGCGGCCTGCTGCGTATCGCCAGCAGCCTCGGGCTGGGCCGGCGCTTCGTCGCCCCGGCCTTGTCGGAACTCGCCACGCGGCACCCGCAGCTGGATATCCGGCTGGATGTACAGGACCGCCTGGTGGACCTGATAGGCGAAGGTTTCGATCTGGACGTGCGGGTGGGCAACGACATCGACCCCAACCTCATCGCCCGCCCATTGGCCAGGAACCGTCGGGTTCTCTGTGCCGCACCCAGCTACCTGGAGCGCAGCGGAACGCCGCGCACGCTCGCGGAACTGGCCGGGCACGATTGCCTGGTGATCAAGGAGCGCGACCATCCCTTCGGCGTCTGGCACCTGCAGGGACCGGAAGGCGAGGAAAGCGTGAAGGTTACCGGGCCACTGTCGTCCAACCACGGCGAGGTGGTGCACCAGTGGTGCATTGATGGGCGCGGCATCCTGCTGCGCTCCTGGTGGGACGTGCACGACAGCCTGGAGGATGGCCGCCTGGTGCAGGTGCTGCCTGAATACCAGCAGCCGGCGGACATCTGGGCCGTCTATGCCGCCCCACTGGCCAGCTCGGCCAAGGTGCGGGTGGCGGTGGAGTTCCTGCGGCAGTATTTCGCCGAGCGCTACAGCTTGCCCGCCCCCTGAAACTCACAGCGTGGGAGCGGTTTCCGGCCGCGATGTGCAACCGGCCGGCTCAGCGTGGTCGGAAATCGATCGCGGACAAAGTCCGCTCCCACGAAAGCCTCAGAGCTGCGCGACGTGCCCGCCGCCCTGGTGCTCGCGCAGGTAAGGCAGCACCGCGCCGAGCAGCGGCTCCTTGAAGTCTTCCTGGAAACGGTGCGCCATCCCCGGAATCAACTTCAGCACCGAGCCGCGAATGTGCGCGGCCACATGCACACCGTGCATCACCGGCAGCAGCGGATCGGCCGTACCGTGGACCACGAGGGTCGGCACGTTGAGTCGGTTGAGCAGCTCCACGCGGCTGGGCTCGGCGAGGATTGCCAGCATCTGTCGCTGCACGCCTTCGGGGTTGAAGGCGCGGTCGTAGGAGCGCGCCGCCTGCTGCAGCAATTGCTGGCGGTCGTCGTGAACCTGCGGGCTGCCAAGGGCGGCCAGCAGGTCAGCCTGCTGTTCGATGGCCTGTTCGCGGCTGGCGGCCTCGCGCCGGGCGAGCAGGCGCAGCAGCGACTCGCTGGGCGCCGGCAGGCCTTCGGCGCCGGAGCTGGTCATCACCAGGGTCAGGCTGATCACGCGATCCGGCGCGAGGTCGGCGACATGCTGCGCGATCATCCCGCCCATGCTCGCGCCCAGCACATGGGCGCGTTCGACGTGCAGGGCGTCCAGCAGGTGCAGTGCGTCGCCCGCCATGTCGGTCAGGCTGTAGGGCGCACTCACGGGCAGGCCAAGGCGATAGCGGATTACTTCGTAGGTCAGGTTGCCGCTGGGCGTAGGAACACGCCAGGAAGACAGGCCAACATCGCGGTTGTCGTAACGGATCACCCGGAAGCCCTGCTGGCAGAGCGCCTCGACCACTTCATCCGGCCAATGGATCAGCTGGCCACCCAGGCCCATGACCAGCAGCAGCGTCGGGTCCTGCGGACGCCCGATGCTCTGGTAGGCCAGGCGCACGTCGCCCAGGTCGACCAGCTCGGTCGGCACCCGCGCATCGCAACGATCGGCGGCAATAGAAAGGGAGGGCAAGCCGCAGAAAAGAGCGACTGCCAGTAGAAAAGCACGCATGAATGAAAATCCGGAACGCAAAACCCCAGTTGATAGCGATTCTGATGAATTTCCGTCGCTCGCTCTGCCACAGGTCCGTGACAGTTTGATGAAAGGCGCTGAGCGGTCGCCGACGGCGCTTCCCATGATGCGGATCAAGGGAGGCCGCCCCCAACAGTCGCGAAGATAGAAGCCCCCGCTCGGAAGCTCTGCCATGGCCTACCCCATCCTGCTGGTGCTGCACCTGTTCGCCGCGATCCTGTTCGTCGGCACGGTGTTCTTCGAAGTGCTGATCCTGGAGAGCATCCACCCCCACGTGCCGGCGCGGGCGATGAAAATGGTCGAGGGCGCGCTCGGCCGTCGGCTGCGCCGGGTGATGCCCTGGGTCATCCCGACCCTGTTCGGCAGCGGCCTGGGCATGCTGCATCTGCGTTACGCGCCGCTGCTGGCCGAGCCGCTGGCGTCGCCCTTCGCCACCCTGCTCAGTCTCAAGCTGCTGCTGGCCACCAGCGTACTGGGCCACTTCATCTTCGCCATGTATTCCTTTCGTGTCGGGCGCATGACCGGCCGGCGTTCCCGGCGCATCCACTACAGCGTGTTCGCCCACGTGGTGCTGATCGTCCTGCTGGCCAAAGGGATGTTCTATCTGAGCTGGTGACTTCGGCCCGATGAGTCGGGCCCGGCGAACCCTGCTGGTGAAGCGCCAGCAGCCGGCTTATCATGAGGGCAGCTCAATTGATCCGCCTTTTCATCAAGATTTCCTCATACTGAGGCGAGGCCGCGCCATGCTTGAACTCCGTCACCTGAAAACCCTGCATGCCCTGCGCGAAGCCGACAGCCTGGTGGAGGCCGCCGAGCGCCTGCACCTCACGCAATCCGCCCTGTCCCACCAGTTCAAGGAACTGGAGGAGCGCCTGGGCCTGTCGCTGTTCATCCGCAAGACCAAGCCGGTCCGCTTCACCAGTGCTGGCTTGCGCCTGCTGCAACTGGCCGACGCCGTGCTGCCGCAACTGCGCGGCGCCGAACGCGACCTGGCACGCCTGGCGGGCGGCACTGCCGGTCGCCTGCATATGGCCATTGAATGCCACAGCTGCTTCCAGTGGCTGATGCCGACCATCGACCAGTTCCGCGATGCCTGGCCGGAAGTGGAGCTGGACCTCGCCTCCGGCTTCTCCTTCGCCCCGCTGCCGGCACTGGCCCGCGGCGACCTGGACCTGGTGGTGACCTCCGACCCGGTGGACATCGCCGGCATCACCTACGTGCCGCTGTTCACCTACGAAGCGCTGCTGGCGGTGGACAACCACCACGCGCTGGCCGGTAAGTCCTTCATCGTTCCGGAAGACCTGGCCAACCTGACGCTGATCACCTACCCCATCGAGCGCGATCGCCTGGACATCTTCACCCGCTTCCTAGAGCCGGCCGACGTCGAACCAGCCCAGGTTCGCACCTCGGAACTGACGGTGATGATGATGCAACTGGTGGCCTCCGGGCGTGGCGTCTGCAGCCTGCCCAACTGGGCGCTGCACGAGTACAGCTCGCGAGGCTATGTGACCGCCAAGCGCCTGGGTGAGAAAGGCCTGTACTGCACCCTGTTCGCCGCCATCCGCGCCGACATGCTGGATGCACCGTTCATGCGTGACTTCCTGCTGACCGCGAAGGACACTTCCTTCGCTACCCTCGAGGGCGTCAGCGCTGCCAAGGGCTGAGCACTGCCGGAACACGCGCATAAAAAAGGCCCTCCTTGCGGAGGGCCTTGGGGACATAACTCAAGGAACGGCTTGTAGTAGTTTTAGTTGCCGACGCCACGCGATGGGGGTGCGCGGCGTTGGGGCGATCATTGATCAGTCGAGGAAGCGCGAAAATATTCCGATCGCAAAATAGGAATAATCCCACCTCACTTGAGACCAATTCCTCAAATCGAACATCGTCTTCCCGGCGCGCGCGATTTCCGGCCAGCGCTCACGTCGGCTTCGCCTCCGCCGCCTTGGCGTGCTCCTCCGCCCACTGCACATCCCGCTCCCAGACCCGCTTGAAGGCCGGGCGCGAGGTCACCAGCTCCACGTAACGCTCGAACACCGGCAGCTTGGGCACGACGCCGAAGCCGATGGTCCAGCGCAGGGCCGCGCCCCACAGCACATCGGCTGCGGTCATGCGATTGCCCAGCAGGTAAGGGCCGGTTTCCAGCTGTTCGGCGAGGGCGCGCATCACACTGTCGTAGTCGCCGTAGGGGCTCATGGCCTGCGGTGCGGCATCGCGCTTGAGGGCACGGTCGACGATGGCCGGCTCGAAGCTGGAGCCGTAGAACACCAGCCAGCGCAGGTAGGGGCCGCGCAGCGGATCGTCGAGGGCAGGAGCGAGGTTCGCGCGGGGGAAGAGGTCGGCGAGGTAGATGAAGATGGCGCCCTGCTCGGTGACCAGCGACTCGCCGATGCGGATCGCCGGCACCTTGCCCAGCGGGTTGACGGCCAGGTAGGCCGGTTTGCGCTGCTCGCCGGCCTTCATGTTGATCAGTTCGAGGTCGTACTCGGCGCCCAGCTCCTCCAGCAGCACCAGGGTGCCGCTGGAGCGTGTCTGAGGCGAATGGTAGAGAGTGAGGCGGGGCATGGCGGGATCTCCTCGGTCATCACGGCTCGGAGTCCCCAGCATAGCCCCGCGCGGGGCTCACGCCTCCTCGAAATGCATCTCCGGTGGTTGCTGGCGGAAGCCACTGGTGATCACCGCGAGGTAGATCACACCGAGCACCAGCCAGGTGGCGCCCAGCCAGATCGCCAAGTGGTCGAGGCTGACCATCAGCCACAGGTCGGCAAGCAGGCCGATCAGCGGGAACAGCAGGAACAGCACCAGCTCGCGCAGCCCGCGACGCTCGGCATTCAGGTAGTAGTGGAAGATCACCGAGAGGTTCACCAGGCTGAAGGCCAGGAAGGCACCGAAGTTGATGAACGAGGTGGAAGTGGTGACGTCCATGTGCAGCGCCAGCAGGGCCACCACGCCGCACAGCACGATACTGTTCACCGGGGTTTCGAAGCGCTTGCTGATGCGCCCGAAGAACGGCCGCGGCAGCACGCCGTCGCGGCCCATGGCGAACAGCAGGCGCGAGGCGCTGGCCTGGGCCGACAGGCCGGAAGTGAACTGACCGACGATCAGGCCGATCAGGAAGAAGCTGACGAACAGGTCGCCGCCGATGTTGCGGGCAATTTCGTAGGCGGCGGAATCAGCGTTCTGGAATTCCACCGACGGGTGCGCGAGCTGTACGAAGTAGCTGGCGGCGATGAAGATGCCGCCGCCGATCAGGGTGATCAGCAGGATGGCACGCGGAATGGTCTTGCGCGGTTCGTGGGTTTCTTCGGTCAGGGTACTGACCGCGTCAAAGCCCAGGAAGGAATAACAGGCGATGGCCGCACCACCCATGATCAGCGGCAACTGGGTGCCTTCCTTGAGGAAGGGTTCCAGGGTCCACAACGGACGGCTGCCATCGCCCATCACGTAGTGGATGGCCAGGCCTACAAAAGCAATCAGCACGAGGAACTGCACCAGCATCAGCACGCCGTTGATGTTCTTCGCCAGGCGCAGGCCGACCACGTTGATCGCGGTGGTTACGCCGATGAAGGCCAGTACCCACAAGGCTTGCGGAACGGCCGGGAAGGCGGAATGCAGATAGGCCGCGCCGATCAGCCAGATGGCCATGGGCAGGAACAGGTAGTCCAGCAACACCGCCCAGCCGGCCAGGAAGCCCAGTTTCGGGCTGATCGACTTGCGCACGTAGGTGTATGCCGAGCCGGCGACCGGGAAGGCAGCGGCCATGCGCCCGTAGCTGAGCGCGGTAAAGAGCATGGCGACAGAGGCGACGAGGTAGGCCGAAGGCACTACGCCGCGGGTGACGTCGGCGAGGATGCCGAAGGTGCCAAGGACGATGATCGGGGTCATGTAGGCGATGCCGAACAGCACCACCGAACCCAGCGACAGGGTTCGTTTGAGTCGAGCCATTACTGCTTACTCCGCGTTGTGTTTGTTATGGCAGTACTTGGGTTGCCGGCCTGCACTCACCCGCAGGCCTCGCGGGTGCTCGTGGCACCCGTCGTTCTTGATGATTCGCTTCACTGGCGCGGCCCTGCGCCCCGGCCCCCTTGCAGCGGAGCCGGAAGGAAACTCAGGCGGGAATGATCAGCTCGCGCAAGCCGTCTGCGTGCTCGCGCATCTCGCCGGGCAGCACGAAACGGCGCTCGCCCAGGTAGCTGTAGTCGCGGCGCGATTGCGCCTGGCGTTCGAAATCCAGCTCGACGATCTGCCGGCACTCTTCGCGGCCGGCCTCGACGATCAGTTGACCGTACGGGTCGACCACGGCGCTACCGCCGGCGAAGACCAGTCCGTCATCACCTGCACCGACGCGGTTGACCATCACGGCATAGGCCTGGTTTTCCATGGCGCGGCCCATGATCGCGGTGCGATGGGTCGGGCCGTAGGGGTCCATGTTGCCGTTGGTCACGATGATCAGCTCGGCGCCCAGCTGGCCGAGGGCGCGGGCGGACTCGGGGAACTCGATGTCGAAGCAGATCACGATGCCGACGCGGATGCCGTTCCACAGGCAGGTGGCGTAGCGGTCGCCGGGGGTGAAGATGCCGCGGTCCGACGCCCACAGGTGCGTCTTGCGGTACTTCATGGCGATGCCTTCGGGGGTGATCAGCAGCGTGGTGTTGTAGAAGCGGCCATCGTCAGCGGCTTCGGCGAAGCCCACGGCGACGGAGATGTTCTTCTCCCGCGCGGCACGCTGCACGGCCTGCACGCTGGGGCCATCGACCGGCTCGGCGATGGCGGCGATGTTCTGCTCGGTGGGGAAGCCGGTCAGCTGGGTCTCGGGGAACACCACCAATTGGGTGTCGTCGGCGCAGGCATGGATCGCTTCCAGGGTGCGGGCCAGGTTCCAGGCCACATCGCCATCACGGCCGGCGAGTTGGACGAGCTCTACTTTCATGGGGCTTCCTCGGATTCTTGTCTTTGCGGTGACCGGGCGCTGTCGGTCAAAATGCGCACCGCGCCGGCTCAAGGCATCCACCGAGTATGCCGGGCGTGCCATCACCGGGTAATTACGCCCGCGTGGTAACCCATCGGGGGTAGAGTCATGAGCCTTTCCCTTCAGGATATCGCCTGGCACCGCTCGGTCGGGCAGCTGATCGAAGCGCTGGACAAGCCGAACTTCTGGACCTCGCTGGTGCGCCTGCTGGGCCAGTATGTGCCCTTCGACAGCTGGGTCGTGCTGCTTTTCAGCAATGGCAGGCCCCAGGTGTTCGCCGAATGCCCCGGCGAGGACGGCGGCCCGGACTCGCTGTTCCAGGACTACCTCAAGGGCCTCTACCTGCTCGACCCCTTCTACATCGCCAGCCGCGAGGCGCCCGGCAGCGGGCTGTTCCGCCTGGACGACGTGGCGCCGGAAATGTTCGAGCAGACCGATTACTACCAGCGCTACTTCAGCCTCAACGTGGTCGCCGATGAAGTGCAGATCAACGTACAACTCGACGGCGAGCGCACCCTCTGCTGCTCGGTGGGCAGCAAGGGCCGCTTCACCCCGGAGCAGATCGCCCTGCTCGCCCTGGTGCAACCCTGGGTCGCCGGCCTGATGCGCCAGCGCATGGCCTTCGAACGCGAGGTGCAGGAAGCGCCTCCGCCGCCACGCTGGCAGAACCGCCTGGAATCCACCGCCCAGCAGATGGAAACGCCGCTCACCGCACGCGAGCTGGAAGTGGGCCGGCTGATGCTCAGCGGCTGCTCCAGCAAGGAAATCGCCCGCAAGCTGGCGATCTCTGCCGAGACGGTGAAGGTCCACCGCAAGCACATGTACGCCAAGCTGGGGATCAAGTCGCAGTCCGAGCTGTTCTCGCTGTTCCTGCAGGCGCAGGGCTGAGGCTGCTTTTGTAGGAGCGAGCTTGCTCGCGAACAGCGTTTCCTGGCCGGCTCCGCGGTGAACCGGTTCGCGAGCAAGAACTGGGCGTCCCCCTCTCTCCTACAAAAAGCGCGTGGCCGTCGAGCGGTCGGTGAGCACTCAAGGCCGCACGGGTCCATGCTGGAAGACAGGAGGAATCCCCATGACCCTCAGCGTCTTCGACATGTTCAAACCCGGTGTCGGCCCGTCCAGTTCGCACACCGTTGGGCCGATGCGCGCCACCCGCGAGTTCGTCGACCGCCTGCGTGACGACGGCCTGCTGGCCCGAACCACGGCGGTCGAGGTGCATCTCTACGGCTCCCTCAGCGCCACCGGCAAGGGCCACGCCACGGACCGCGCTTGCCTGATCGGCCTGCTCGGCATCGACCCGGCGGAAGCCGACCCCGCGGCCCTCACCCCACAGGTAGACGACATCCTGCTGCGCCATCGCCTGCGCCTGGGCGGTGTGGAGGAAATCGACTTCGATCCGGCGCGGCAACTGGTCTTCCACGACGACAGCCTGCCCGCCCATCCCAACGGCCTGCACCTGCGCGCCCTGGACGAAAACGGCGAACTGCTGGCCGAACGCATCTGCTATTCGGTCGGCGGCGGCTTCGTGGTGGATGCGGCGGACTTCAACACCGACCGCGCCCTCCCGGACAATCCGATGCCCTACCCCTTCCACAGCGCCGAGGAACTGCTGCGCCTGTGCCATGAGCACGGTTTCCGGCGCATCAGCGACCTGATGTGGGCCAATGAGCGCGCGCTGCGCAGTGACGAGGAAATCCATGCCGGCCTTGCGCATATCTGGGACGAAATGCAGGCCTGCGTGAACCGCGGCCTGGAAACCGAAGGCACGCTGCCCGGCGGCCTCAAGGTGCGCCGCCGCGCGCCCATGCTCTATCGCCGGCTGAATGAAGCGGACAGCGGCAACCTGATCGCCACCACCCTGGGCGCCCTGGACTGGGTGGACCTCTGGGCGCTGGCGGTGAACGAGGAGAATGCCGCCGGCGGGCGCGTCGTGACAGCACCCACCAACGGCGCGGCCGGCATAGTCCCGGCGGTGCTGCACTACTACGCGCACTACGACGCCAACGCCAATGCCGAAAGTATCGAGCGCTACCTGCTGACCGCTGCCGCCATCGGCATCCTGTGCAAGCTCAACGCTTCCATCTCCGGCGCCGAAGTCGGCTGCCAGGGCGAAGTCGGTTCGGCCTGCGCCATGGCGGCGGCCGGGCTGGCGGAGGTGCTGGGCGGCAGCCTGGAGCAGGTGGAAAACGCCGCCGAGATCGGCCTGGAGCACAACCTTGGGCTGACCTGCGACCCGGTCGCCGGACTGGTCCAGGTGCCCTGCATCGAGCGCAACGCCATGGCCTCGCTCAAGGCCATCAACGCCGCCCAGCTCGCCCTGCGCGGCGATGGCCAGCACCTGGTCAGCCTCGACAAGGCCATCGACACCCTGCGCGATACCGGGCGCGACATGATGGACAAGTACAAGGAAACCTCGAAGGGCGGGCTGGCGGTGAATGTGATCGCCTGTTAGTCCGGCCGGATGCGGTTCGCGAGCAAGCTCGCTCCTACAGGCCTGACGCCGGCGCGCTCTTAGTAGGAGCGAGCTTGCTCGCGAACCGCCCAGGGACGCATGCCACCGTTCTTGCACCACCCGAAACAGGCTTTCTCAGCGCCAGAGAAAATCGTTAGCTAGCTTTCTTTTTATCCCGCTTCGGGCTACCGTCGGTGCCCGCCAGAACTAGAAAGACTTCCGAAAGCCCGCCGCATTGACCTTTGCCCAGGCGCGTTCGCGCGATGCCTGCCATGCTCTGTGACGGCCCTTTCGGCCAACCTGACCGTGATAAGCCCGACGACTGGAGATTCCATGAACCTGTCGCTCCTAAGCCGCTATGCCTTTTTTGCCGCCTGCGTCCTGTTCACCGTGCTCAGCCTGCCCTTCCTCGGGCATGACTGGGTCTGGCCCTTCACCCTGATCACCCTCGCCCTGAGCGTGCTCGGGGTCTTCGACCTGCTGCAGGAACGCCACGCGGTGCGCCGCAACTACCCGATCCTCGGCAACATCCGCTACCTGGTGGAAGCCATCCGCCCGGAAATCCGCCAGTACCTGCTCGAAGGCGACCAGGAGGCCCTGCCCTTCTCCCGCGCCCAGCGCGCCCTGGTCTATTCGCGGGCGAAGAACGAGACCGCCGACAAGCCCTTCGGCACGCTGATCGACGTCTACCAATCCGGCTTCGAATTCATCGCCCACTCCATCCGCCCGGCACCGGTGGCCGACCCCTGCACCTTCCGCGTCACCGTCGGCGGCCCGGCGTGCAAGCAGCCCTACTCCATCTCGGTGTTCAACATCTCCGCGATGAGCTTCGGCTCGCTCAGCGCCAACGCCATCCGCGCACTGAACAAGGGCGCCAAGCTGGGCGGCTTCATCCATGACACCGGCGAGGGCAGCATCAGCCCTTACCACCGCGAGTACGGCGGCGACCTGACCTGGGAGCTGGGCAGCGGCTACTTCGGCTGCCGCAACGATGACGGCACGTTCAGCCCCGAGCGCTTCGCCAAGCAGGCGGTCGATCCGCAGGTGAAGATGATCGAGATCAAGCTCAGCCAGGGCGCCAAACCCGGTCACGGCGGCATTCTGCCCAAGCACAAGGTCACCGAGGAGATCGCTTCCACCCGCGGCGTGCCCATGGGCAAGGACTGCATCTCGCCCTCCTCCCACAGCGCCTTCAGCACGCCCAAGGGTTTACTCGATTTCATCGTCCAGCTGCGCGAACTCTCTGGCGGCAAACCAGTGGGCTTCAAGCTGTGCATCGGCCACCCATGGGAATTCATGGGCATCGCCAAGGCCATGCACGAGACCGGCATCCTCCCCGACTTCATCGTCGTCGACGGCAAGGAAGGCGGCACCGGCGCCGCACCCCTGGAGTTCACCGACCACATGGGCCTGCCGATGCGCGAGGGCCTGCTGTTCGTGCACAACACGCTGGTCGGCCTGGACCTGCGCGACAAGATCCGCATCGGCGCCAGCGGCAAGATCGTCAGCGCCTTCGATATCGCCAGCGTGCTGGCCATGGGCGCCGACTGGGCCAACTCGGCTCGCGGCTTCATGTTCGCCATCGGCTGCATCCAGAGCCAGAGCTGTCACACGAACAAGTGCCCCACCGGTGTAGCCACCCAGGACCCGCTGCGCCAGCGCGCCCTGGTGGTGCCGGACAAGGCCGAGCGCGTCTACAGCTTCCACCGCAACACGCTCAAGGGCCTGGCCGAGATGATCGCCGCCGCCGGCATCCGCCACCCCTCGGAGCTGGAAGCACGGCATCTGGTACGCCGTGTCTCAGCCACCGAAATCCGCCTGTTCTCGCACCTGCATTACTTCCTGAAGCCGGGAGAGCTGCTCTCGGGCAACATCGAGGGCGAGTTCTACGAGCGCATCTGGCGCATGGCGCGCAGCGACAGTTTCGACGCCATGCCCGGCTGAGCCGGCCGCGCCATTTCGTGCGGCCGCCTGATCAGTGGCTGCACGAATCTTCCAGACATCGCCTCATCGCGCGCTATGCTGGCCGACCGGGCAGGCGATGGCGATGCGGAGGCGGCCCATGCACAAAGACAACTGGATCGACCTGCTGCAGGACGCCGACACCGGCATCCAGAGCCTGCGTGCGCACTTCAAGGGCCACGCCTACGACCCGCACTGGCACGACAGCTACCTGATTGGCTACACCGAATCGGGCGTACAGCAGTTCCGCAGCCGCAACCAGCGCCATATCAGCACCACCGGCAAGGTGTTCTTCCTCGAGCCCGGCGACATCCATGACGGCGACGCGCCCACTGAAGGCGGCTTCACCTACCGCACCCTGTACCTCGACACGCCCTGGCTGGAGCGGGAGATCGCCACGTTGTTCGAGGAAGCGCCGGGCAACTGCCAACTGACCGTACCCGAGTTGCTGATCGATGATCCGCAGCTGGCGCGACGCGTCGAAAATGCCTTCCAGGCCGTGCACGGAAACGACCTGAAGATCGTCCGCCAGACCGCCATCGACGACCTGCTCGACGGTATGACTCAACACCTGCACTGGCGCCAGCGCGGTGCCACGACGGCGCAGCTGCCGCTGGTGGCGCAACGCGCGCGGGACTATCTGCACGCCAACCTGACCGCCGACATCGGTCTCGACGACGTGGCCCGCGCCAGTGGCTGCGACCGCTTCCGCCTGACTCGCGCCTTCAAGCAGGCCTTCGGCCTGCCACCCCACGCCTACCTGATCCAGCTGCGCCTGGCCCGCGCACGGCAGTTGCTCGGCCGCGGCCTGGCACCGGCGGACATTGCCGCCGATCTCGGCTTCGCCGACCAGAGCCACCTCGGCCGCTGGTTCCGCCGCGCCTACGGGGTAACGCCAGCCTACTACCGCAAGCGCTGCTCAAAGCTTCCAGACTGAGCCCGCCGCGCTGGCGAAGATGAACTCCCACGGATTCACCGGAGCTCCCGCCATGCACCTCGCCCAGTTCAGCCAGTGGCTGCCCTTCCTGCTCTTCGCTTTCGTCGCCTCGATCACACCCGGCCCCACCAACCTGCTGGTGTTCAGCAACAGCGCCCGCTTCGGCTGGGGCGCGGCGTTGCCGATCATGCTTGGCGGCTGCGGCGCTGCAGCGGCGTTGGTGCTGGCGGTGGGCAGCGGGCTGGGTGAAGTACTGGCCAGCCTGCCACGGGTGCAACAGGCGATGAGCACAGTCGGCGTGCTCTGGCTGAGCTGGCTGGCCTGGCAGATCTTCCGCAGCCCGCCGGCAGACCTCACTCCGGGCGGCAATGCCGCCCGCCTGGGCCTTGTCGGCGCTGCCGCGCTGCAACTGGTCAACCCCAAGACCTGGATGATGGCGCTGGCGGTAATCAGCGTGTACGCCGGCCACGGCGCCGACCGCTTGGACCGCGTGCAAGCGCTGTCGCTGCTGTTCTTCCTCGTGTCGATTCCCTGCATGGCGGTCTGGGCCGGCCTGGGTATCGGCAGCCAGCGCCTGCTGTCGCCCCGGCAGATGCAGCGGCTCAACCAGTTGATGGCGATCCTGCTGCTGGTCTCGGCCTGGGCCGGGGCATTGCTGTAGCGACCTAGAGAATGCCGTCGCGCCGCAGGTACTCGCGCAGGTGCTCGATGAATGCGTGGATCTTGCGCGTCGCCCGGCGGTTGCTCGGGTACACCGCGAGAATCTGCGCGCCGAAGGTGTCGGGCTCGAAGAAGTACTCATCCAGCACCGTCACCAGCCGCCCGCTGCGCAGGTGTTCCAGCACGCTCCAGCGCGGACACGGCAACAGCCCATGGCCGGCCAGGCACGCGGTCAGCAGCACGGCCTGGTTATCGCTGTTCAGGCGGCCGTTGCGAGGAGTGGAGAAGCGCTCCCCCTCTACATCGAACCACCAGCGGTCATCCAGCGCCGGGTGGCGATAGACCAGGCAATCGTGGTCGGGAATCTCCCTGGGGTGACGGGGCGTGCCGCGCCGTTCCAGGTAAGCCGGGCTGGCGCACATGGCCAGGCGGCTTTCGGCCAGCGGCTGGGCGATCAGCCCCGGCAGGTCGCTGTTGCCCATGCGCAGGGCGAGGTCGTAGCGACCATCGAGCAGGTCGACGTAGCTGTCGGAAAGGTCGACTTGCAGGCGCACGTCCGGGTGCAGGTCGAGGAATTCAGCGCAGGCCTGGTCGAAGAACACCGGGCCGACGATCAACGGCCCGGTAATACGCAGTACGCCGCGCAGGCTGTGCTGCAACTGGGCGATTTCCTCAGTCGTTTCGCGCATCCGCGCCAGCACTTCGCGGGCCCCATCGAGATAGAGCTGCCCCGCCTCGGTGAGTGACATGCTGCGGGTAGTGCGCTCGAACAGGCGCGCGCCGACTTCGATTTCCAACTGGCCGACCGCCTTGGTCACCGCCGAAGGCGTCTTGCCCAGCTGTTCGGCGGCGCGGCTGAAACTGCCGGTTTCGGCACTGGCGACGAACATTGCCAGGCTGCTGAATCTGTCCATCATCATTCGTGCCAATCCTTCACAAGTGTTATGCCCGTTAGCGACTTCCGCGGCACACGCCACGCCATTAGCCTGCGCTGCAGACCAACAATAATCCATCGAAAAGCAAGGGGAAGTCATGCACGGCATGCTCAAGGGAGCGCTGGCGCTCGCCATCGCACTCGGCACTTTTGAAGCACAGGCACAGAACGCGGACCTGATCCTGTACAACGCCAAGGTCTTCACCGCCGAACCCGGCCAGCCGCTGCAGCAGGCCGTGGCGGTCGCCGACGGCAAGGTGCTGCAGGTAGGCTCCAACGAGGACATCCGCAAGCTCGCCGACAGCGGCAGCAAGCAGGTCGACCTGGGCGGCAAGGTGCTGATGCCCGGCTTCATCGACAGTCACTCGCACTCCATCTTCGGCGGTCTGGAGCTGATTTCCGCCAGCCTGCTGGACGAGCAGATGGACCTCGATGCGTTCGAGAAGCGCCTGAAGCAGGACCGCGACAGCGGCAAGGCCAAGGTGCATGACACCGTGGTCATGAACGGCATGAATTCCAGCTACTGGTCCCAGGCCGATGGCCTGGCCAAGCGCTTCAACCAGGGCGAGTGGAAAGACACGCCAGTGGTACTGATCGGCAGCGACCACCACACCGCCTGGGCCAATGCCGCGATGCTCAAGCGCGCCGGACTCGACGCCAAGCGCGTGCGCAGCCTGAGCCCGCTGGAACAGCAGAACGTCGCCCACGACAAGTCATTCAACCCCACCGGCTTCCTGGTCGACTCCGGCTTCGACCTGGTCGCCGCCGCCATGCCGGTACCCGATACCGCCACCATGGACCGCGCCGGCGTGGCCGCCGTGAAGTACAACAACAGCCTCGGCATCACCGCCTGGATGGACCCGGCCGCCAACGGCAGCCCGGGCGAGGCGCTGTTCGCCATCAAGCCCACCGAGAAAACCGTCGGCGTACTGCCGGTGTACCGCGACCTGGCCCGCAACGGCCAGCTCACCGCCCACGTCGCCGCGCTGCAGGTGGTTAACCCGAAAAGTACTCCGGCCGATCTTGATGTCATCGAGAAGGTCCGCCAGCAGTTCCAGGGCATCCCCAACCTGACGCTGCCGGGCATCAAGGTCTTCGCCGATGGCGTGATCGAATTCCCCGCCCAGTCCGCCGCACTGCTGGAGGAGTACAAGAACAGCCACAAGCCGGGCGAACTGCTGATCGATCCCAAGCACTTCGGCGAACTGGTCAGCGCCGCCGACGCACGCGGCTGGCTGGTGCATGTACACGCCATCGGCGACCGCGCAGTGCGTGAATCGCTCAATGGCATCGCGCAGGCACGCAAGGATCGGCAGAGCGGCGTGACCCACTCGATTACCCACCTGCAACTGGTCAACCCGAAGGACTTCCCGCGCTTCAAGGAGCTCGGGGTGATCGCCTCGATGCAACTGGACTGGGCCACCGCCGAGGTCTACACGGTGGAACTGGTGAAGCCCTACATCGCCGACGAGGCCTACCGCTACATGTACCCGGCCAAATCCCTGCTGGACAACGGCGCCACCATCGCCGGCGCCAGCGACTGGCCGGTGTCCACGCCTGATCCGCTCAAGGCCATCTACCAGGCGGTCACCCGCCAGGGCGAAGAAGGCGTGCTCAACGCCGCCGAGCGCGTGGACCGTCAGACCATGTTCTACGCCTACACCCGCAACGCCGCGCAGACCATCGGCCTGCTCGACAAGATCGGCACCCTGGCCCCCGGCAAACAGGCCGACATGGTGGTGATCGACCGCGACGTGTTCACCGTGCCCGACCAGCAACTGGACGAGGCCCGCGTACTCCACACCCTGTTCGAAGGCCGCGAAATCTATCGCGCCGAGGATCAACCGGCTCTCTGAGCCGGGCTCCTGCGCCAGGGTCTGAACAACCCTGGCGCCCTGCCCGCCAGCCCAGCCCCTTGCCAAGCCCTCCGGCCTGTCGGAAGAGCCGGCGCTGCGCGGGATTTTTCTTCTGCCCACAGACAATCACAACAAAGGGACCCCCCGCATGAATCGCCCCCATTGGCTGGCCGGCGCGCTGCTCGCCTGCGCGCCGCTCACCTCCGCACTGGCCGTCGACCTGGGCCACGACTTCAACCTGCAGATCGACACCGCGCTGGTCAGCGACTATCGCACCCGCGGCATCTCGCAGACCCAGGGTGACCCCGCCCTGCAGGTCGGCGCCACCCTGCAGCACGCCTCCGGCGCCTACCTGGGCGTGTGGAGCTCCAACGTCGACTTCGGCGGCGGCCTGAAAACCCGTCAGGAGATCGACTACTACGGCGGCTGGTACTGGCAGGCCAACGAGGACGTCGCCCTGGACCTGGGCTACATCAAGTACACCTACCCCAAGGAAAGCCAATTCAACCAGAGCGACACCTACGCCATCCTCCACGCCTACGGCTTCGAGGTCGGGACGTATTACGGCAACGACTACCCGACCTACTTCGGCGAGGACCAGGCCAACCTCTATACCTACCTGGCCTACAACGCCGAGCTGCCGGCCGAGTTCAAGCTGCGCGTACGCTATGGTCGCAATGACGCCAAGGACCCGCTCTACCTGTCCGGCGACGGCAGCACCCGCGACACCTACGACGAGTGGGAGGCCAAGCTGAGCCATGAATGGGTGGGCTTCGACTGGGCGGTGAGCTACATCGACACCGACCTGTCGCAGAACGAATGCCGGACCCAGTTCGGCTTCGGCGACGCCTGCACCGCAACGGTAGTGGCCAGCGTTTCCCGAAGCTTCTAACGCAGCGGTGGCGAACGGGGTGGCGTGGCGTCCCGTTCGCCCAGCAGGGCGATGGCGCACAAGGCCAGGGCGGCGATATTGGTGGAGACCGGATTGAAGGCGCCCAGCAGCAGTTCCGGGGCGAACAGCGCCACATCCACCAGCAGGCCCACCAGCGCAGCCGCCGCCAGCCATAGCGGCCAGCGGCTGCGGCGCAGCAGCAGGATGGCCAGGGCCAGGACGATCTCGGCGGCGCCCGCGACCTCGGCAATGCGCTGGGTGGACAGCGGCCAGCCGTGGGCCTCGATCATCCGCACTTCGTCAGGGCTGAGGAACAGCAGCTTGGGCACCAGGCCGTGGTAGAGGAACACCAGGCCCAGCGCCAGGCGCGCGATGGCCGCACTAGTCATTGCCGAGGAATCGCCCGCGGTACTGCGGCGAGGGCACCAGGCACTGGTCTTCGCGGCCGAACAGGCGATAGCGGTTGAGGGCGATACGGTCGTAGCACCAGTCACGCAGCGGCCGTGGAATCAGCCAGAGAACACGCAACCAGTTCCACGGCGCCGGCAGTTGGCCGATCACCCGCAGGAAGGCATCGCTGCGCTCGAAGCCTTCGCGGCCATCGACGTAGAGCATGGTGTCGAAGTACTCGGTGGGCAGGCCGAACCAGTCGAGGATCGCCTGCCCCTCGGCGGACTGCACGCTGCACAGCTTCACCCGACGCTCGCGGTCGTGCTGCAGGAGGAAACGGCTCCAGCCATTGCACAGGCGGCAGGTACCGTCGAACAGCACCACTTTATCGTCGGGCTGCATGTTGGGGGGCAGAGCCATGGCGTCGTCTCCAGATCCCTGATGCGCCAACTGTGCCCGCCCTGTGTGACAAGTCCTGCTCTTCATCGCTCATCCATTGGCGAGGGAGTACAAACGGTATTCGACCCAGCCCGGCCCCAGCCGGCCCTCGCCCACCGCCAGTTGGTGGTTGAGCCAGCGGTAGCGGTCGTCGCCAACCTCGAAGCGCGGCTGGATCATGAAATAGGTGTCGCCGAACTCGGTGCTGTCGCCCCGCGAGACCGCGTGGATGATCTTCGGGTTGGCCACCAGCAGTCCGTTGTGCTGCATCAGGATACGCGCGCCGTCGTCGGTGCGCAGCACCAGGCGCACTTCCAGGTGCCAGCCGCCATCGCTGTCCACCAGAATCCAGTCGCCGCCGCCGGGCAGCACTTCGCCGCTCAGGCGCTGGCCCTTGAAAGTGCCGCCGCCGGCCGCCGAGATCAGCCGCTGGCCCTGGGGCACGCGGCCGATTTCCAGCGGCACGCTGGCCTTCACGTTCATTTCCATCAACGGCTCGAGCTTCATCGCCAGCTCCTGCGCAAGGGCGTCGTAGACGCATCAGTAAAGCAGCCGTGGGCCAGCGCGGCCATCCGCTCAGGACGATGGGCCGAAGCGATAGCGCAGCAGCCGGCCCATGCGGCGCATCGCCGGAATGGCCAGGGTGATCTCGTAGAGCAGGCGCATCGCCAGGGACAGCCGCGCGATCTGCGCGCGGTCGTAGGCCGCGATCGCTTCGACGAACTGCAGGGCCGGCACCTGCTGCTCCAGCTCCCGGGGCTCGTCGATCCCCCAGGGCAGCACGGCGCCGGTACGACGGATCATCGGGTTCCACTGCAGCAGGCGAATACCCAGGCGGCTGTAGCCATCGAGCACCAGCTCACCCCGGCGGAAGTGCGCCACCAGGGCGCGCAGCAGCCAGGGAACCTTGTCCGCCTCCACATAGGGCAGCACGCCTTCGGAAAGAATCAGCACCGGCCGCCCTGTCGGAATCGCGCGCCACCAGTCCGGTGTGGTCAGCGCGCTGGCCAGCAGGTGGCAGTTCTCCCGCGCGGGGTACAGGCGCTCGCGCAGTGCGATCACTTCCGGGAAGTCCACCTCGAACCATTGCACGGTGGACGGCGGGTCGATGCGGAAGATCCGACTGTCCAGTCCGCAACCCAGCTGCAGCACCACGCAGGCCGGATGCCGCGCCAGGAAGTCGCGTACCCAGTCGTCGAACAGCTTGGCCCGCAGGGCAATGCCCACCTGCTCGGCGCGGCCGATGTGCAGGCGGGCGAAGTCATAGTCGATCTGCTCCACGGCGCGACGCGAGAAGTGGTCGCGCAGCAGGCTGTCGGGCAGCTCGCTCTCCTTCGCCTTGGCGTAGAGGGTGATCAGCAGGGTTTCCGGCGTGCCCTTGAGTTCGACCTTGTGCATGGCGTTCTCCCGCGGCTGGAGCGTTCCATGTAACGCCCGCTGCGGCTGTAACTCAAGCCTTACAAAAAAGCTGTCGCCGAGCATATCCAGGGCCGGACACCGATCCCCGCGTTCTAAGACCCGCGCCTTATGGCGTGCGCATTGGACAGCGCCCGGCCGAACATCTAGCGTCAAATCCAGCCCCGCCAGAGCAGTTCCCCCGCAGCCTTATCCAGGGAAGGCAGACCCAGGGTCGGAACGCCTCCGATTGCAGCCGAGCACTGGCAATTCGCGCCGCCGCGCACCGTTGTTCCTCCCCTTCCGTCGCCACGACTGTTCAGCATCGCCCGACGCTCGCCGTGCCGCGCCTGGGCCGGACAGCGGCCGAGCGGGGCATTCGGCCGCACAGGCAAACCGGAGGAACACAACATGGCAAGCGGACAGGATCTCTATGACCTCGCCGAAACCAAGAAGGGCCAGAAGTACGTCAACCTGCTGGTCCCCAAGGACAACCCCAACTGGAACGGCCCGTGGGACTGCGCAGAGTTCGTCTCCTGGGTCGTCTACCAGAAGACCGGCAAGCTCTATGGCTGTGTGAACAACAAGGGCAACCCGGCGACCACCGAAGCGTATTCCGGTGCCTGGGTCACCGATGCGAAGAACGGCACCCTGCTGCCCAGCGATGAGCGCGATGCGATGGTCACCGCCGGGGTGATCCTCATCCGCAAGCCGCCCATGCCCGGCGCCATGGGCCACGTGGCGATCAGCAACGGCGCCGGGAAGACCATGGAGGCCGCCGGCACCAACCTGGGCGTGCGCGCCGGCAACGTCAGCGGAAGGGTGTGGGATTACTTTTGCCGCATCCCGGGCATCACCTATTCGAGCAGCCTAACCGCTCCCCGACTGAAGCCCCTGCCCAAGGTCATCCGCCTGGAAGACCCGAACGTGAAGAGCGCCAAGGTCAAGGAAATTCAGAAATCCCTGAAGGCCCTGGGCATCGACCCCGGCAAAATCGACGGCGAGTACGGCCCACATACCGTGGCTGCCGTGGTTGCCTTCCAGAAGACCCACCGCCTGGTGGCGGACGGTGTGGTCGGTCCTGCGACCGCCCGCGCCCTCAAGATCGACTGGCCGTAAGGAGACTGCCATGGCAAAGATGAAAGCTCCCTTCTTCCCGATCATTTACGTACGTGGTTACGCCATGACGCGCGGCGAAATGGACGAGACCACCGCCGACCCGTTCTGTGGCTTCAACCTGGGGTCCACCGTGATGCGGGCCGTGCCCGAGCGCGACCGGCCACCTCGCAAGTTCGTCTTCGAATCGCCCGTGGTGCGCCTGGGCAGCGATTTCGGCTACAGCGACGTCTACGAGGACGGCTACGACATCCTCGACCCGGAGTGGAGCGATCCGGCGGCGGGCAACCTGCTCGCCGCGCGCTCAATCATCATCTACCGCTACTACGATCCGGCCTCGACCCTGCTGGGCATCGGCAAGACCCCGACCATGGAGGAGTTCGGCAAAGGCCTGAGCGACCTGATCCTGAAGGTGCGCGATCTCGCCTGCATCAACGACGCCAACGGCATCACCAAGGAAAACTTTCGCTGCTACCTGGTCGCCCACTCCATGGGCGGCCTGGTCTGCCGAACCTTCCTGCAGAACCCGAAGTGCGGCTCGGACGACGCCCGCAAAGCGGTGGACAAGTTCTTCACCTACGCCACCCCGCACAACGGCATCGATGTGGCGGGCACCAATGTACCTGCGTTTCTCACACTCAACGACATCAGCAACTTCAACCGCGGCACGCGCATGCCCGAGTTCCTCAACCTGCCGAAATCGCTGGGCCGCGTCGACCTGCTGCCGGAGTCGGAGCTGTCCCCGCGCAAGGTCTTCTGCATGGTCGGCACCAACCGCACCGACTACGAGGCCGCCGCGGGACTGTCGCGTACCTTCGTTGGCAACGGCAGCGACGGTCTGGTGCGCATCGAGAACGCCACGCTCAGTGCGCTGAAGGGCAAGGCTGTTGGCGATGAATGCGCCAAGGCGTTCTGCTACCGCTCGCACTCGGGGTTCTTCGGCATCGTCAACAGCGAAGAGGCCTACCAGAACCTCACGCGCTTCCTGTTCGGCGACGTGCGCGTGGACATCTGGCTGGACATCGCCGATCTGCGCCTGCCCAAGGCGGTGCAGGATGCCGCTGCCGGAAGGCCGGTGAACGCGCTGTACCAGATCGAGCTGCTCGCCTCTCCGCGCGGCAAGCTCTGGTATTTGACCCGACGCACAGCCGAGGAGGACTCCGCCGCCTGCGTGACCCACGCGACCTGGAAGAGCACGCCCAACCACTACCTGTCCAGCGTGTTCCTCGCCAACTACGCACGGATCAATCCACGCCGCCGAACACTCGCCTACAGCATGACCCTGGGCGTGCGCGTTCCCGACTACGAGATCGAGAAGCGGCTATGGCCCAATGAACACTACGAGGGCAGTTACCTGTTCCGCAATACGGTAATCATCGAGTTGCAGCCACCGCGCAACGCCAACGAGAAGTGGAAGATCACCTATGCCTGGCAAGGCACCGGGGTGAACAGCGCCAGCAGTGAACTGACGCCGGAGCAGTTGAAGAACGGCAACGTGCAGGTGGCGTTGCCCATCGACAGCGATCGCGACGGCAATCTCGCCAACCCGGCCATCAAAGGCACCCTGCGCTTCGTAGTGTCGGGCTGGAACGATGGTGGCGACTGGGCCAACATCTGATCGATCCTGGCAGCGGCGCTCAGTTGTCCAGGGCGCCGCTGTGCAGGTAATAGAGCTTGTTGATGATCTGCCAGCCGTTGCCGACCTGCAGCAGCGACAGGTAGTCGGTGAAGTGCATGCCCATGAACTCGTCGGTGACCTTGGCCACCGCGCTGTCGCCGGTGATGTCCAGAGACTTCAGCTCCCACGCCGGCGGCGCACCTTCCGAAGGTGGCGATTCGGCCTTGATGGCGCCGATGAACTCATCCAGCGAGGCCCACTCCAGTGCGCCGTGATAATTGCCAATGATCTTGCAGGAAGGATGGAAGGCCTGGCGCAGCCGGGCCTCGTCTCCGAAAGTCATGCCCTCGACGTAATCGGTCAGTACCCGATTGATGGCGGCGCCGTCCGCCGTGTAGTTGCTCATCGCTGTTGCCCTCCCAGGCCGTCTTGGCCATGGAGGAAGGCTAGCACTCTGCCCCGGCCGCGCCCTCGGGGGCGACGATCGGGGCAGATGCGTGGTGCGGGGTCAGACCACCGCGAGGTGCTGCTTGCGGCTCGGCGGCGGGAAGGCGGCGTCGAGGGCGTCGAGGTCCTCGGGCGTCAGCCGCAATTGCAGCGCGGCGGCGTTGTCGCGCACGTGCAGCGGCTCGACCGCCTTGGGAATGGCGATCACCCCCGGCTGGTGGATCAGCCAGGCCAGGGCGACGCGGGCCGGGGTGGCGTCGTGGCGGCCGGCGATGTCCGCCAGAACCCGATCGCGCAGCAGACGACCGCCCTGGCCAACCGGGCAATAAGCCATCAGCGGCATGCGTTCTTCCTGGCACCAGGGCAGCAGGTCCCACTCGATGCCGCGCTCCTCCAGGCTGAATTGCACCTGGTTGGTGGCGCAGGCCGGCTCGTTCAGCTCCTGCATGTCGTCGAGGTCGAAATTGGAGACGCCCCAGCGCTTGATCTTGCCTGCCTCGCGCAGCCGCTCGAAGGCGTCCACGGTTTCATCCAGCGGGTACTGGCCGCGCCAATGCAGCAGGTAGAGGTCCAGGCAATCGGTACCCAGGCGCCGCAGGCTGCGTTCGCAAGCCTCGGGGATGCCACGCCGGCTGGCGTTGTGCGGGTAGACCTTGCTGACCAGGAAGACCTGCTCGCGCAGCCCGGCAATAGCCTCGCCGACCACCTCCTCCGAGCCACCCTCGCCGTACATCTCGGCGGTGTCGATCAGGGTCAGGCCCCGTTCGATGCCTTCGCGCAGGGCGGCGACCTCGCGCTTGCGCTGGAAGCTGTCCTCGCCCATGCGCCAGGTGCCCTGGCCGATGGCGGGTACGGCGGTGCCGTCGGCGAATACCACAGTGTTCATCTCGTGCTCCTTCTGACGGTTCGTTACGGGACACGGGGCCGGCCGCCCGAAACTGGGCGACGGGCACTCAGGGTAGCGCAGAAGCAGCTGGCGAGGCGTTGCTCAGCGATTGGTCTGCAGATTGCGCCGGGCGGCGTGGCGCTCGATGGCCAGGTCGACCAGGCGGCTGACCAGTTCGCTGTAGGTCATCCCCGCAGCCTGCCAGAGCTTGGGGTACATGCTGATGCGGGTGAAGCCGGGTAGCGAGTTCAGCTCGTTGATCAGCACCTCGCCGCTGTCGGTGAGGAACACGTCGACCCGCGCCAGCCCGGAGCATTCCAGGGCGATAAAGGCGTCTACCGCGAGCTGGCGGATACGCTCGCCGGCCTCGGCCGGAATATCCGCCGGCACCACGACCTTGGCCGCATCCTCGTCGATGTACTTGCTGTCGTAGGAGTAGAAGCCGCTGCCGACAACGATCTCGCCGCAGCCGCTGGCGATCGGCTGATCGTTGCCCAGCACCGCGCACTCGATCTCGCGGCCCTTCACGGCGGACTCCACCAGCACCTTGTCGTCGAAGGCCAGCGCCAGGCGCACGGCTTCGTCGTACGCGGCCTCGTTCTCGACCTTGCTGACGCCCACCGACGAGCCCATGTTCGCCGGCTTGATGAACAGCGGCAGGCCGAGCTTGCGCTGCGCCTCGGCGAATGGCGTACGGGCGGCATTGGCGCGGGTCAGGGTGATGAAGGGTGTGATGGCGATGCCGGCGTCACGCAGCAGGCGCTTGCTCACGTCCTTGTCCATGCAGATGGCCGAGCCCAGCACGTCGGAGCCGACGAAGGGAATATCGGCCATGCGCAGCAGGCCCTGCAGGCAGCCGTCCTCGCCCTGGGTGCCGTGGACGATGGGGAAGATCACGTCGACGTGATCGAGCAGTTGGCGGCTGCCGGTTTCCACCAGTTGCTGCTCGGCCTTACCCGGCACCACGGCCAGCTCGCGGTTGGAACGGTTCAGCGCAATGAGGGCCGGGTTTTCCTGGTTGAGCAGGTAGTCGGAGGCATCGTTGAGGTGCCAGCGACCTTCCTTGTCGATGCCGATCAGCACCGGGTCGAAGCGCTCACGGTCCAGCGCATCGACGATGTTCTTCGCCGATTGCAGCGACACCTCGTGCTCCGCCGAACGCCCACCGAAAATCACTCCAACGCGCAACTTGCCCATGACAACCTCCCAAGGATCGATGGGCGCTTTCTAACACGGGCTCCGGAACTTGGGTAGGAACAGTGGCCAGCGAACAGACAGGACGCTTGTGCTCAAAACCGGTGCAGCGCCTGCGCCAGTTCACGGGCGGCCTGACCGCTGTGCACGCCGGGGAACAGGTGGGTGAAGGGCAAGGCCACGAAGCGCCCTTCGCGCACCGCGCGCAGACGCGACAGCACCGGGTCGGCACGCAGCGTTTTCTTTTTCTGCTCGGCCGTGGACCACAGCGCATCGGCCAGCAGGATCACGTCCGGGTCGCGGGCCAGCAGTTGTTCGGTGTTGGCGGTGAAGCTGCCCAGGTCGACATCCTCGAACAGGTTGTGCGCACCGGCGGCATGCAGCAGCTGCGTGATGACTCCGCGCCGGCCCTGGCTCTCCAGTCCGTTGCTGGCGCTGTCGAGGTAGAAGACTTCCAGCGGTGTGGTCCCGGAGAAATGGCCGCGTGCCTGGGCCAGCTCGGTGCGTTGCTGGCGGATCAGCTTCTGTGCCTGCCGCTGCTCGCCGAGCAGTTCGCCCAGCGTCGTCAGGTCCGTCTCGACGCCTGTGAACAGGTCGTCCTGCCACACGCCACAACCCGCATCCAACAGGTAGCTGGCGACACCATGGCCGGCCAGCTCTTCGCGAGACAAGTTGCCCAACCGGAAGGCCGAGGCGAAACCGGCCACCACCAGGTCCGGCTTCAGCGCGTAGACCGCCTCCGCCGACGGGTACTGGCGCGCCAGCAGCGGCACGCCGCGATAGCGGCCGCCACTCAGGTTGAGGTCGTCATCGATGTAGGCCACACCGATCAATCGCGACCCGGCGCCCAGCGCCAGCAGCAGGTCGGCAGCGTGCTGGTTGAGGGCGAGGATGCGTTGCGGCGGGTGGTCGATGTGCCAGCCCTGCGCGCAGTTGCGGTAGTCCTGGGCAGTGGCCGTCGCCATGCCCAGCATCGCCGCCAGCCCGAGCGCCAGGATCGAACTGTAGGAGCGAGCTTGCTCGCGAACCCTCCCGGGCGCCCAAGGCATCAAGCGGTTCGCGAGCAAGCTCGCTCCTACAAAGAGCCATGCCGGCCTCATGCTTCGTCATCCACGCGCAAATCCGCCACCGGCACACCGTCGCGCAGGTGCTCCACCACCACCCGACAAACCTGCTCATCACTGCGCAGGCCGTACCAGACGCGCTCGGGATAGACCGTCAGCACCGGCCCGCGATTGCAGGGGAACTGGCAGCCGGTGCGGGTCAGCAAGGCGCCCTTGGCGTTCTCGTAGAGGTCGTGGCGAATCAGTTCGCGACGCAAGGTCTTCCACAACGGTAACGCGCCCCGGCGCACGCAGCGCGGCCCCGCGCAGAGGAACAGGTGATGACGATGCGGCGGCGGCGCGGACCAGTCGGGCTGCGACGGCACCGCACCGACACCCCGGCATTCCAGCTGCTGCGCCGGATCGTCGATCGCCGCCAGCACCGCACCGACGTCGAGCCCACGCCGGCCCAGCGCCGATGCCGTGATGCTCGGCACCGGCGCCTGCGGAAACTCATCCGCCAGTACTGCCAGTTCGGCGCGCAACCAGTCGAGGTAGGCGCCGTCGGTGGCGGGTTCCAGGTCGACCAGCAACAACGACGCGGCATCGGCAAGCTGCGCGCGCGCTCGGGCCCAGAGCAGGTCGAAACCCTCGCTGGTGTCGATGCTCTCGACACCAGCCAGACGCGCCGACACCTCGCGGTGCAGGCGCTCGCCCTGGGCCCCGGCCAGTGGGCCGACCAGCAGGATGGCCTTCATCAGAAGCTGAAGGTGTAGCGCAGCTCGGCGGTGCGCGGCCGGCCGAGGTTGTCTACCTGGCGGATGCCGTTGCTGGTGCGGCCGGTGGCGTAGTCACGGTCCAGCAGGTTCTCCAGCAGCAGGCTCAGGCGATGCGCGCGGGCCGCGTCGAGGTAGCGATAGGCATCGCCGTCGAGCACGGTGTAATGGCCGTAGTCGTCGTCCTGGGCGCTGACGATGGAGCCCACATATCGCGTGGCGAGGCCAGCGCCCCAGAGGTTGTCGTCATAGCCGGCACGCACGCGGGCGAAGAAGTGCGGGATGTTGTTCACCGTCACGCCCTCGCGGCTGTCCACCAGGTTGCGCGTGGCGTCGGCGGAGAGCTGCCAATGGCGGCCGAACTGCCACTGGCCGTTGGCTTCCACGCCGCGCACTTCGATCTCGCCGTTGCCGTTCACCCATTGGTCGCCCGCGAGGGTGATGAGGTCGGTGATCTCGCGGCGGAACAGGGTGACGCTGCCGCTCCACGGCTGGTCGAACAGCTCGCCGGTGTAGTCCAGGCCCAGTTCGGCGTTGCGGCTGCGCTCGGGCTTGAGGTCACGGTTGCCGACTTCATCACCGGGCTCGTTGACGAACAGCTGCTCGGCGGTGGGCAGCTTGAAGGCGGTGCCGAACTGGCCGCGCAGCTTGAGCTGCTGCGTGAGGTCGTAGAGCGAGGTCAGCATCCAAACGGTGGCGCCTTCGCCGCCGGCGATTTCCTCGCGGCGCACACCCAGGCTCGGGTGCCAGTCGGGCAGCGCGTCAATACGTGGGCGCAGCTGGGCGTAAAGCGCGTGGGACTCGGCCTTGTCGTTGTCGATGATCAGCACATCGTCCTGGCCCTTGTACCACTGGTTGTCGCTGCCGAAGACCAGCTCGTGACCGCCACCGAACCTGGCCTTGCCTTCGAGCTGCGCGCCCCAGTCGGTAAAGCCCCAGTAGTCGTTGTGGTTGAGCACCTGGGTGCCGCCGCCCTGCAGGTTGTAGACGCGGTCGTAGCGGGTATCCCAGTCGTTGATGTGGGTCTTGGCGAACCAGCTGAAGTCGTCGTTGACGCTCTGCTGGAAGGTCGCCGTGGCGATCTGCTGCACGCGGTTGTTGCTGGTGTGGTGGTTCGATGTCGGCCGGGCGAAGTCCAGCTCGGCGTCGGCGTACTGGTAGAACAGCTCCAGCCGCGAGGCGTCGCCGATGGCCTGGATGGCCTTGGCGCCGAACACGTTGACGTCATAGGAGCGGCGCTTGTCGCTGACCGTGCTGGTCATGTCCTGGTCGCGGTACGGCTGGTAGCCGTCGGAGCGGTTGTGGCTGACGTAGGCCATCAGGCCGAGGTCGCCCAGGCCGTTCTGCACGATCTTCTCCGCGCGGGCATCGCCGCTGCGGCCCTTGAAGGTATCCAGGCCCAGATTGACCTCGCCGGACGCCTCGCGCGAACGCGCGCTGCGGGTGACGATGTTGATCACCCCGGACACCGCCTGGGTGCCGAACAGCAGGCCCTGGCCGCCCTTGAGCACCTCGATGCGCTCCACCGCGGTGGTCGGCAGGGTGTCGATGTAAATGCCGCCGTAGAGGCGGTTGTTCAGGCGCACACCGTCCAGCAGGATCAGCGTGTCGTCGTTGCGCCCGCCCAGCAGCGAGTAAGTGCCGTAGTCGAACGGGCCGTTCTTCGGCGCAATGAACAGGCCGGGCACGTACATCTGCAGCACGCGGGTGATGTCGGCGCTGGGGCCGGCGCGTTCGATCTGCTGGCGGTCGATAACCTCCAGCTTGCTGCCGTAGCGCGCCATGTCAGCCACCGTGGTGGACTCCACGGAAGGCGCGCTGACGATTTCATCGGCCAGGTCGAGGGGCGCCGCCAGAAGCTGCGAACTCAGGGCACAGAGGGAGAGAACGGGAGTCCAGCGCAAGGCGCGCCGGGAGTTGGAAGCAGGAGAATGCAAGGTGATCGCCTCGAAATCGGGATTTCGCAGGCGGCGCAGCGACACCCGGAACGAGCGCGCCCCGGGAACCGGCTCACGCCCGCCCACCGCGGGTTTGCCAAACAGGTTCCAGGCCGGTCTCCGGGCTTGCGAGGGTCCTGGGGCATCCGCCTTCCCATGCTGGTGCACAGTGGCCTAGTGGATGCTCCGCTCGCTTACCGTTGCGGGGGCAGCGCCGGACTGATCGCACATAGGCGACGCACCGGCTTCCCGTTTCACCCCACGCACGGCGGCGGGGGGCACCTGAAACGGGGCGCATATCAACACTTGCGAAGGGAAAGCGTCAAGCTCGGGGCTTGCGCAGGATGTTGCAGGGCAGCGTCAGTGCCAGGGATCGTAGGTGCCGAAGCTCCAGATATGCCCTTCCGGATCGCGGCAGGTGAAGCCCTGGCCGCCGTAGTCTTCGTCCTTGATGTCGATGACGATCTGCGCGCCGCCATCCACCGCTGCGCGGTACAACGCTTCGGCGTCCTTCACCACCACGTAGATGCTCTGGGTGCAGCCGCCGATCTCGTCGGGCTGGCGCATCAGCCGGCCGTACTCGTTGTCGTGCAGCGAGCCGAGCATCACCAGGCCGCTGCCGTCGGCCATCGCCAGCTGGGCGTGGGCGATGCCGCCATGGTCATCGGCAACGACCAGTTGCCGATGGAAGCCGAAGGTCTGGCACAGCCAGTCGATGGCCTGGGGCGCATCGCGGTAGCGCAGGCAGGGAATGACGCTGGGGCGGACGGCGGGAACGGTCTGTGACATGGCGATCTCCGACGCGGGGTGGGCGCGACCCTTCCAGCATAGTCGCGCGTTTTCGCCGCTTCAGCGCTGCGCGGCGACCAGCAGCAACATCGGCCGTTCGCGCTCCTCGGCCAGCGACGGGATAGCCTGCACCTGCTCGGCGCTCGGGCCCCAGTCCTCGACGTGGCGCAGCGTCAGCCCCGAGCCGATCACGGCATTGAGAATGCTGCCGAGGGTGCGATGGTGCTTGAGCACACCCTTGGCCAGCCAGTCGGTACGGCGCTCGCCTTCGTCCTGGTAGTGATCCACCGGCCAGCAGCGGCGGCCATCGCCGTCGACGACCCAGCCCGGCTTGAGCGAGGCCATGTAGATCGGGTGTTCGATGGAGAACACCAGGCTGCCGCCGGGGCGCAGCGCATCGTGTACGTTGCGGAAGAAATGCGGCAGGTCTGCGAGGTAATGCAGGGTCAGAGAGCTGTAGGCGAGGTCGAAGGCCGCGGTGGGCAGTTCGAGTTGGTCGAGGTCGGCATGGAAGTAGCTCACCTGCGCAGCGTCGGTGTTCGCCCGTGCGTGGTCGAGCATCTTCTGCGACACGTCCAACCCGCTCACCGTGCGCGCGCCCTGCTCCGCGGCGTAACGACTGAACCAGCCGTAGCCACACCCGAGGTCGACCACGTCGAGGCCTTCCAGCGGCGGCAGCAGCGAACGCAGCGAGGCCCACTCCGGCGCGCCGTCCAGGCCGTGCTGAGAGCGTGGCAGCTGGGCGTAGCCAGCGAAGAATTCGGGATTGTCGTAGATGTTCTGCGCCATGGATCGGCACTCCTTTCTGACGGGCCAAGGATCGATTGTCGGCGTCAAGGACGGGCCCGGCAACCCGATCAGGTCAATGCAGGGGCGATCGAAGCGCAATTTCCTGCAAGACCGCCCGCCGAGGCCGCCGTAGTTTCGGGAGAACGATCCCCAGGAGGAAACACCGTGACCCAACGCCAACCGATCAACCTGCAGGACAAGCTCGGCCGCATTACCGAAACCTGGCAACCGCGGGTGATCGCCGAGATGAACGACTATCAGTTCAAGGTGGTGAAGCTGCACGGCGACTTCGTCTGGCACAGCCACGCCGACACCGACGAGACGTTCATCGTGCTCGACGGCGAGCTGCGCATCGACTTCCGCGACGGCCCGCTGACCTTGCGGGCTGGCGAGCTGTATGTGGTTCCGCGCGGAGTGGAACACAAGCCGTATGCCGAGCAGGAAGTGCAGGTGATGCTGATCGAGCCCCGCGGTGTGCTGAATACCGGGGATCAGGGCGGCGAGCGCACGGCGGAGAATGATCGGTGGATTTGACCGGCAATACTCAGAGGTCCAGCAGGTCGGCGTGAATCCCCAGCGCCTTGGCGACCCTTTCCCGCGAGGGCTTGCGGGGCCGAGTGGCAGCTTCCTGCTGGGCATAGGCAGACTGACTGATGCCGATGCGCTCGGCGACTTCCGCCTGGGTCAGGCCCAGGTGCCTGCGCCAGGCGCCGATGGCGGTCAACCCGTCCTTGAACATGAAGCCCACCACCTCGTTGGGAACAAGGTCCTCCTTCGGATGGCTGGCGACGTATTCCGCATAAGGAATGACCACGAAAGCCGGCACGCCATCCGGCCCATTGATGATCTGCACATTAGTACGTGTGCTCATCGCGCTTCCTGACCTCTTCGATATTCACGATACGGATGCCGCCGTCCCAATCGAACAGCACCCGGTAATTACCCACCCGCAATCGATAGCCGTAGGCATGATTGGAAAGCCTCTTCACATTCTGGACATCCGGCATCCGGGCCAGCGCCTGTACGGCATCATAGATGGCCGGCTGGTCCGCCTTGTTGAGCCTGCCGAGCTGCTTAATGGCCTTTCGAGTCCAGTTGATCCGGTTCATGACTGCCTCGCTGGGAGGCAACAATATAAGACTTTCAATAAGTATATTAACGCGAGTACAGCGGTTATGGGACTCGGTTCTCAGGCGCCCGCCTCGACCGTCGATCGACTGCCCTGACCATGGCTGATCAGTGGCCTCCCCCTTTCATTGACGTCTGCTATGCCTGTCGAGAGAACACCGCTCCCAGCCGGAGGCTGTTAAGCCTGGGATACACAGGCGCGACTCTGGCGGCGGTGCCGATTCGGGTCTGCGCATCAGCACAGCCCGAGGACGGGCCGGAGGTGCGACATGCTCTATCTGGTGAACTGGACCATCCCCATCGAAAACCGCGACAAGATCATCCAGCGATTCCTCAAGACCGGCGGCCTGCCGCCGCCCGGTGTGAAGCTTGTTGGGCGCTGGCATGCCATGGGCCATATGCTCGGCTTCGGCCTGGCGGAAGCCGAGAACCCGCTCGACGTGCAACGCTGGATGCTGCAATGGACCGACCTGATGCACCTGCAGGTGCACCCGGCGATGACTGATGCGGAGTACGCTCCCCTGCTCGCGCAACTGGCGCAACAGGCAGCGGACGCACCCTCGGTCAGTCCCTGAGCGCGGCCTCGGCCGGCTTGGCGCCGAAGCGTTTGCGGTAGTCGCTCGGCGCCATTCCGGTGATCTTGCGGAAGGTGCTGCGAAACGAGCCCGGATCGAGGTAGCCGACCGTGTAGGCGATGTGGTCCACCGTGCCGTTGGTGAACTCCAGCAGCTCCCGCGCCTTGCCCACGCGCAGGTGCTGGCAGTACTCGGTGGGCTTGAGCCCGGTGGCGGCGCGGAAGCGGCGCAGGAAGGTGCGCTCCTCCAGCCCGGCCTGGGCGGCCATGGCGGCGAGGCTGACGTCCACCGCGCCATTGCCCTGCAGCCAGTGCTGGACCTTGAGGATCGCGGCGTCGCCATGCCCCAGCAGCGGCGCGAAGTTGCTGCCGCACTGCTGGGCGCTGTCGCTGTGCTCCACCACCATGAAGCGTGCGGTGCGGCTGGCGATGCTTGGGCCGAGCAGGCGGTCGACGATGCGCAGGCCCAGCTCCGACCAGGCCATCAGGCCGGCGGAAGTGATCAGGTCGCCATCGTCGACCATCGGCCTGTGCGGCTCCAGGCGTACGCGCGGGAAACGTTTGGCGAAGGCTTCGGCGCCGCTCCAGTGGGCGGTGGCGCTACGGCCATCGAGCAGCCCGGCTTCGGCCACCAGCAGGCCGCCGATACAGACTGAACCGACGATGGCGCCCTCACCGTGGCGCGCGGCGAGCCAGTCGGTGAGATTGCGCAGCGGCGCAGCGTCGGGCAGGCCGAACAGCGAGGGCGGGACGAGTACCGCGACCAGCCGGCTGTCAGCGCCGGGATGCATATCGAAGACACGTCGCGGTTCGCTGCCGTCCTCCCCGGACCAATGGCTGACGCGCAGCGCAGGCAACTGAGCGCCGGCCTCTTCACCGGCGATGCGCTCCGCCACCGCGAAGAGATCGGTCAACCCGTGCAGCGCCGCCGTCTGCACACCGGGATAGAGCAGCAACCCGATCTCGACGACGCTCCGTTCCACAGCCATTGTCAGTTTTCCCCTCGTTATTGTCGTTCCACCTGATCCCCGCTCGGCGAGCGGCGAACCATACTGGTCCCACTTCCTCACCACTCAAAAGGAATTCGGAAATGGCCAAGCAAGCGCTCATCCTAGTGGATATCCAGAACGACTACTTCCCCTCCGGCAAGTGGCCGCTGGTCGGCATCGAGCCGGCCGCCGACCAGGCCGCCAAGGTGCTCGCCGCCTTCCGCGAGCGCGGTGACCTGGTGGTGCACGTACGCCACGAGTTCGAAAGCGCCGACGCCCCGTTCTTCGCCCCCGGCAGCGACGGCGCGAAAATCCACGGCAAGGTCGCCAACCTGCCCGGCGAGCCGGTGATCCTGAAGCACTTCGTCAACTCGTTCCGCGACACCGACCTCAAGGCCATCCTCGACCAGCACGGCATCGACTCCGTGGTCGTCGTCGGTCACATGAGCCACATGTGCGTGGACGGCGTGGTGCGTGCCGCCGCCGACTTCGGCTACACGGTGACCGTGCTTCACGATGCCTGCGCCACGCTAGACCTGGAGTTCAACGGCGTGAAGGTGCCGGCCGCCCAGGTCCATGCCGCCTACATGGCCTCGTTCGCCTTCGCCTATGCCGAGGTGGTGTCCACTTCGGAGTACCTGAACCGCTGATTCGGAGCGATCCCACAAGGAAATCTTAAGCTGGGCGTTACCTGTAGGAGCGAGCTTGCTCGCGAACCGCTTGATGCCGAGGGTGCCAGGCAGGTTCGCGAGCAAGCTCGCTCCTACAGCTGCGGCCAGTCGCCCGCATCCGGGAATGAGGCGACCCGTTTCATTGGCTTTCCGCTATTATCGACGCTCGATCGCCTGCCGATAAGGACATCCCATGAGCGTTTCTTCGATCATCACCCTCGCCATCATCGCTGGCGTGATCTTCCTGCTGATCAGTGTGTTCAACCGCCTGGTCGCCCTGCGCAATCGCTACCAGAACGCCTTCGCGCAGATCGAGGTGCAGCTCAAGCGCCGCTACGACCTGATCCCCAACCTGGTGGAAACCGCCAAGGCCTACCTCAAGCACGAGCGCGAGACCCTGGAAGCAGTGATCGCTGCGCGCAACGCTGCCGTGGCCGGCCTGAAGGCCGCGTCCGAGCAACCGGGCGACGCCGGCCGCATGGCACAACTGGCCGCCGCCGAGAATGCCCTGGGTGGCGCAATGGGGCGCCTGAACGTGACCCTGGAAGCCTACCCGGACCTCAAGGCCTCGCAGAACCTGCAGCAGGTCAGCGAGGAGCTGTCGAGCACCGAGAACAAGGTCGCCTTCGCCCGCCAGGCGTACAACGACTCGGTGATGGAGTACAACACCTACCGCCAGTCCTTCCCCGCCAACTTCCTGGCCGCCACCTACGGCCACAGCAAGGACGCCAGCCTGCTCGAGTTCGAGGACAGCAAGGCAATCCAGGCCGCGCCGAAAGTCGCCTTCTAAAACCTCGGCGCAGGACGCGCGATGAACTTCTTCGAACACCAGGACCGCGCCCGCAAGCAGACCGGGCGCCTGGTCCTGCTGCTGACTATCGCCGTGGTGTGCCTCGTGACCATCACCAGCCTGGCCCTGGGCTGGCTCTGGCGTCACCTTGGCGAGCCCGCACTGCACCTGACCTCGCGCGCCTCCCTGCCCGATCCGGAGCTGTACCTGTCGGTAGCGGCTGTGATCGTCGGCGTGGTCGTCCTCGGCGCGCTGTACAAGCAGGTGCAGTTGAGTGCGGGCGGCAAGGTCGTGGCCGAGAGCCTGGGCGGCTGTCTGCTCAACCTCAGCGCCAGTAACGCCGACGAGCGTCGGCTGCTGAACGTGGTCGAGGAAATGGCCCTGGCCTCCGGCTCGCCGGTGCCGCCGGTGTATGTGCTGGAAGACGGCTCGATCAACGCCTTCGCCGCCGGCCTGACACCCCGCGACGCGGTGATCGGCATTACCCGCGGCGCCATCGAGCAGCTCGATCGCAATGAACTGCAGGGCGTGATCGCCCACGAGTTCAGCCACATCCACCACGGCGACATGCTGCTCAACACCCGGCTGACCGCCCTGCTCCACGGCATGCTCCTGCTTGGCCTGATCGGCGGCATGCTGCTGCGCGGCTGGAGCGAGACCAGCACTGGCGTGCGCATCAGCAGCCGGAGCAGCAGCAACGACAAGAACGGCGGCGGCAGCGTGGTGCTGCTGGTGATCGGCGCCGGCGTGGTGCTTTACGTACTCGGCTATGTCGGCACCTTCTTCGGGCAGTTGATCAAGGCCTCGGTCAGCCGCCAGCGCGAATACCTGGCCGACGCCTCGGCCGTACAGTTCACCCGCGATCCCTCGACCATCGCCGGTGCGCTCAAGAAGATCGGCGGCAACCCGCTGGGCGCCCTGCTCAGCGCCCCGCGCGCGGCAGAATTCAGCCACATGTACTTCGGCGATGGCGTGGGCAGCAGCTGGTTCGACACCCACCCGCCGCTGAAGGACCGTATTCGCCGCGTCGATCCTGGCTGGGACGGAAACTACCCGAAATTCGAACCACGCCTGGACGTGGCGCTGATGAACAAGCAAGCCTGGACCTCCGCCGTCACCGGCCAGCCTTACCAGCCCAGCGCCGTGGACGTTGCAGTGGCCGCCGTCGGCGCGCCCACCATCGCGCACCTGCAGGAAGCCCGCAGCACCCTGCAACGCCTGGACGAGCGCCTGCAGCGCGCCGCCCATGACAGCGAAGGCGCGCAAGCGCTGGTCTACGGCCTGCTGCTGGACAGCGACCCCGGCCTGCGAGCACGCCAGCTGGAAGCGATCAAGCAGCGCCTGAACCTCAGCCTGGCGCTGCAACTGGACCTGCTGGAGGAATCGCTACTGCAACTCGATCCGGGCCAGCGCCTGCCCTTGCTCGACCTGGCCATGCCGGCGCTCAAGCAACTGGACGCCAAGGCCTTCCTCGCCCTACGCGAGAACATGGCGCTACTGATCAAGCTGGACGGCAAGGTGAAGCTGCTGGAATGGACGCTGCTGCGCATCATCGAGCGCAACCTGCGACCGGGCAGCGGCAAGATCGGCAACGTGGCACTGGCGGACCTATCCGAAGCCTGCGCAACGCTGCTGGCCTTCCTCGCCCGCGTTGGCGAAACCAGCGACCTGCAGACCGAGCAGGCGTTCGCCGATGCCTGGAGCGGCCTGCCCTTCACACCCCGGCCCTTGCCGACGGCGGGCAGCCTGCGCGACCTGGAAAATGCCTTGAAGCAGCTGGAACAACTGCGCCCGCTGCAGAAGCCGCAACTGCTCAAGGCGCTGGCGCGCTGCATCGAGCACGACGGGCACATCACCGCTGGCGAAGCGGAGCTGATGCGTGCGGTGGCGGATATCCTGGATTGCCCGATGCCGCCATTGCTGGCGACCTGAAGCGCCCTCAATCCAATCTTTAGGAGCGAGCTTGCTCGCGAACCCGATTCCGCAACGGAGTCCGTTCGCGAGCAAGCTCGCTCCTACATAAAAGCCCCTCGCTCTGGTTCTGGTTCTGGCTTTAAAGGATTTCCAGAGAAACATCCGCACGTTCCGGAATGCCCCTTTCAGGAGGCATCGTTGAAGCGGAGTTTCAGGGGTTGAGCGACATGGATGTCGCGAGAGCCACGATGGGCCAGGGATGGCCCGTCGTGGCGTGCCCCTGAAACTTCGCTTCAACGAGGGAATTTTTCGCCCCAAGCGAAAAACCGGATGGAGGGGCAAGCGCTTTGGTTACTTTCTGGCGTTTGAGAAAGTAACTCGCCCGAGGGGGCGAAACCCAATACATCCGAACACACCGAAGCGACGCAGAAACACCCAACCCCAACTAAGTAATCACCCGTATGTCCCGAGCAAACAGGTCACTCTAGGATGGCCCCACCTGCGCTCCGGACAAACTCAATGCCCCACATCGCCATCGACTACACCACCAACCTCACCAACGACCTGCTGCCTCTGGCACTGCCTGAAAAACTCCATGAAGCAGCACAAGGCCTGGGCGTGTTCCCCAGCAACGGCCTGCGCACCTTCGCCCGCGCCATCGACCAGTTCCACGTCGGCGCCGACACCCAGAACGAAGCCTTCATCAACATCCAGATCCGCATCGCCCCCGGCCGCCCCGAGGAGTTGCGCCAGCGCATCGTCGACACCCTGTTCGCCGCCGCCGAACAGACCCTCGCCGAACTCATCGAAAAACGCCCCATCGGCCTGCAACTGGAAATCACCGAACTCGACCGCAGCCTGACGCGCATGGCCGGCAGCCTGCCCACGACGTAATCACCCAGCAAAAGAAAAGGGCCTCCGAAGAGGCCCTTTTTTCAATCACTCAACCGCGAATCATGCACGGCTGGCAACGCTGCCCTGCTCCTTGGGAGCAAGATTCAGCACGTAGTACAGCACCGTCAGCAGCACCAGGAAGGCCGGGCCGATGTACAGCGCGATGCGGGTGTCCTCGAAGAACGCCATCAGCACCACCACCAGCACCAGGAAGGCCATGGCCAGGTACGAGCTGATCGGATACAGCCACATCCTGAACTGCAGCTTGCCGGCTTCGGCGGCGGAGAGGCCGCGGCGGAACTTCAGCTGCGCCAGCAGGATCATCGCCCAGGTCCAGATCGCCCCGAAGGTGGCGATGGAGGTCACCCAGGTGAACACCTTCTCGGGTACCAGATAGTTCAGCAGCACGCCCAGCAGCAGCGCGAAGATCGACAGCAGCAGTGCATTGCGCGGCACGCCGCCCCTGGAGGTCTTGGCGAACACGGCCGGGGCCTGGCCATGCTGGGCGAGGCTGTAGAGCATGCGGCCGGTGCTGAAGATGCCGCCGTTGCAGGACGACAGCGCGGCGGTGATCACCACGAAGTTGATGATGCCGGCGGCGGTCTTGATGCCCATGCGCTCGAAGGTCATCACGAAGGGGCTGCCCTGGGTGCCGATCTCGTTCCACGGGTAGATCGACATGATCACGAACAGCGCGCCCACGTAGAACAGCAGGATGCGCCAGAACACCGAGTTGATCGCACCGGGGATGGTCTTCTGCGGGTTCTTCGCTTCGCCGGCGGTGAGGCCGATCATCTCCACGCCCAGGTAGGCGAACATCACCATCTGCAGCGACATCAGCACGCCGGTGATGCCGTGGGGCATGAAGCCGCCGTTGCTCCACAGGTTGGAGATGCCGGTGGCGATGCCGCCGTTGCCCAGGCCGAAGAAGATCATGCCGGCGCCGGCCAGGATCATGGCGACGATGGTGACGATCTTGATCAGGGCGAACCAGAACTCGAACTCACCGAAGGCACGCACGGCGATGAGGTTGATGGTGCCCATGCTCGCCAGCGCGGCCAGCGCCCAGATCCAGCGCGGCACGTCGGGGAACCAGATGCCCATGTAAATGGCCACCGCGGTGATCTCCGCGACGCAGGTCACCAGCCAGAGGAACCAGTAGTTCCAGCCGGTCAGATAGCCGGCCAGCGGGCCGAGGTAGTCCTGGGCGTAACGGGCAAAGGAGCCGGCCACGGGATTGTGCACGGCCATCTCGCCGAGGGCGCGCATGATCACGAGGATGGCGAGACCGCCGATGATGTAGGAAAGCATGATGGCCGGGCCGGCCATCTGGATGGCCTTGGCGGAGCCGAGGAAGAGACCGACGCCGATGCAGGCGCCCAGGGCCATGAGACGGATGTGCCGCTCGTTGAGATCCCTTTGGAGATCGTGGGACGACATGGTGATGCAACCTCATTTTGTTCTTGGGAAATATCAGCTGAGGACTCTAAGTGCAGTCGGGATGCGGAACCGCCGAAAAGGCTTCGCCACCGCGCCGGGCGGCACGGAGGGAGAAGTGTCTGGCAGTTCCAGGACGGCACACCGGAAGAGGCTGCCCGCTCTTGTGAAGCGGACGTAGGCATTGCGGGAGGACCACGGCTGAGGTCGCGGGCGAGTGTTACACAAGTCCGTGGGAATCGTCTGCACCACCAAGGTGCAATGTGACCAAAGGGATAGCGGCGTATCGCCACATCTGCCCGCGCCAACAGGGCCGGTGCAGAGCGGTTCAGCCCCCCAGCGGCTGCACCTCCAGCAGCAGCGAGCAGGGTTTGCCGGTGTCCGGATGGCGCGGTTCGCGCAGTTGCCGCAGGCGCCAGCCGCTGGCGGCCAGTAGCGCCAGCCAGGACTCCAGGGTGCGGAAGAACCAGGGCATCGGTGCGCTGAACTCACCGCCGAAGGCAGCGAAGTCTTCCAGGCGCCAACCGTCCACATAGGGCGCGTCACCGCAGGCAGTCCAAGGGTGAACGGTCTGGATCAGCAGCCGCCCGCCGGGATTGAGCCGCTCGCGAAGTGCGCCGAGCAATGGCGCGATGTACTCGTCGAGCAAGGCGAAATTGCACACCAGGGCGTCGAACTGGCCGAGTGAATCTCCGGCTTCGATGAGCCCCGCGTAATCCATCACTTCATAGCGCCCACCGCCCGCCATTTGCGCGGCTTCAATGAGCGGTGCGGAAGCATCCACGCCGACACACTCGCTGCCCTTCTCGGCCAGCACACGACACAACCAGCCTTCGCCACAACCGATATCCAGCACACGGCGTGCCGGACCTTCGGCAATTGCGGCGAGGATCGCCGCGTCGGTGACCAGCCGCCGGCTCTCGATGCGCTGCTCGCGCACCGCGCGGGTCCAGGCATCGGCGTTGGCCTGCCAGCTCTGGCGGATTCGGGCGTCGTGGTCGGTCATGGCGATATCCGTGAGTGGGGAGAGGCGATCGCGGATGAATCCGCTCCTGCGCAGGTGTCGGGCTACGGCGTCCTCAACGACTTGGGCACCGCCAGCCCCTTGGGCGGCGGCGTCTGCGGCAACGCCTTGCGGCACCCGGCATCACTGAACGGTCCGCCGATCTTCTGCCAGCCACTGCCCGGTGATGTCTGCTGGCAGGTATAGGCGCCATCGAGCCTGCTCTGCCATTTATAGAAGGGCATCGGCGCGGCGGCGAGGTTCAACGAAACGCCCAGCAGCGCGGCCAGGGGCAAAAAGTACGAACGCATCGGCGGCCATTCCTGTCCAAATAATCACATTCCACCTGCTGGCCGTCGGCAAATCAATCCGGCGAGCCACGAACGGTACCTGGCGGCGCGCAGATTTTTCGCCGCCAACTACGCTGGAACTTAGGAAAGCCGCAGGTTAGGGGCTTTCGCGGCGCCGGGAGGGGCGTCGGCCATCACGTGGGCGGAGTTCGCTACCTGGGCTGTCGTACAAGCATGGGCGGGGCGTGAATATGGGCAACTCGAAGCATTCCGGTACGCAAGTGGCAGGCCAACCGGGAAGTCCGGGGCCCGGCCTTTCCCCACAGAAAGTGCATCACCACCGCTTCCTTCTTCTCTTCCTGTTTCTCCTGCCTTTGCTCGCCGCCATGGGGGCGGCGCTGCTGTATGAAGCGCGCACCTCCAAGCTGCAGGCGCGCGAGCTGGCACGCTACGCCACCGGCCTGACCTGGAGCCTGGAACAGGGCAGCACCGACGATGTGGTTTATCCACAAGGCGGCCCCTTCGATCGGCGCCTGGGCTATCAACAGTTGCCGACCTTCCTGGGCCGCCTGCACGAGCGCAACTTCGTCACCCTGAGCCAGGCGCGCTTCTCCGATCCGCTGATGCAGTACACCGGCCACGGGATGTTCCCGCCCTACCCGGAGAAGGCCCAGGCCGGCGTCGACATCGCCGACTGCCGCGGCTTGCCAATCTATAACTTCCGCTACCCGCAGCGGCTTTACGCCAACTTCGAGAGCATCTCACCGGCCATCGTCAACAGCCTGCTGTACATCGAGAACCGCGACCTGCTCGATCCCGACCGCCCCTACCTGAACCCGGCCATCGACTGGAGCCGCTTCACCCAGGCCTCCGTGGCGCAGGTGGGCAAGCTGGTCGGGTTGGGCAACCACGCCCCCGGCGGCAGCACCCTGGCCACGCAGATCGAGAAATACCGCCACTCCGAAGACGGTCGCACCAATTCCATCACCGACAAGCTGCGGCAGATGGCTTCGGCCAGCGTGCGCACCTACCAGAACGGCGCGGAGAACATGGCCGCACGGCGCAACGTCGCCCTCACCTATCTCAATTCGGTGCCGCTCTCCGCGCAGCCGGGTTACGGCGAAGTGAGCGGCCTGCCCGATGGCCTGTGGATCTGGTACGGCGCCGACTACCAGCAGGTCAACAAGCTGCTAAACGCCCCGCCCGCCTCCGGTGCGGAGCTTGCCGCGCAGGGCAAGGCGCTGCGCCAGGTCGTTTCGCTGATGATTGCCCACCGCCGGCCTTCCTGGTACCTCGCCCGTGGCCGCGACCAACTGGCCGTGCTGACCGACAGCTACCTGCGTCTGCTGGCACAGAACAACGTGATCGCCCCGGAACTGCGCGACGCGGCGCTCAAGCAGAAGCTGGTGTTCCGCGATCCGCGCAGCGAACCCAGCTTCACCCCGCTGGAGAACAACAAGGGCATCGGTCTTGCGCGCACCCGCCTGGCCGGCATGCTCGACGTGCCGCTGTACGACCTCGACCGCTTCGACATGAGCTTCACCACGACCCTGCAACATGAACTGCAGGAACAGGTCACCGGCTACCTGCGGCACCTGTCCGACCCGGACTTCGCCGAGCAGATCGGTCTGTTCGGCGAGCACCTGCTGTCCAAGGACAAGACCAGGGACGTGCGCTACAGCTTCACCCTGTTCGAGCGCACCCCCAGCGGCAACCGCGTGCGAGTGCAGACCGACAGCACCGAGCAGCCCTTCGACATCAACGAGGGCAGCAAGCTGGAACTGGGTTCGACCGCCAAGCTGCGCGTGCTCGCCACCTACCTGGAAACCATCGCCGACCTGCACCAGCAGTACGCGCCGCTGACCGTCGCCGAGCTCAAGAAGGTGCAGATAGAACCGCTGGACTTCATCAGCCGCTGGTCCATCGACTACCTGATCGCCGCCAAGGACCGCGATCTGCCGGACATGCTCGCCGCCGCGCTGCAGCGCAAGTACTCCGCCAGCCCCTATGAAAGCTTCTTCACCGGCGGCGGCGTGCACACCTTCAGCAACTTCCGCAAGGAAGACAACGGCCGCATCCCGACCCTGCAGGACGCGCTGCGCGAATCGATCAACCTGCCCTTCGTGCGCCTTCTGCGCGATCTGGTGCGCCACGATATCTACGCCAACGAGGGCAGCAAGGTTGCGGTGCTGGCCGATGACAAGGACCCGCGCCGGCAGGACTACCTCGACCGCTTCGTCGACAAGGAAAGCCAGGTCTACCTGCTGCGCTTCTGGCAGAAGTACAAGGGCAAGGACAACGACGACCGCCTGAATACCTTCCTCGATGGCCTGCGCGCCTGGCCGGTGCGGCTGGCGGCGATCCATCGCTACCTGCAGCCCCAGGCCGATCTGCCAACCTTCGCCGCCTTCCTGCAGGACCGTCTGAAGCAGGGCAAGTACGCTGGCGACAAGCTCACCGACAAGCGCATCGAGGACCTCTACACCCGCTATGGGCCGGGCGCCTTCGACCTCAATGACCAGGGCTACGTCGCCCGCGTGCACCCGCTGGAACTGTGGCTGCTGGGCTACCTGCAACGCCAGCCGGCGGCGACCTTCGCCGACGCCGTGGCCGCCAGCGGCGCCGAGCGCAAGGAGGTCTATGGCTGGCTGTTCAAGTCGCGGCACAAGTACGCCCGCGACAAGCGCATCCGCATCATGCTGGAGGTGGAAGCTTTCCTCGACCTGCATGAACAGTGGAAGCGCCTGGGCTACCCCTTCGACCACCTGGTGCCGTCGCTGGCCACCGCGCTAGGCAGTTCGGGGGATCGCCCCGCCGCGCTGGCGGAGCTGATGGGGATCATCCTCAACGATGGTGTGCGCCAGCCGACCCTGCGCATCGACAGCCTGCACTTCGCCGCCGCCACGCCCTATGAGGTGACCCTCGGCCCGGAATCGGGCAGCGGTCGCCAGGTGATGCGTTCGGAGGTTGCCCAGGCTCTGCGCACTGCGCTTTCGCAGGTGGTGGACGCGGGTACCGCGCGGCGCTTGTCAGGCACCTTCAAGCTGGCCAATGGCAACGCACTGGTGATGGGCGGCAAGACCGGCACCGGCGACAACCGCATCGAGAGCGTGACGCGCAGCGGCTGGGTGAAGAGCTCCAAGGCGATGAACCGCACGGCGACCTTCGTCTTCTACATCGGCCCCCGCCATTTCGGCACGCTGACCGCCTACGTCGCCGGCAGCGAGTCGGACAACTTCAAGTTCACCTCGGCGCTGCCGGTACAGGTGCTCAAGGGCATGGCCCCCATGTTGTCGAGTTACCTGGAACCGGGGATCAGCACGGGCTGCCAGGAGCGGCTGGATAACCTGCGGGTGAGCTGGCGGTAAACCTGTAGGAGCGAGCTTGCTCGCGAACCGCTTGATGCCTCGGTGCCAGGCGGGTTCGCGAGCAAGCTCGCTCCTACACCAGAACACCCGGCTTTTCCGTGCACTTTAAACCGGAGACCAGAAGCACCGATGCCGACATGAGCCGAAGGAGCGGGCTCCGTCCGCGATGACTTCCGGGGCGATGCGGAGCCATCGCGGACAAAGTCCGCTCCCACCCACGTCCCACCCTCAACTCTTTTGGGCGGACTTCACGTACAACGCCTCGACCTGCTCCCGCGCCCACGGCGTGCGACGCAGGAAGGTCAGGCTGGACTTGATGCTCGGGTCGTTCTTGAAGCAGCGGATATCGATGCGTTTGGCCAATCCGTCCCAGCCGTACTGCGCCACCAGTTGGTTGAGGATCGCTTCCAGGGTCACGCCGTGCAGCGGGTTCTTCGGTTTGTCGGTCATGTGGGTGTCGTCGTGCGGAGAATGCGCGGCACCTTAGCATCAGGCCCGCAGCCCGGCCACGCCGGCGATGATCAGGGCGACCGACGCCAGCTTGGTCAGGGTCAGCGCCTCGCCCAGCAGCAGGAAGCCGAAGAACACCGTGCCCAGCGTGCCGATGGCGGTCCAGATCGGGTAGGCGATGCTCACCGGCAACTGGCGCATCGCCAGAGTGAGGAAGAAGATTCCGCCGATCACCGCGAGCACCGTCACCACGGTCGGCAACGGCCGGGTGAAGCCCTCGGCGTACTTCATCGACACCGCGAACATCACCTCGAACACCGCCGCCACCATCAGCATCGCCCAGGCCATCACGCACGCGCCCACTCGCTCTCGGCGAGGTCGGCCAGGGCCTTTTCGACCTGTTGATAGGACACACGGAATGCCTCCGGATTACCTTCCTCGCCTTCGGCGGCGATCACCTGTACATCGTCGATGCCGATGAAACCCAGGGCCACACGCAGCCAGACGTCGGCATGGTTCATCCACTCGAGTGCGCCGCCTGGGCCCATACCTGCACCACCACGGCTGGTGACGATCAATGCCTTTCGCCCCGTGACCAGCGGCTTGTATTCCGCCTCGCCATCTTTCACGAGCAGGTCGACCGTGCGGCCAACACGGACAATCTGGTCGACCCAGGCCTTCAACCCGCTGGGCACGCTGAAGTTGTACATCGGCGCGGAAATCACCAGCAGGTCGTGGGCGAGCAGTTCGTCGACCAACTCGTCGCTGAGTGCCAGCTCGGCCTGCAACTCGGCGGGGCGCTGCTCACCCAGCGGGTGGAAGGCGGCAGCAATGAACCCTTCGCTGACATGAGGCAGGTTCGCGCGGCCAACCTCGCGGCGGGTGATCTCAGCTTGCGGCAGCGCGGCGAGAAAGCCTTCCACCAGACGGCGGGAATGGGAGCGGTCGGCGCGGGGGCTAGCGTGAATGGCAAGAACTCTGTTCATCTGTCTTTCCTTGCTTGAGGTGTACACTGGGAAGGTCCTGAATGGCCTCCAATTGCTGCCTAAGCTATTTACCGGCAGAAAGACGGACAACTGAGGGAATCTCCCTTCAGATGAATTCAACTCACCCATGGAGCATCGAATGTTCGCCAATCTGCCGCTTCCAGCCCTGCGCACCTTCGAATCCGCTGCGCGTCAGTTGAGCTTCAAGGCCGCCGCCGAGGAACTGGCGGTGACGCCGACGGCGGTATCCCACCAGGTCCGCGCACTGGAGGAATGGCTGGGCCTGCCACTCTTCGAGCGTCTGCCGCGCCAGGTGCGCCTGACCGAGTCCGGCGAGCGGCTGTTCCGCAGCCTGCACGGCGCGCTGCTGGAGGTCTCGCAATCAGTGGACAGCCTGCGCCCGCAGCGCAGTGCCAGCAGCCTGACGATCTCCACCACGCCGGCCTTCGCCGCGCTGTGGCTGGTGCCGCGCCTGGGCCGTTTCTACGCACGCCACCCGCATATCCGCCTGCGCCTGGACAGCCAATGCGAGCTGCTCGACCTGCAGCAGGACGCCAGCGTCGACCTGGCGATCCGCTACGGCTTCGGCGACTACCCGCGCATGCACAGCCAGTTCCTTTTGGCCGAACGCTTCGCCGTCTATGGCGCGCCAACGCTGGTGGCCAGCGCCGACGTGGAAGTACCGGAAATGATCAGTGTGCGCTGGCACAATTCCCAGCTCTACGAACGCGGTTGGAAGGCCTGGTGCCAAATGGCCGGCGAGGAATGCCTGCTGACCTGCGCCGTGCAACGCGAGTACGACGAGGAGTTCTACGCCCTGCAGGCGGCGATCGCCGGCCAGGGCCTGGTACTGGCCAGTTCGCTGCTGGTGTCGGAGTGCGTGGAGAAGGGCCTGCTGGTGCCGTATCGCCCAGAGATCAACGTGCCCGGCGCGCGCTATACCGCACTGTGCGTGCCAGGGCGCGAGCGCCACCCGCCAGTGCGCGCGTTCCTCGACTGGCTGGCCGAAGAAGCCGCGCAGGCAGCCGATCCGCTGATCGACAACGCCGCCTGAGCCTGCCGCTGCGCCCGCGCAGGCGTCCCTTTGCCGTGCGCGGGCCGGGATGCGCGGTTAGAATTGCACTCCGCCGCAACAACAATTCTTCTTTGCCCGCGACACGCCGCGTGCGTGATCCCAAGGCACGGCCTGAGCCCCACTTCACCTCAGGATTCCCATGACAACCGCGCAAGACACCCGCACTGGCAGCTGGCTGAACGTCATCGCCCTGGCCATCGCCGCCTTCATTTTCAACACCACCGAGTTCGTCCCGGTGGGCCTGCTCAGCGACATCGGCGCAAGCTTCGACATGCGCCCGGAACAGACCGGCCTGATGCTCACGCTCTACGCCTGGGTAGTATCGCTGGCCTCGCTGCCGCTGATGCAGCTGACCCGCAACATGGAGCGCCGCCGCCTGCTGGTGGTGATCTTCTGCCTGTTCATCGTCAGCCACGTGCTCTCCGGCTTCGCCTGGAACTTCACGGTGCTGATGATCAGCCGCTTCGGCATCGCCTTCGCCCACGCGGTGTTCTGGTCGATCACCGCCTCGCTCGCCGTGCGCGTGGCGCCGCCGGGGCAGCAGGCGAAAGCCCTTGGCCTGCTGGCCACCGGGACCATCCTGGCGATGGTGCTGGGCATTCCGCTGGGCCGCGTGCTGGGTGAAGCGATGGGCTGGCGCACCACCTTCCTGGCGATTGCCGGCGTCTCGGTGGTCGTGGTGCTCTGGCTGGCCCGCGCGCTGCCGCTGCTTCCGAGCCAGAACTCCGGTTCGCTGCGCAGCCTGCCACTGCTGCTGCGCCGCCCGGCGCTGGTGTCGATGTACGTGCTCACCGTGCTGGTGATCACCGCGCAATTCACCGCCTACAGCTACATCGAGCCCTTCGCGCGGGAAATCGCCGCGCTGGACAGCCGGCAGACCACGCTGCTCCTGCTGCTATTCGGCGGCGCCGGGATGTTCGGTTCGATCCTCTTCAGCCGCTACAGCGAGCGCTTCCCGCGCGCCTTCCCGTGCCTGGCCATCGCCGTGCTCGGCGGCTCGCTCCTGCTGCTGATGCCGCTTTCCCATTCGCCCACGGCGCTACTGGGCCTGAGCCTGTTCTGGGGCGCGGCGATCCTCTGCTTCGGCCTGGCGCTGCAGGCCAAGGTCCTGCAACTGGCCCACGACGCCACCGACGTGGCCATGGCGATGTTCTCCGGCCTGTACAACGTCGGTATCGGCGGCGGTGCGCTGCTGGGCAGCCGCGTGGCGGTGGGCATGGGGCTGGAGTGGATCGGCTACGTTGGCGGCGCGCTGGCGGTGGTCGGCCTGCTGCTGTGCCTGTTCGCCTGCTGGCGGTATGCGGCGGCGATGAGTGGCGGGCACGCCTCGCATTAATCGCCACACGCCGGGCTCACCGACTAGCGTAGGAGCGGACTCCGTCCGCGATAGATTCACATCGCGCCGATGGGCATCGCGGACGGAGTCCGCTCCTACGCACAGGTCAGCACGGAGCCATGACCTGTAGGAGCGAGCTTGCTCGCGAACCTGCCCGACACCCACGGCATCAAGGGGGTTCGCGAGCAAGCTCGCTCCTACAGAAAAGCCAATCCTGACGCCACAAAAAAAGGCCGCGCCCCTTGCGGGAGCGCGGCCTTTTTCATTCAGCTAGGGATCAGCGGCTGGTCACCGCAGTGCCGGCCGGCTGAGTGGCCTCGGCGTATTCCGCCTCGGCTTCCTCGAAGCGCTGGATCATCGCCTTCGACGGTGCCGAGCCGATCAGGCTGAACACCACGATGGAGATGCTGGAGAGGATGAAGCCCGGGATGATCTCGTACAGGCCGAGCCAGCCGAACTGCTTCCAGACGATCACGGTGACCGCACCGACGATAATGCCGGCCAGCGCGCCGTTGCGGGTCATGCCCTTCCACAGCACGGAGAACAGCACCAGCGGACCGAAAGCGGCACCGAAGCCGGCCCAGGCGTAGGACACCAGGCCCAGGACGCGGTTTTCCGGGTTGGCGGCCAGGGCGATGGACACCAGCGCGACCAGCAGCACCATGGCGCGACCGACCCACACCAGCTCCAACTGGCTGGCGTTCTTGCGCAGGAAGGCCTTGTAGAAGTCTTCGGTCAGCGCCGAGGAGCACACCAGCAACTGGCAGCTCAGGGTGCTCATCACGGCAGCGAGGATGGCGGACAGCAGCACGCCGGCGATCCACGGGTTGAACAGGATCTTTGCCAGTTCGATGAAGATGCGCTCGTGGTTCTCGCCAACTGCGCCAGCCTGCTCCGGGTGCGCCTGGAAGTAGGCGATGCCGAAGAAGCCGACGGCGACGGCGCCACCCAGGCAGAGGATCATCCAGGTCATGGAGATGCGGCGGGCTGCCGGGATCGACTTCACCGAATCAGCGGCCATGAAGCGCGCCAGGATGTGCGGCTGGCCGAAGTAGCCCAGGCCCCAGGCCATTAGCGACAGCACGCCGACGAAGGAAGCGCCCTTGAACATGTCGAAGTTGGCGGCGTCCTTCAGCTCGATGGCAGCGAAGGTCGGCTCCACGCCACCGGTGGCGAACAGCACGATCACCGGAGTGAGGATCAGCGCGAAGATCATCAGCGAGGCCTGCACGGTGTCGGTCCAGCTCACCGCCAGGAAGCCACCGACGAAGGTGTAGGCGATGGTCGCGGCGGCACCGGCCCACAGCGCGGTCTCGTAGGACATGCCGAAGGTGCTTTCGAACAGGCGGGCGCCGGCGACGATGCCGGAGGCGCAGTAGATGGTGAAGAACACCAGGATCACCAGCGCGGAGATCACCCGCAGGATGCGGCTGTTGTCCTCGAAGCGGGTGCTGAAGTAGTCCGGCAGGGTCAGCGCATTGCCGTTGTGCTCGGTATGCACGCGCAGGCGACCGGCAACGAACAGCCAGTTCAGGTAGGCGCCGCAGATCAGGCCGATGGCGATCCAGCTTTCCGAGATGCCCGACAGGTAGATGGCGCCGGGCAGGCCCATCAGCAGCCAGCCGCTCATGTCCGAAGCACCGGCCGACAGGGCGGTGACGAAGCTGCCGAGGCTACGGCCACCGAGGATGTAGTCGGAGAAGTTGTTGGTCGAACGATAGGCGGCCAAGCCGATCAGAACCATGGCCGCGATGTAGATCACGAAAGTGATCAGTGTTGGCGTGTTGACGCTCATGGGGACTCCCCTACAGCTTGTTTTTATCCGGGTACGCGGGGTATCGCGGACCCTTGACTGGCAGCCGGCGTGGTTGACGCCGACCGGTTAGCGCTTGCTCACAGGCAAACCGGGTTGCGCGTGATGCCAAACAGGCACCGAACCGCTACGCATCCCGACGCAGGCACGCCCTCGTCCTTGCTGGCGTCATCCTGCAGCCGCCGTCTCACCACGGCGACTTCCGCCCCGCCTTCGCCGGTGGGCGAGGTGCGGGCCGTTTCCCGGGCGTTGCCCGGTCATCCTTCAGGCGCCGGAGTCGGCGTCCTGCTCCCGACGAGTTATCTCCAGCCGCACAATACGGGGCTGGCGAGGAAGCTCGTCGGCAGTGACTGAAATTGAGCACACGCACGCATGAAGAAGCGGCAGGGAGTGGCCGGCGCGCGAGGGCGCGGATTGTACAGAAAGCAGGCGATGCGGTTGCACCGGTCCGACCGGTGACGGCGCGAGGCCACGGGCAGGCGCTGCAGGCCGGGCCGTGAAGGAAGTGGCGCGGCCAGGTGCAGGCGCGCGACAGGCAAAGACAGAACCGGTGATGGGCATGGCGCCCCTCCCGCGTATCGAGCTGGCTGTTGTTCTTGGTCTGACCGGGTTGCACCTTGGAACACCAGCAACGCGGTGGGCGGACTCTATGGGTTGCACCCTGCGAAATTCTTGCTGAAAGCTCTGGAGTTCTTGCAAAAGACTCCGGCGCCCGAAGGGCGATACCTGACCAATCGATCAGCAACTCACGGCGCGCAGCCCTGCGATTCAGCAGCGGCGCAGGTTGCCCGGGGTCAACCCCAGGTAACGGCGCATCGCGGTGGTCAATGCGCTCTGGCTGGAGAAGCCGCACTCCCCGGCTACGCCGACCAATGGCAGCTCGGTTTCCCGCAGCAGGCGCGCGGCGCGGTCGAGGCGCTGGCGCAGCAGGTACTGGTGCGGCGTGAGGCCGACACGGTCCTTGAACTGCGCATGGAAATGGCTCGGACTCAGGCAGGCGACCTGCGCCAGCTCCGCCACGGTGATGCGCCGGGAAAGATGATCGGCGATGTAGCCATCCAGCCGCTCCAGATCCAGCGGCCCGTTGCGCGGCGCACGGTCTTCGCCGAACAGCCGCAGGTGCAATGCTCGCAGCAACACACCACCCAGGGCACGGGCGAGCAGCGGGTCATCGCCGTAGCGGGCGATTTCCGCCCCGGCGTAGCTGAGCAGGTTCTGGAAGTCCGCATCCAGCGTCGGGTAGCGCGGCATATCGAAGAGCCTCGCCAGCAGCTCGCGGTCCTGCTCGCCGGCACCCGCCTCGGTCAGATCGACGATCAGCATCCGGTTGTCGCCCAGCCCGGCGAACTGGTGCCCGACATCTCCTGGCACCAGGCATGCGCGCATGCGGCAGACCTCGCCGGCGGTACCGCCTATCTCGAACTCCGCACGGCCGCTCAGGGACATCACCAACTGGTGATGGTCATGGGCGTGCTGGTCAGCCTGGTCGGGCAGCGTGGCGAGACGGGTATCGAACATGGCGCGATCTGATCAAATTTTGAGCATGGTACGAAAATTCCATCGACCTGCCCAGCCAGCAGGTGCAACCCGGCGCAACTCGCCACCAGGCTCCGCACGAAATCATCTAAGCAGGAAATTTTTGCTAACCGATAGATATGTTATGTTATAACAAACAACACTTCCCCATCTTCCCCTTCCCGCCGCCTGGCGCATCCCTGACCACGAAGGGAGGGGATCGCTTTGCCAGAAGAAAAATCAGGAGTTCGTCATGCCCCCATCACTTCCCCGCCCGCGCTGGCGTTTCGCACCGCTGGGCATCGCCCTCTGCGCCAGTGCGCCTTCGCTGGCCGATGCCGCCCCCACCGAACTGGAGCCACAGGTGATTACCGCCAACCCGCTGGGCGATTCCTCCCCCGCGGCGCCCAGCAGCGTGCTGCAGGGCGACGAACTGACCCTGCGCCAGAAAGGCAGCCTGGGCGAAACCCTCAATGGCACGCCGGGCGTGTCCTCCACCTGGTTCGGCCCCGGCGCCAGCCGCCCGGTGATCCGCGGCATGGACGGCGACCGTATCCGCATCCTGCGCAATGGCGTCGGCGCGCTGGACGCCTCGTCGCTGTCCTACGACCACGCCGTGCCGGAAGACCCCAACGTGGTCGAGCGCATCGAAGTCGTGCGCGGCCCGGCCGCACTGCTCTACGGCGGTAACGCCATCGGCGGCGTGGTCAACAGTTTCGACAACCGCATCCCCAGCGAACCGGTGGACGGCATCCACGGCCAGGGCGAGTTGCGCTACGGCGGCTCGGACACCACCCGCAGTGCTGCCGGCGCGCTCGAAGCCGGCGACGGCAACTTCGCCCTGCACCTGGACGCAGGCTCCCGCGAGTTCAACGACCTGCGCATCCCCGGTTACGCCCACTCCGCGCGCCAGCGCCAAACCGACGGCGACGACTCCAAGCACCGCGTGAACAACAGCGACGGCCGCCAGGACAGCGGCGCCATCGGTGGCAGCTACCACTGGGATCACGGCTATGCGGGCCTGTCCTACAGCGGCTACGACAGCAACTACGGCTCGCCCGCCGAGGACGACGTACGCCTGAAGATGCAGCAGGACCGTTACGCCTTCGCCTCGGAAATCCGCGACCTCGACGGCCCCTTCAGCGCGGTCAAGCTGGACGCGGCCTACACCGAGTATCAGCACAAGGAAATCGAGGACGGCGAGACTGGCACCACCTTCAAGAACGACGGCTACGAGGCGCGTATCGAAGCCCGGCATAAACCGATCGGGCCGGTGGAAGGCATCGTCGGCGCGCAGGTCGCCAACAGCCGCTTCTCCGCGCTGGGCGAAGAAGCCTTCGTGCCGCATACCGAGACCGACAGTGCGGCACTGTTCTTCCTGGAGAACTGGCAGGCCACCGAGCGCCTGGCGCTGAACCTGGGTGGTCGCGCCGAGCACACGCGCATCGATCCCAATGCCAAGGACAACGAGCGCTTCGCCGAGAACGACGGCTCACGCAGCTTCACCGCTGGCAGCCTGTCCAGCGGCGCGGTGTACAAGCTGACGCCGATCTGGTCGCTGGCCGCCACCCTCGCCTACACCGAACGCGCTCCGACTTTCTACGAGCTCTATGCCAACGGCGCTCACGCGGCCACCGGCACCTATGAAGTGGGCGACGCGGACGCGAGCAAGGAAAAAGCCGTTTCCACCGACCTCGCCCTGCGCTTCGACAACGGCCGGCACAAGGGCAGTGTCGGCGTGTTCTACAGCCGCTTCTCCAACTACATCGGCCTGCTGGCCAGCGGACGCTACCGCGATGAGGAAGGTGCGGTAGTAGATGCCGGCGACGGTGAGGCGCTGCCGGAATACCTCTATAGCGGTGTGAAAGCAGACTTCTACGGCGTCGAGGCGCAGGACCGCATCCACCTGCTGGACAGCCCCTACGGCCGCTTCGACCTGGAGCTGTCCGGCGACTACACCCGCGCGAAGAACAAGGACACCGGCGAAGCGCTGCCACGCATCGCCCCGCTACGCCTGAACAGCGCGCTGCTCTGGGAGCTGCAGCAGTGGCAGGCGCGGGTCGACGTGGAATACGCCGCCGACCAGAATCGCGTACCAGAGAACGAACTGCGCACCGACGGCTACACCACCCTCGGCGCCAGCCTCGGCTACCGCTTCGACCTGGGCGACAGCCGCTGGCTGGCCTTCGTCAAGGGCGAGAACCTGACCAACCAGACCGTGCGCTACGCCAGTTCGATCCTGCGCGACAGCGTGCCGGCTGGCGGGCGTGGCATCCAGGCGGGGATAAAAGTGGCGTTCTAAAGGCTAAAGCCGACGCCCGGCGAAATCCCGGGCGAACTGCGCGGCGATCCGCCCGGATCGCGACCCGCGATGGGTCGCCCAGCGGGTCGCCGCCTGTTCCCACTCCTCCAGCGCAACGCCGCCCAGGCCGTGGTATTCCAGCCAGCGCGCGACCGCTTCCAGGTACTGATCCTGGCTGAAGGCATAGAAAGATATCCACAGGCCGAAACGCTCGGAGAGCGAGATTTTCTCCTCCACCGCCTCGCCCGGGTGCAGCTCGCCGCTCTCGCTGCGCTGGAAGGACAGATTGTCCTCGGCACGCTCGGCCAGCAGGTGGCGGCGGTTGGAGGTCGCGTAGATCAGTACGTTGCCGGACTGCCCGGCCACCGACCCGTCGAGCACGGTCTTCAGGCCCTTGTAGCCGGTTTCGCCATCCTCGAAGGAGAGGTCGTCGCAGAACAGGATGAAGCGCTCCTGGCGATGGCGCAGCAGGTCGATGATCTGCGGCAGGTCGGCCAGGTGTTCCTTGTCCACCTCGATCAGGCGCAGGCCTTCGGCATGAAAGGCGTGCAGGCAGGCCTTCACCAGCGAACTCTTGCCGGTGCCGCGCGCGCCGGTCAGCAGCACATTGTTGGCCGGCCGACCGGAGACGAACTGGCGGGTGTTCTGTTCGATCAGCGCCTTCTGCCGGTCGACATTGCGAAGGTCGTCAAAGGCGATCAGCGCCGGCTCGATCACCGGCGTCAGGCGCGGCTGGCCCTGGCGGTACTCCCAGAGATGGGCGATAGCGCCCTCTTCCAGCGCCAGCTCGGCGCGCGCCGGCAGGGATTGTTCGAGCAGACTGGCGATACGAGCCAGTTGCTCGGCGATTACGGACATGTCGGTCATGGCGGGATCATCGAAGCAGATGGGGACTGTTCAGCAGCCTAACGATGGAGGAAAGTGGTCGTCTAACGACAAACAGGCATCCAGATGCGCAAAAAGGACATTTCGCCTCAACCAGTGGAAAACCACGGCGACGAACGGGCCGCCAGTCCGGTAGCCGCTGTCGCCCTGGATTTCCCCGATGGTCACCAGGTGCCCGCGCACAGCCATCACCGCGCGCAGCTGCTCTACGCCGTGCGCGGCGTGCTGGTAGTGGGTAGTGCCAGCGGCCAGTGGGTGGTGCCGGACAACCGTGGCCTGTGGATACCCGCCGGCGTGGAGCACTGGACGCGCATGGTCGGCGACGTGCAGGTACGCACGCTCTATGTGGAGCCGGGCAGCGCCCCGCACCTGCCGCCGGACTGCTGCGTGCTGGCGGTCTCGCCGTTGCTGCGCGAGCTGATCCTGGCGGCGCTGTCGATCAGCGGCGAAGTAACGCCGGATTCCCGCGAAGGTCGCGTCCTCGGCCTGATGCTGGATGAACTGCGCGAAGACCCCATGCTGCCGCTGCACCTGCCCCTGCCGGCGCACCCGCGCCTGCGTGAGCTGTGCCGCACCATCCAGCGCCAGCCCGGAGAAAACGCCGGCCTGGCCGAGTGGGCGGCGAAACTGAACGTGGACAGCAAGACGGTACAGCGCTGGTTCTCCCGCGAAACCGGGCTGACCTTCGGCCAATGGCGCCAACAGGCGCGCCTGCTCGCCGCACTGGAACGTCTGGCCCTGGGCGAAAGCGTGCTGAACGTGGCGCTGGAAGTGGGCTACAGCACACCCAGCGCCTTCAGCGCCATGTTCAGCCGCCAGTTCGGCCGGCCGCCCAGCGATTTCCTGCGCCCGCGCCCGCTAATCCGTTCGTAAGCTCAAGTCGGACACAATCGGCCGCAACATCCTTCAGACATATCCTGCAGCAGCATGGGATTGAAACCCCGCGCCGGTTTCCCCATCTAGACTGTCATGTTCAATCAGTCAGGTGCCTCATGAGCGACCACGACGAGATTCACGATATCCACAGCGCCGAAGAGGTCAGCAACACCGGGCTGGTGTTGCCGGGGCAGAACCTGCCGACCACGGTGTACGTCATCCCGATCCACAACCGCCCGTTCTTCCCGGCGCAGGTGCTGCCGGTGATCGTCAACGAGGAGCCGTGGGCGGAGACGCTGGAGCTGGTTGCCAAGACCGAGCACCACAGCCTGGCGCTGTTCTTCATGGAGAACCCGCCGGAAGATCCGCGCCACTTCGACCCGGACAGCCTGCCCGAGCACGGCACCCTGGTGCGCGTGCACCACGCCAGCCGCGAGGGCGGCAAGCTGCAGTTCGTCGCCCAGGGCCTGTCACGCGTGCGCATTCGCGGCTGGATCAAGCGTCATCGCCCGCCTTTCCTGGTGGAGGTGGAATATCCGCACACCCCCAGCGATCCCAGTGACGAGGTGAAGGCCTACGGCATGGCCCTGATCAACGCGATCAAGGAACTGCTGCCGCTCAACCCGCTGTACAGCGAAGAGCTGAAGAACTACCTCAACCGCTTCAACCCCAACGACCCGTCGCCGCTGACCGACTTCGCCGCCGCGCTGACCACCGCGCCGGGGTCGGAGCTGCAAGGCGTGCTGGACACCGTGCCGATGCTCAAGCGCATGGAGAAGGTGCTGCCGCTGCTGCGCAAGGAAGTGGAAGTCGCGCGCCTGCAGAAGGAGCTGTCCGCCGAGGTCAACCGCAAGATCGGTGAGCGCCAGCGCGAGTTCTTCCTGCAGGAACAGCTGAAGATCATCCAGCAGGAACTGGGCATCACCAAGGACGACAAGAGCGCCGACTCCGATGAATTCCGCGCACGCCTCGAAGGCAAGACCCTGCCCGACCAGGCGAAGAAGCGCATCGACGAAGAGCTGAACAAGCTGTCGATCCTGGAGACCGGCTCGCCGGAATATGCTGTCACACGCAACTACCTAGACTGGGCGACCTCCGTGCCGTGGGGACTGATGGGCGTCGACAAGCTCGACCTCAAGCACGCGCGCAAGGTCCTCGACCGGCACCACTCGGGGCTGGAGGACGTGAAGGACCGTATCCTCGAATTCCTCGCGGTAGGCACCTTCAAGGGCGAGATCGCCGGCTCCATCGTGTTGCTGGTGGGCCCGCCCGGCGTCGGCAAGACCAGCATCGGCAAATCCATCGCCGAGAGCCTGGGGCGGCCGTTCTACCGCTTCAGCGTCGGCGGCATGCGCGACGAGGCTGAGATCAAGGGCCACCGCCGCACCTACATCGGCGCCCTGCCCGGCAAGCTGGTGCAGGCGCTCAAGGACGTCGAGGTGATGAACCCGGTGATCATGCTCGACGAGATCGACAAGCTCGGCAGCAGCTACCAGGGCGACCCCGCCTCGGCGCTGCTGGAGACGCTCGATCCGGAGCAGAACGTGGAGTTCCTCGACCACTACCTGGACCTGCGCCTGGACCTGTCCAAGGTGCTGTTCGTCTGCACCGCCAACACCCTGGACTCCATCCCCGGCCCGCTGCTGGACCGCATGGAAGTCATTCGCCTGTCCGGCTACATCGCCGAGGAGAAGCTGGCTATCGCCAAGCGTCACCTGTGGCCCAAGCAGCTGGAAAAGGCCGGCGTGCCGAAGAATCGCCTGTCGATCAACGACGCCGCCCTGCGCTCGGTGATCGAGGGCTACGCCCGCGAGGCCGGCGTGCGCCAGCTGGAGAAGGTACTCGGCAAGCTGGTGCGCAAGTCGGTGATGAAGCTGCTGGAGGACCCGGACTCGGTGGTGAAGATCGGCGCCAAGGACCTGGAGGAGTACCTGGGCACCCCGGTGTTCCGTACCGAACAGGTCCTCTCCGGCGTTGGCGTGATCACCGGCCTGGCCTGGACCAGCATGGGCGGCGCGACCCTGCCCATCGAGGCGACGCGCATCCATACGCTGAACCGCGGCTTCAAGCTCACCGGGCAACTGGGTGACGTGATGAAGGAATCGGCGGAAATCGCCTACAGCTACATCAGCTCGAACCTGAAGAAGTACGGCGGCGAGTCGACCTTCTTCGACCAGGCGTTCATCCACGTGCACGTGCCCGAGGGCGCCACGCCCAAGGACGGCCCCAGCGCCGGCGTGACCATGGCCAGCGCCCTGCTGTCCCTGGCGCGCAACCAGGCGCCGAAGAAGGGCGTGGCCATGACCGGCGAGCTGACCCTCACCGGGCAGGTGCTGCCGATTGGCGGCGTCCGCGAGAAAGTCATCGCGGCGCGCCGACAGAAGATCTTCGAACTGATCCTGCCCGAACCCAACCGCGGGGACTTCGAGGAGCTGCCGGAGTATCTGAAGGAAGGGCTGACGGTGCATTTCGCCAAGCGCTACGGGGACGTGGCGAAGGTTTTGTTCCCCGGCTGACTTACTGCGCCCAACTGATCGCGGGCATGCCACGCTCCTGCAGCGGATTCGACCTGTAGGAGCGAGCTTGCTCGCGAACACGCTCCGCTGCGAGGCCAGGTTCGCGAGCAAGCTCGCTCCTACGAAAAGCCTTACCTCCTCTGCCTCGGCTTTAGCTTTGGCTTTGGCTTTGGCTTTGGCTTTGGCTTTGGCTTTGGCTTTGGCTAGTAAGAGACTTCCAGAGAAACGCCCGAGCACTCCGAACTGCCCCTTTCAGGAGGCCTCGTTGAAGCGGAGTTTCAGGGGTTGAGCGACATGGATGTCGCGAGAGCCACGATGGGCCAGGGATGGCCCGTCGTGGCGTGCCCCTGAAACTCCGCTTCAACGAGGGTATTTTTCGCCTAAGCGAAAAACCGGATGGAGGGGCAAGCCTTCTTGGTTACTTCTTCGGCGTTTGGAAGAAGTAACTCGCCCGAGGGGGCGAAATAAAATCTCTCAACACACGCAAAAGCGGCGCAGAAACTCCCAACCCAAAACACGCACAAAGCGGACAAAGTCCGCTTCAAGCCCGATTGCGTTATCCTGCCGCCCAACCTGTCCCCTCCCAGGAGCCGTCATGCCGTCGTACCGCACATTGCTGCCCCTCTCCCTGGTCCTGCTCGCCGGCTGCGCCGGACAGACCAAACCCGTGGTCACCCTGGAAGACGCCAGCGACTGCAAGCCACTGAAACTGCACACCGGCCAGGAACTCGTGCTGATCCTGCCCAGCAATCCCACCACCGGCTTCCGCTGGGAACTGCGCAACGCCGCCAACGGCCTGCTGCGCCCGCTCGGCCCGGAGGTTTACAGCAACCCGGAAGACGCAGGCCTGGTCGGCAGCGCCGGCGAATCCACCTGGCGCTTCCGCGTGACCGCCGCCGGCGAGGACAAGCTGGAACTGGCCTACCGCCGGCCCTGGGAAGCCGAAGTGGCTCCCGCACAGACCTTCGTCTGCCCCATCGCCGTGAAGTAACGCGGCGATACCCGGCGCCATAAGCCGCTCGCGCTGACGCCTTCGGCCTGTAGGCCAGGCGCCGCGCTGCGGCACAGTGGGCGCTCATTTCCTCGGGAGGGAACCCCATGCGCTGGGCACTCTTGGCACTGATCGGCGGTGCCGCCTACCTGGTCGCCGTGACCTTCGACCTGCCCGCCCTGCGCATGCTGTGCAAGCCGCTGCCGGTCCTCGCCATGCTCTTCTGGATTCTCGGCACGCCTGCAGACGGCTATCGCCGCTGGGTTGCCGTCGGCCTGGTGCTGTCGATGCTCGGCGACATCCTGCTGGAATGGCCGATCAACGCCTTCGTTCCTGGCCTGGCCGCCTTCCTGCTTGCGCATCTCGCCTACCTGGTCGCCTACCTGGGCGACACCCGCCGCCTTGCCCCGCTCGGCCTGCTGATCGCAGGCGGCGTGGGCGGCGCCCTGTTCGCCCTGCTCTACAGCCGCGGCCTCGGCCCACTGCTGTTGCCGATCGCGCTGTACAGCCTGACCATCAGTGCCATGCTCTGGCGCGCCATCGCTCGTCTCGGTGTGCCGTCGATTGCCAGTGCCAGCCGGGTGTTCGCCGCCCTGGGCGCGCTGCTGTTCGTCAGCTCCGACTCGATGATCGGCATCAGCCGCTTCGTCGCCGCCTTCGACGGCTCCTCCTACGCCATCATGCTCACCTACTGGCTCGGCCAGCTCGGCATCGCCGCGTCGGTCACATCCCGTCATATCGCTCTGCCATACTCGGAAGGACAAACAACTTCCCGGGCGTGACATGCTGCGAATCGCTTCACCGCTGCTGCTTCTCTGTTCGGCGCTGGCCAGCGCCGAACCCTTGCGCCTGGCCGGCGACGACTGGTGCCCCTACCTCTGCCCTGGCGATCCGGACAAGCCCGGCTACCTGCTCGAAGCCCTCGGCCAGGTGCTGCCGCAGCCACCGCTGTTCGAACCCCTTCCCTGGCCGCGCGCCCTGCAGATGGCCCGCGAAGGGCTGGTGGATGGCGTAGTCGGCGCCTACAGCGAAGAGTCCGAGGAGCTGCTGATCGGCGAGGAGCCCATCGGCTGGGTGACCATGCGTTTCTACGTACGCAACGACAACCCCTGGACCTGGCAAGGTCCGACCTCGCTGAGCAGCCAGTCCATCGGGCTGGCGCAAGGCTATTCCTACGGCAAGGAACTGGACGCCTGGCGCGACGAACACCTGTCCAACCACGAGCAGGTGCAGGTGCTCAGCGGCGAGAAAGTCCTCGAACGCAATATCCAGAAGCTGCTGCTGGGGCGCATCACGGTGCTGCTCGAGGACAGTCAGATCGTCGAGCATTACCTGCATCGCCACGGCCTGTCGGAGAGCATTCAAGCAGCTGGCGAGCTCGCCGATAAACGTCCCATGTACGTCGCCTTGAATCCTCGCCTGGATGGCGTGCAGGAGCGCCTGGCCGACCTCGACGAAGGCCTGCGTGAACTGCGTCGCACTGACCAGTGGAAACCCCTGATGCAGGGTTACGGCATCGCCGTTGACTAGTCCCACAAAGGCATGAGAAAAGTCCGGCAGAGCCCTCTGTCATCGGCTATAGATCAATCATAAGAGACTGGGAAAAAGGGGAGCTCCATGCGTGCAGTAGTTCGCTCGATGTTGTTGCTGGGAGCCTGCCTGACTCTCTCGGCCTGTGGCAGCCTGCTGCCCAGCGAACGCGCGGAAGTGCAATCACCATTCCTGGATTACCAGGATGCACAGAGCCGCTTCAACCAGGTCGATCCCGGCAAGACAACGAAGTCGCAGCTCTACGCGCTGGGCTTCGATCCGCTGTCCCAGGGTAACGCCAAGATGCTCTCGTTCATCGACGTGCGCCTGCTCTTCGTGCAGCCCAACATCCCCATCGACTACCTGCCCGACGGCCTGGTCACCTGCCTGCAGGCCAAGGACCGCTGCGTGGGCTACGCCTTCGACTTCAACAAGACCGACAGCCAGCGCGTAGGCAGCTTCTGGGCCGATATCTTCAACTTCCGCAAGCGCCGCCAGGTGCAGGGCTGGTCGTTCCGCCCAGTGTTCGTGCTGATCGACGATGTGGTGGTGCACAAGACCAGCAACGGCGAGCCGAACATCCGCCGCATGGAAGACAAGAAGAACCCGCTCGGCCCGCTGCAGGGTGCTGGCGAATACTTCTCCGACCAGCTCAAGTGACCCTTATCGGCTGACGCTTGGGCGCACTTCGCGCCTCGGCTACAATGCGCGTCCCGGCAATCCGGGCGCGCCGCGCCCCGTTGCCTGTTTCAGCGTAACGAGGCCCCATCCAGCGTGAGCGAATCCGACCGCATCTTCGCCCAGCCGCAAACCCAGGTTCCCGATTTCACCTTCAACGAGGACGTGGTGCGCGTCTTCCCGGACATGATCAAGCGATCGGTGCCGGGCTACCCCACCATCGTCGAGAACATCGGCGTGCTCGGCGCGCGCTTCGCCACCCCGAACAGCGTGCTCTACGACCTCGGCTGCTCGCTGGGTGCCGTGACCCAGGCGCTGCGCCGCCACGTGAAGACCGACGGCTGCCGCGTCATCGGCGTCGACAATTCCGCGCCGATGATCGAGCGCTGCGGCGAATACCTGCGCGCCCAGGACGCCATGCACCAGGAGCTGCTGCCGGTCGAACTGATCGAGGCAGACATCCTCACCCTGGACCTCAAGCCCTGCTCGCTGATCGCGCTGAACTTCACCCTGCAGTTCATCGCCCCCGAACAACGCCTGGAACTGCTCACCCGGCTGCATAGCGCGCTGCTCCCCGGCGGCGCGCTGATCCTCTCGGAAAAACTGCGCTTCGCCGACGAGCAGGAGCACGACCTGCTCACCGACCTGCACATCGACTTCAAGCGCGCCAATGGCTACAGCGAACTGGAAATCGCCCAGAAACGCACCGCCATCGAGAACGTCATGCGCCCCGATACCCTGCAAACCCATCGCGAGCGCCTGCTGGCCGCCGGTTTCTCCAAGGTCGTGCCCTGGTTCCAATGCCTCAACTTCGCTTCTCTGATTGCCCTGCCATGATCGAACGCTTCGACCTCGACCGCCTCGGCCTTGAACTGGCCGGCACACCGCTGGAATCCTGGGCCGCCACGCTGCCCGCGCAATTGGCCGCCAAGGTCGACGACGGCCATGGCGACCTGGAACGCTGGCTGACGGCGGTGGATCGTCTGCCCGAACTGCAGCCTGCCGCCATCGAACTGCGCGAGCGCTTCAATCTGGAAGGCGCCTGCGACGAGGCCACCCGCGAGCAGCTCAAACTGGCCCTGCAAGGGCTGATCCCATGGCGCAAGGGACCGTTCAACCTGTTCGGCGTGCACATCGACACCGAATGGCGCTCGGACTGGAAATGGCAGCGCGTCTCGCCGCACCTCGACCTGACCGGCAAGCGCGTGCTGGATGTCGGCTGCGGCAACGGTTACTACCAATGGCGCATGCTCGGCGCCGGCGCGCGCAGCGTGGTGGGTGTCGACCCGAACTGGCTGTTCTTCTGCCAATTCCTCGCCATGAAGCGCTACCTGCCGGACCTGCCGGCCTGGCACCTGCCCTTCGCCCTGGAAGACTTGCCCGAGAAGCTGGAAGGCTTCGATACCGTGTTCTCCATGGGCGTGCTCTACCACCGCCGCTCGCCTGTCGACCACCTGCTCGCGCTCAAGGATTGCCTGCGCAAGGGGGGCGAACTGGTGCTGGAGACCCTGGTGGTGGAAGGCAACGTGAACACCGTGCTGGTGCCCGAGGACCGCTACGCGCAGATGCGCAACGTATGGTTCCTGCCATCGGTGCCGGCGCTGGAGCTGTGGCTGCGCCGCGCAGGCTTTACCGACGTGCGCAGCGTGGACATCAGCCGCACCTCGGTGGAAGAACAACGCGCCACCGAGTGGATGCGCTATCAGTCGCTGCCGGACTTCCTCGATCCGGAAGACCATGGCCGCACCATCGAAGGCCTGCCGGCGCCGCTGCGCGCCACGCTGGTGGCACGCAAGCCCTAGGTATCGCCAGGTTCGCGAGCAAGCTCGCTCCTACGAAGAGCAGCGCTCCCTGCAGGGCCGAGGCGCGCCTCGCCCTTGCTCGCGAACCAAGGACAACAATTAGCGGTGAGCCGCCGCCACGATCAGCGCCTTCATCTCGGCAACTGCCTGCTTGAAGCCCACGAACAGCGCGTGGGCGACGATGGCGTGGCCGATGTTCAGCTCGTTGATCCCGGCAATTGCCGCCACCGGCTCGGCGTTGTGGTAATGCAGGCCGTGGCCGGCGTTGACGATCAGGCCATGGGACAGGCCGAATTCCACGCCATCGCGAATGCGCGCCAGTTCATGGGCTGCTTCGGCGGGGTTGTGCGCGTCGGCGTAGCGACCGGTATGCAGCTCGACAGCCGGCGCACCGATACGTGCCGAGGCCTCGATCTGGCGCTGGTCCGGGTCGATGAACAGCGACACTTCACAACCGGCGGCCGCCAGGCGCTGCACCGCTTCGCGGATACGCGCTTCCTGGCCGGCAACGTCCAGGCCACCTTCGGTGGTCAGTTCCTGGCGGGTCTCCGGAACCAGGCAGACGTGGGCCGGGCGAATGATCTCGGCGAACTTCATCATCTCCTCGGTGACGCCCATCTCGAAGTTCATGCGCGTCTGCAGCACTTCGGCGAGCACGCGCACGTCGCGGTCCTGGATATGCCGGCGGTCTTCGCGCAGGTGCACGGTGATGCCGTCGGCGCCGGCTTCCTCGGCGTCCAGCGCGGCTTTCACCGGGTCGGGATAACGGGTGCCGCGGGCCTGGCGCAGGGTGGCGACGTGGTCGATGTTCACGCCGAGCAGAATACGGTTGGCTTCAGTCACGGGAGTTGTCCTTGCGATTCATGAAGAGCTCGCGGCTGACCAGCGGTCGGCCGCCAAGATGGGGTGCCAGGGCCTGGCGCATCAGGCGCTTGGCCGCCGCCAGGGCGCCGGGGGTGCTCCAGTCGGCTTCGGCCATGGCCAGCAGGTCGGCGCCGTGGAACAGGCCCGGTTGCAGGCTGCCGACCGGCTCGAGGCCCGAGTCGGGCAACAGGCGATAGAGACCGTCTGGCGCGACGCTCTGGCCGACGATATCGGTGTCCAGGGAAAAACCATAGCCCAGGTCGTCCAGCAGCCGCCATTCGAAGGAGCGCAGCAGCGGCTCCAGCGGATTGCCGGCGGCCAGCAGCGGCAGGGTTGCGTGGTAGTGCTCGAACAATGCGGGATGCGGATCCTCCGCCGGGAGCAGGCGGATCATCAGCTCGTTCAGGTACAGGCCACTGAACAGCGCTTCGCCACTGAGCAGATTGGGGATGCCGTTGGGCTCCAGGCGCACGACGTTCTTCAGCTCGCTGCGTCCGCGGAACTCGACCTCCAGCGGCACGAACGGCCGCGCCAGCGCACCGGCCTTGCCCCGCGCGCCGCGCAGCACAGCACGCAGGCGCCCCTGCGGGGTGAAGAAATCCACCAGCGCGCTGGTTTCCTTGTAGGGACGGCTGTGCAGGACGAAGGCGGCCTGGGCAGTAGAAGCGAGGCTCATGGCACTGCGCCTGGAGTGGGAGTCGGGAGGTGGGCGCACTCAGGCGCCCGACGGGTGTGCTCCGCGAATTTTCGCGGGGCACTGAAGGTCAGAGGTCGCCGTAGCCCAGCGAGCGCAGTGCGCGCTCGTCGTCGGACCAGCCGCCCTTCACTTTCACCCAGAGGTTGAGCATGACCTTGGAGTCGAACAGCACTTCCATGTCCTTGCGGGCATTCTGGCCGATGCTTTTGATGCGATCGCCCTTGTCGCCGATAATGATCTTCTTCTGGCCGTCGCGCTCGACCAGGATCAGCGCGTGGATGTGCAGGATAGGACCGTCCTGCTTGAACTCTTCGATCTCCACGGCCACCTGGTACGGCAGCTCGGCGCCCAGCTGGCGCATGATCTTCTCGCGCACCAGTTCGGCAGCGAGGAAGCGGCTGCTGCGATCGGTGATCTGGTCTTCCGGGAAGAAGTGGTCATTCTCCGGCAGGCGCTCGGCCACCAAGCTTTCGAGCACGTCGAGGTTCTGCCCGTGCTGGGCGGAAATCGGCACGACTTCGGCGCTGGGCAGTTGCTCGGCCAGCCACTGCAGGTGCGGCAGCAGGTCGCCCTTGTCTTCCATGCGATCGACCTTGTTCACCGCCAGCAGGACCGGGCAGCTCACGTACTTGACCTTGTCGTAGACCATCTGGTCTTCGTCGGTCCAGCGGTTGCGGTCGACGACAAAGATCACCACGTCGACATCCTTCAACGCGGCGCTGGCCGAACGGTTCATGTAACGGTTGAGCGCCTTGTCGTTGTCCTTGTGCAGACCGGGAGTATCGACATACACCGCCTGCACATCACCCTCGGTCTTGATGCCCAGCAGGGTGTGACGGGTGGTCTGCGGCTTGCGCGAGGTGATTGCCAGTTTCTGCCCGAGGATATGGTTGAGCAGGGTCGACTTGCCGACGTTGGGGCGGCCGACGATCGCCACGTAGCCGCAGCGAACGACTCCTGCTTCATCGTGCTCGGATTGATCGTGCTGGTCTTGCTCGTGCTCACTCATGGCCATTCTCCACGCCCAGGGCTGCCAGTGCGGCGGCGGCGGCCACCTGCTCGGCGATGCGGCGGCTGCCGCCGTGCCCGTGGGTCTTGTCATTCAGCAGGGCCACCTCGCACTCTACGAAGAAGGTGCGGCAGTGCGGTTCGCCCTGGATATCCACCACGTCGTAGCGCGGCAGGTCGCACCCGCGGGACTGCAGAAATTCCTGCAGGCGGGTCTTGGGGTCCTTGTTGGTATCCACCGGGGTCAGTTCGCGCAGCTGCGGGCCGAGCCAGTCCATGATCCGCTCACGAGCGGAATCCATGCCGGTATCCAGATAGATGGCGCCGATCAGCGCTTCCATGGCGTCAGCCAGGATCGACTCGCGGCGATAACCGCCGCTCTTCAGCTCGCCCGAGCCCAGTCGCAGGTAATCCCCGATTTCGAATCCGCGGGCCAGCAGGGCCAGGGTCTCGCCCTTCACCAGACGCGCACGCAGGCGCGACAGTTGGCCTTCACGGGCCTGGGGGAAGTGGGTGAACAGAGCTTCGCCAATGACGAAGTTGAGGATGGCGTCACCGAGGAACTCCAGGCGCTCGTTGTTGCGCCCGGCGAAACTGCGATGGGTCAGCGCCAGGACCATCAGGTCCTGGTCGCGGAAGGTATAGCCAAGCTTGCGCTCGAGTCGATCCAGGCTGTTGTTGCTCACGGCATTCGTACACGGAATTCTTTGTCAAATTTGACCACCAGGTCGATGTTCTGCACCAGTGGCTCGCGTTTTTCGTATTTCAGGTGGGCGCGGAACTCGTTGTTGTCGAGTTGGACGTCCAGCGCATCTTCCAGCTTGAGATCGCGGATGTTGTTGAGCATCAGCGCCTTGCTCACATAAGCGTAGAACTCCGGGACAGTGCGCACTTCCGCAGCCTTGTCGGTCTCCACCGAGGTGATGGCCTTCTCGATGGCGTAGTAGTCCATGTAGTGCGGGATGACCTTGAACGCGGCACTGGCCAGGAACGCCACAATGGCGAGCACCACCAGCCAACCCAGCAACGACATCCCCTTCTGCGAACGTGCGTACGTCATATCGACCTCATGTCGGTATCTTTCTTATATGCCCGCCAACCGCGGCGGGTCCAAGTGAAGCGGGGCTGCCTCGCTCCCCGCGTGCAGCCCCGCCTTTATTTAGCATCGTTCCAGCCTTGCCGGCCCGGAGCGTCTCACAAGCTTAGTGAATCACACCGACTCGCGAGAAATTCGGCAGATTGCGCATCTTCGGATCCGGCCAGCTCATCCAGACCGCGAACGCCTTGCCGACGATATTGCGATCCGGAACCATGCCCAGCAGGTCCTTCGGAATCTTCGGATCGTTCCAGTAACGGCTGTCGTTGGAGTTGTCGCGGTTGTCGCCCATCATGAAGTAATGGTCGGCCGGTACTTTCCACTGCTTGCCCGGCTCGATGCGGAAACGGGTCATTTCCTTGCGGATCATGTGCTCCACGGCGCCCAGCTTCTCCTGGTACAGGGTCACGCTGCCCAGGGTGCCCGGCTCATCACCCACCAGCGACTCGGCCACGGCCTTGTCGTTGATGTAAAGGCGCTTGTCGCTGGTGTAGCGGATGGTGTCACCCGGTACGCCGATGACACGCTTGATGTAGTTGATGTTCGGATCGCTGGGGTAGCGGAACACCATGACATCGCCGCGCTGCGGGTCACCCACCGGGATCACCTTGGTGTCCAGCACCGGCAGGCGAATGCCATAGGCGAACTTGTTCACCAGGATGAAATCGCCCACTTCCAGGGTCGGCTTCATCGAACCCGACGGGATCTGGAAAGGCTCGACCAGGAACGAACGCAGCACCAGCACGATGAACAGCACCGGGAAGAACGACTTGCCGTATTCAACCAGCACCGGTTCCTTGTTCAGCTTCTCCAGCACTTCCGGATCGGCTTCGCTGACGGAACCTTCATAGGCGGAAATGGCCGCCCGGCGACGTGGTGCGAAAAGCACCAGGTCCACCAGGGCGAGAACGCCGCATACCGCAACGGCAATCACCAGCAACAGCGGGAAATTCAGGGTCATAGGGTTCAACTGTCCACTTTGAGCACAGCGAGGAAGGCTTCCTGCGGAATCTCCACGCTACCGACCTGCTTCATCCTTTTCTTACCGGCCTTCTGCTTCTCCAGCAGCTTGCGCTTACGGCTCACGTCACCACCGTAGCATTTGGCCAGCACGTTTTTCCTGAGCGCCTTGACCGTCGAGCGGGCGATGATCTGCCCGCCGATGGCGGCCTGAATCGCGACATCGAACATCTGCCGCGGAATCAATTCCTTCATCTTCTCCACCAACTGACGGCCCTTGTACGGGGCGTTGTCGCGGTGGACGATCAGGGCGAGCGCGTCGACCTTCTCACCGTTGATCAGTACATCGAGACGAACCAGGTTGGCCGGCTCGAAGCGGTCGAAGCTGTAATCCAGCGAAGCATAGCCGCGGCTGGTGGACTTCAGGCGGTCGAAGAAGTCCAGCACCACTTCGTTCATCGGCAGATCGTAGATCACCTGGACCTGGCCGCTGAGGAAGTGCATGTCGCGCTGGACACCGCGTTTCTCGATGCACAGGGTAATGACGTTGCCCAGGTGCTCCTGAGGCACAAGGATGGTCGCGCGGCAGATCGGCTCGCGCATTTCGTCGATGGACGAGAGGTCGGGCAGCTTGGACGGGTTGTCAACGTAGAGGATCTCGCCGTTCTTCTGCACGATCTCGAAGATCACGGTCGGCGCGGTGGTGATCAGGTCCAGGTCGTATTCGCGCTCCAGGCGCTCCTGAATGATCTCCATGTGCAGCATGCCGAGGAAGCCGATGCGGAAGCCAAAGCCCAGGGCCTCGGAGCTTTCCGGCTCGTACTGCAGCGCGGCGTCGTTCAGGGTCAGCTTCTGCAGCGCCTCGCGGAAGTCCTCGAAGTCATCGGAGCTGACCGGGAACAGGCCGGCGTAGACCTGCGGCTTGATGCGTTTGAAGCCTGGCAGCACGTCCACATCGGGGGTGTTGTTCAGGGTCAGCGTATCGCCCACCGGAGCACCGAGAATGTCCTTGATGCCGGCGATGATGAAGCCCACTTCGCCGGCCTTGAGGTCCGGGGTCTCGGTGTGCTTCGGGCTGAAGACGCCGACGCTGTCCACCTGGTGGATCTTGCCGGTGGACTTCACCAGGATCTTGTCGCCTTTCTTGACGCGGCCGTGCTTCACGCGCACCAGCGAGACCACGCCCAGGTAGTTGTCGAACCAGGAGTCGATGATCAGCGCCTGCAACGGCGCGTCGATGTTGCCTTCAGGGGGCGGAATGGTCGCGACCAGACGCTCCAGCACCTCGTCGACACCCATGCCGCTCTTGGCCGAGCAGGCCACGGCGTCGGTGGCATCGATGCCGATGATGCTTTCGATCTCATCCTTCACGCGGTCAGGATCGGCCTGCGGCAGGTCCATCTTGTTCAGCACGGGCATGACTTCCAGGCCCTGCTCGATGGCGGTGTAGCAGTTGGCGACGGACTGTGCCTCCACGCCCTGGCCAGCGTCCACCACCAGCAACGCGCCTTCGCAGGCGGCCAGCGAACGGCTGACTTCGTAAGTGAAGTCAACGTGGCCGGGGGTATCGATGAAGTTCAGCTGGTAGGTCTTGCCGTCCTTCGCCTTGTAGTGGAGGGTGACGCTGTGCGCCTTGATGGTGATGCCGCGCTCACGCTCCAGGTCCATGGAGTCCAGCACCTGGGCCTCCATCTCGCGATCGGACAGGCCGCCGCACATCTGGATGAAGCGGTCTGCCAGCGTCGACTTGCCATGGTCGATGTGGGCGATGATGGAGAAATTGCGGATATGACTCAGGTCACTCACGGCGAACACACTCGGAAGGCTGAAGGCGGCGGTCCGCCGAAAAATAGCGGGGGAGTTTACCTGACTACAGCCTGATGCGTCACGCCGCGCCGGACGGTCAGGCATGAAAAAGGGCGACCGAAGTCGCCCTTTTCTGGTGCGCCGACCTTACTCGGTCAGTTTGAACGTGATGAAGCTCGCACGTCCCTGACGCAGTACACGCATGGAAATCGAACGATCCTTCGGCAGCGCCTTGGCGATCTCGCTGAAGGTTTTCGAGGAATCCACGGCACGGTTGTTCAGGTGAGTGATGACGTCGCCCGGACGCAGGCCGATCATGGCCGCCGGACCGCCCTGCACTTCCTTGATGACCACGCCGCCCTTGATATCCAGGGATTTGCGCTGCTCGGCAGTCAGCTCCGCCACGGTCACGCCCATGCGGTTGCTGCTGCGCTCGGCGCCCTTGCCTTCGACGGCGGCAACGGCATCGTCGTCGTCCGGCAGGCTGCCGATGGTCATGCTCAGGGTCTGGCGCTTGTTATCACGAATGACTTCCAGGGACGCCTTGTCACCCGGTTTCATGTTGCCCACCAGGTGCGGCAGGTCGGCGGATTCGTTGATGGTCTGGCCGTTGAGGCTGAGGATCACATCACCCACCTGCAGGCCGCCCTTGGCTGCCGGGCCGTCTTCCACCAGCTGCGCGACCAGAGCACCGGCCGGCTTGTCGAGACCGAAGGACTCGGCCAGATCCTTGTTCACTTCCTGGATCACCACGCCCAGCCAGCCGCGATTGACCTTGCCGCCAGCCTTGAGCTGATCGGCGACGTTCAGCGCCACATCGATAGGGATCGCGAACGAAAGCCCCATGAAGCCGCCGGAACGGGTGAAGATCTGCGAGTTGATACCGACCACTTCACCCTGCAGGTTCAGCAGCGGGCCACCCGAGTTACCCGGGTTGATCGCCACGTCGGTCTGGATGAACGGTACGTAGTTCTCGTTCGGCAGGCTGCGGCCCTTGGCGCTGACGATACCGGCAGTCACCGAGTGGTCGAAGCCGAACGGCGAACCGATGGCCAGCACCCACTCACCGACCTTCAGCTTGTCGGAATCGCCCAGCTTGAGCGTCGGCAGGCCCTTGGCGTCGATCTTCAGCACGGCCACGTCGCTGCGCGGGTCGGCACCGACCAGCTTGGCCTTGTGCTCGCTGCGGTCGGACAGGCGCACGAGGATCTCGTCGGCGTCGGCGACCACATGGTTGTTGGTCAGGATGTAGCCATCATCGGAAATGATGAATCCCGACCCCAGGGACTGGGCTTCGCGCTGCTGGCCACGGGGAGCCTGCCCCTGACCGCCCTGGCCACGAGGAATGCTGCGCTCAAAGAATTCACGCAGGCCCGGCGGCAGGCCGTCGAGGTCCGGAATGCCCATCTGCGCGTTGGAGCGATCGGGGAGCTTCTGGGTGGTACTGATGTTGACCACCGCCGGCGAGGCTTTCTCGACCAGCGGCGTAAAGTCCGGTAGTTCAGCCCGCGCGGTGACCGACAGGCTCAGGGCCAGCAGGGCGACCAGCGCAGCCATGCTGCGTTTCAGGGTTTGCATTGACTACAGCTCCCGTGATGTTGATTGGGAAGATCACTAAACAGGGCCGGGCGGCCCACCGACCAGCGCACGCAGCACAACCGGTTGCATCGCCGGATCATCCGTATGGCGTCGCGTGTAGTGACGCACCAGCAGCCAGGCCAGCAGGAAACCCGCCAGCCCAGCCACGATGATGAGAGGTTCCCCCAGATCGAGGCCCGCCGCCAGTAGCGCCAGCGTGAACAGCCCGATCAGAGGAGAGAGATAGAAAAGCAGGGCACTCTTGAGCAGCAGGTCTTCATCCACACCCAGCACGACTTCGTCGCCGGGCGCCAGCGCCAATGAAGACAGGACGCGCATTCCGCCGCGCCCGCGCACAACACCCAACTGCCGCAGAAGGCCGTGGCCGCAACCGGCACTGGCCGAGCATCCTGAGCAGGTGGAGTAGCGCAGCGTTTCGACCTGGACAGCGCCAGACTCGACCGCAATCACCCTCCCCCGCTCCTGGATCACTGTGGCTGGGCTCCTGCTGGGCGCATGGACAACGCCACGCGCTCGGCCGTGCCACTGGGGATTTCACCGACTACGGTCACCATGGTGCCGCCGTCGTCACTGGCAAACCGCCGCGATACCACTGTCGTCGGGCCCAACTGGGTTCGGGCATCGTCGACCTTGGCGCCGTGCAGCGGCTCGAGGAATACCGAGAAACGCGCCAGGCCGTCACCGTAGGCAAGGCAAAGCACCTGGTCATTGGAGACCGGACTGCGCTCCTGCAACGTGCTATTCAGGGTGAAACCTGGCGGCACCCATTCGGAATGCCAGCTGGTCTTCACTTCGGCGACCTTGGTTTCCTTCACCGGCTTGCAGGCCGCGCTCGGCTGGAGCGCTCCGTCGTCCGGCGCCTCCATGTCGATACGGGTGAACTGCAGGCGCTCGATGATCTGGCCCTTGTCGTTGAGCAGCAGGGACTTGAGCGGCAGGCCGGTTTGCTTGTCCAGGTGCAACTCGAACCCGTAGCGGTGCTGGTCTCGCGGGATGACCGCCAGCACCACCGCCGGACGGTCGGCGATGCGCGACTCGCCGGCGACGCGAACATCATAGTAGGCGGACAGGTCCGTCGGATTGAGCTTTCGGGCCGGCCACATCTCACCAGTCGACACCTGTCCGGACATGCCGCCACCCACACACTGGGTTGCGCCATCGACGCGCACCACTTCCTGGCGTGGCCCATCGACCTGGACGAGATGCTCGCGAACCGAGCCATCACTCTCCACCCGATGCCAGACATCGTGGGTAGTGAAAGCTCCGCTGCGTTCGTAGATGAAGGTACCCTGGAAGTTCTGTTGCTGATCAGCCTCGGAGAGGCGCTTGATCCAGTCCAACGCATCGGCGGCCTGAACTGGCAATGCCAGCAGACCGCCGAGGAAGAACAACAGTGCTGTCGTAGCGCGCATGTCGCTCCTTAAGGTCGCAAATCAGCGGCTTTCCAGGCTCGCGGCGCGCGCGTAAGGCAGGGCGCTGTCGGTGCCGCTGACGGCGGACTGCTGCGCGTGCTGACGCAGGTAACCCGGAAGACGCTGCTCGTGCCAGGTGGTCTGCCCGCCCTGGGCATTGGTGATCACCTGCGGCGCCTCGTCCTGAGTGTAGCCTGCCAATACCGCCGGGCCTTGCACTTGCGGCAGGGCGATCTGCGGAGTGGCGCCTTGCTGGGCAAGGCCGTTGGCAACACTGTCATCCTGGTGGTACATGCGCACACCGGCCAGCACAGCCAGGGTCACCGAGGCGGCGACTGCCAGGCGGCCGACGTTGCGCCAGGGATTGCGACTGCGCGGCGCCGGCACGGCCTCGTCGGCCAACGCGGCGGAGACGGCAGCCGCAATGTCCAGCTTGGGCATGGCCGGCTCGCGGTGCATCACTGCACGGGCCAGTTGGTAACGGGACCAGGTGGCCCGCAATTCGGCGTCCTCGCCGCAGGCTGCAAGCACACGCCGCAGCTCCAGCTCATCCGCTTCGTTATCCATAACAGCGGACAGCGACTCCTGCAGGGCTTCACGACTCATAGCGGTACCTCTCTTGGCTTCTGCCGCTGTATCAGACTTCATCATGCAACAAAGGCTGCAAAGCTTTGTCGATCGCTTCCCGCGCACGGAAGATCCGTGAGCGGACGGTTCCCACCGGACACTGCATCACGGTGGCGATATCTTCGTAACTCAGACCTTCGAACTCACGCAGGGTCAATGCCGTGCGCAAATCATCGGGCAACTGCTGGATGGTGCGATGGACCGTTTCCTCGATCTCATCCCGCAGCATGGCTCTTTCCGGCGACTCGATGTCCTTCAGGGCGTGATCGCCGTCGAAGAACTCCGCATCCTCTGCCGTGACATCGCTGTCCGGCGGCCGCCGACCGCGCGCAACCAGATGGTTCTTCGCGGTGTTGATGGCGATACGGTACAGCCAGGTATAAAAGGCACTGTCACCGCGGAAGTTACCCAAGGCGCGATACGCCTTGATGAACGCTTCCTGTGCGACGTCCTGGGCTTCCTGGGCGTCGTGCACGAATCGCACGATCAGCCCCAGAATCTTGTGCTGGTACTTCAGCACCAGCAGGTCGAATGCCCGTTTATCTCCGCGCTGTACCCGTTCAACCAGTTGCTGATCCGTTTCCTGGGTTAGCATGAATGCTCCTCTGAAAACCTGGAGGAGCTTCGAGCACCCTGGTGAATCGTCCTGCCAAGATAGACTCGGGTCTTTTGCAAAAGTTCTCCCCTCCAAGCATACGCCGCACAGTTTTTTCACATTGGCGGCAACCGGACCCCGACATGCGTCCGAAGCCCGTCAAATTCAACTGTACCGGGCGGAACACCCGCTCCCCTTCCGCGCAATGTCAATCTGCGCGCAAAGCTGATTGGGTATTCCGCGTTCGAACCGGAACGCCTGAAAAAGTTCCGGGGATTTGCCTTGGTCCTTCAATGATTTCGACGCCACCCGGACGCCCGCCAGGCCGGCTTGAGCGGGGAAGAATGCCTCCCGCCCTGCGACTGCCGTCCCGCCGCACGCACCTTCGGTGTCATCGGTTCGCCAGTATTGTGCCGTGGCCCCCTTCTATATACTAGGGCGCCATTTTGTGGAGCCGGGTATGAGTCAGCATTTCCAGCACGATGTCCTAGTGATCGGCAGCGGGGCCGCCGGCCTGACGCTGGCTTTGACGCTGCCGTCGCACCTGAAGATTGCCGTGCTGAGCAAGGGCGAGCTTTCCCAGGGTTCCACCTTCTGGGCCCAGGGCGGCGTCGCCGCCGTGCTGGATGACACCGATACCGTGGAGTCCCACGTCGAGGACACCCTGGTCGCTGGCGCGGGCCTGTGCCGCGAGGACGCGGTGAAATTCACCGTCGAGCATAGCCGCGAAGCCATCCAGTGGCTGATCGAGCAGGGCGTACCCTTCACCCGCGACCATGAGCCGGGGCGCGAGGACGGCGGTTTCGAGTTTCACCTGACCCGCGAGGGCGGCCACAGCCACCGCCGCATCATCCACGCCGCCGACGCCACCGGCGCCGCGATCTTCAATACGCTGCTGGAGCAGGCACGCCAGCGGCCGAATATCGAACTGCTATCGCAGCGGGTTGCCGTCGACCTGATCACCGAGCGAAAACTGGGGATGAACGGCCAGCGCTGCCTGGGCGCCTACGTGCTGGATCGCGCCACCGGCGAAGTCGACACCTTCAGCGCACGCTTCACCGTGCTCGCCTCCGGCGGCGCCAGCAAGGTCTACCTCTATACCAGCAACCCGGACGGCAACTCCGGCGATGGCATCGCCATGGCCTGGCGCGCCGGCTGCCGGGTCGGCAACCTGGAGTTCAACCAGTTCCACCCGACCTGCCTGTACCACCCCCAGGCCAAGAGTTTCCTGATCACCGAGGCACTGCGCGGTGAAGGCGCCCTGCTGCGCCTGCCCAATGGCGAGCGCTTCATGCCGCGCTTCCACGCCCTGGGCGAACTTGCCCCGCGCGACGTAGTGGCCCGCGCCATCGACCACGAGATGAAGCGCCTGGGTATCGACTACGTCTACCTGGACATCAGCCACAAGCCGGCCGAGTTCATTCGCGAGCACTTCCCCACCGTCTATGAACGCTGCCTGGACTTCGGCATCGACATCACCCGCGAGCCCATCCCGGTCGTGCCGGCGGCGCACTACACCTGCGGTGGCGTGCTGGTGGACGAACACGGCCATACCGATGTGCCGAACCTCTATGCCATCGGCGAAACCACCTTCACCGGCCTACACGGTGCCAACCGCATGGCCAGCAACTCGCTGCTGGAGTGCTTCGTCTATGCCCGCTCCGCCGCCGCCGACATCCTCGCCAAACTGCCCAAGGAACAGGCCCTGGTCGCGCTGCCCTGCTGGGACGCCAGCCAGGTTACCGACTCGGATGAAGACGTGATCATCGCGCACAACTGGGACGAGCTGCGGCGCTTCATGTGGGACTACGTGGGCATCGTGCGCACCAACAAGCGCCTGGCCCGCGCCCAGCACCGCGTGCGCCTGCTGCTGGACGAGATCGACGAGTTCTACTCGAACTACAAGGTCAGCCGTGACCTGATCGAACTGCGCAACCTGGCTCAGGTGGCGGAGCTGATCATCAACTCCGCCATGCAGCGCCGCGAGAGCCGTGGCCTGCACTACACGCTGGACTATCCGGACCTGCTGCCCGAGGCCCGCGACACTATTCTGGCGCCACCCACCTACTGCGGCTGAAGCGCAGCCGCACCCGCAGACGCCGGTGCAACTCCGGCGCCAGGGCATCGGCGGGGACGCAGACGCTGCGCGCCAGCCAGTCGCCGGGGCGGCGGAAACGCAGGACGATCAACCTGGGCAGCGCCAGGCTGTCCGGCATCAACTGCACCGGTTGGAAGCCTTCCCGCTCGCTCCACAGCTGCCAGCCCTCGGCGTTGTGGCGCAGCGCACGCACCGAATCCGGCGCGCGCAATAGAATCTGCCGCGGCACAACCCAGCAGGCATGCAGCAGGCAGAGACTCAGGCCGAGCGTTGTCCAGTGCAGGGGAATGTCCGCGAGCAGCAGCGCCAGGACGGCACCGAACTGCGCGGCGAGATAGGCCGCCAGCAAACCGATGGACGGTTGCCAGCGGCACTCGAAGGGGTCACTTCGGCTGGACACGGTCCAGGATCATGCGAACGATGATGCGCAGGTCGCCGTCGTCCGGCTCGCCACGCTGCATGAACCAGCCGAACATGTCCTGGTCCTCGCACTCCAGCAGCTTGCGGAAGCGCGCCTGATCATCGGCGGGCAGGCCCGGATAGACTTCCTGGACAAAGGGCACCAGCAGGACGTCCAGTTCCAGCATGCCGCGGCGGCTGTGCCAGAAAAGGCGTTTGAGTTCGGTTTCGTCGGTCATCTGCGGGCACCTCGATTAACAGCGGGCGAATACGTGTTGTCACTCGCGAAGTCGACGGACGGCGCGAGCCGAGCGGCATTATACGCATGCTCGACTCCCCCGGCACCCGCTGACAAGGCAGGGCCTGAGCTCTATCATGAGGCCCCTAACTTTCTTCCAGCGAATCGTGATGACCGACTCTGCTTTCTACACCGAACTCAATCACGAAGGGATTCTCGCCGTCCGTGGCGCGGACGCCGCCAAATTCCTCCAGGGCCAGCTGACCTGCAACCTCAATTACCTCAACGCCGAGTACTCCAGCCTCGGCGCCCGTTGCACGCCCAAGGGCCGCATGACCTCCAGCTTCCGCATCCTCGCCGAGGGCGAAGGCTTCCTGCTGGCCATGGCCAATGACCTGCTGGACAGCCAGCTGGCGGACCTGAAGAAGTACGCGGTGTTTTCCAAGGCCACCCTCTCCGATGACAGCACCCAGTGGGCGCGCTTCGGCCTGAGCGCTGCGGACGCGATCCTGGCCGAACTGAAGCTGCCGCTCTCCGGCGAAGCCGACCAGGTAGCGCGGGCCGACGGCCTGATCGCCATCGGCCTCGGCCAGGGCCGCGTCGAACTCTGGGTGCCGGCCGAGCGCGCCGCTACCATTGCCGAGCTGTTGCAGGCCCACCTGCCCCACGCCGAGCTCAACGAGTGGCTGCTCGGCCAGGTGCGTGCCGGCGTCGGCCAGGTATTCGGCGCCACCCGCGAGCTGTTCATCCCGCAGATGATCAACCTGCAGGCCGTGGGCGGCGTGAGCTTCAAGAAAGGCTGCTATACCGGCCAGGAAATCGTTGCGCGCATGCAGTACCTCGGCCGCCTCAAGCGCCGCCTGCAGCGCCTGAAACTCGATGGCGCCAAATTGCCGGAGCCGGGCCGCGAGCTGTTCTCGCCGGTGCACTCCACCAGCGTCGGGGAGGTGGTACTGGCCGCCCGCGCGGCCGATGGCGTGGAGCTGCTCGCCGTACTGCAGGACGACGCCGCTGCCGACGGCAACGTGCGCCTGGGCGAAGACCAGCCCCTTCGCCTGCTGGATCTGCCTTACGTTCTGGACAGCGATCGCGAGATCCAGCGCTGAATTCCGTGCCGGGCGGGGAGCCCGGTTTTCCCTGAAGGACACTTCATGAGCAAGCTTGCCGAAAAAGTACAACAGGAACTGCTGCGAGCCATCGACAACGATGAGCTGGTGCTGCCGACGCTGCCCGAAGTCGCCCTGCGCGTCCGCGAGGCGGCGGAAGACCCGGACATCAGCATCCAGGACCTCAGCAAGGTGATCGGCAACGACGCTGCCCTGACCGCGCGCATCATCAAGGTGGTGAACAGCCCGCTGCTGCGCACCAACAAGGAAATCACCGACCTGCAGATGGCGATCAGCCGCCTGGGGATCAACTACACCTGCAACCTGGCGACCGGCCTGGCCATGGAACAGATGTTCCAGGCTACTTCCGACGTCGTCGACCGCAAGATGCGCGAGGTGTGGAACAAGAGCACCGAGATCGCCGGCATCTGCCACGCCCTGTGCCGCCACTACACCCGCCTGGCGCCGGACCAGGCGACCCTCGCCGGCCTGGTGCACCAGATCGGCGTGCTGCCGATCCTCACCTACGCCGAGGAGCACAGCGAGCTGCTCGCCGACTCCATCAGCCTCAACCACGTGATCGAGCGCATCCACCCGATCATCGGCGACCGCATCCTCAAGGCCTGGGACTTCCCGGCGCCGATCGCCGCCGTGCCAGGCCAGCACCTGGACTTCAGCCGCGATTCGGCCAAGGTCGATTATGTGGACATCGTCCAGGTCGCCACCCTGCAGAGCTACCTCGGCAGCCAGCACCCCTACACCGAGCTGGACTGGGCGACTATCCCGGCGTTCTCCAAGCTGGGCCTGGACCCGAAGGCGGACGTGAAGGAAGACGAAGACCTCTCTGCCGCCATGGAAGCGGCGATGAGCATGCTGCAGTAACGGCGGACCATTGCTCGATCGCGGACAGAGTCCGCTCCTACGCCTCAGGAAATTCCGTGCCGTGCCCATCCCTCTCCCCCGCCCTCTCCCTAAAGGGAGAGGGAGCCGTTCGGCGTATCGAGGCGATAGCAGAGTCAGCCGGTGAGCGCCTGGTTTTCCAAGCACTCGGGACAGTCCCCTCTCCCTTCAGGGAGAGGGTTAGGGAGAGGGCCACGCCCCACACCGAAACCCGCCGATCCCGGCGGGTTTCGCGTTTCTGGCTCAGGCGTTTTCCGCGGGGAAGGTCACGCGCACCAGCAGGCCACCGAGCTCGCCCTGGCCCAGCTCGATGCGGGCACGGTGGGCGCTGCAGATCTCGCCGACGATGGCCAAGCCCAGGCCGGTGCCCTGCTGGCGGCGGCGGTAGAAGCGGCGGAAGACCTTGTCGTGCTCTTCCGGCGGGATGCCGGGGCCATCGTCCTCGACCTCCAGTTCTGCCGGCGAACGCACGCGGATGATCACGTTGCCATCTGCCGGAGCGTGGGCGATGGCGTTATCCACCAGGTTGCTGAGCAGTTCGTTGAGCAGTGTCGGGTCGCCCTTCACCCAGGCCGGCTCATCCGCTTCCAGCGCCAGCGCCACGCCGCGCGAATAGGCCAGGGGCGCCAGCGCCATGCCCAGTTCGCGGGCCAGTTGGCCCAGCTCGATACGCTCCCCCGCTCCTTCGGCAATGGCGCGGGCACCGCTTTCGACGCGAGCCAGCGACAGCAGCTGATTAGCCAGCCCGGTCACCCGGTCGGTGTTCTGCACGGCCTCGACCAGCGTTGTGCGCCATTGCTGCGGGTCCTCTTCGCGCAGGCCCAGCTCCAACCGCGCCTTGAGCGCTGCCAGCGGCGTGCGCAGCTCGTGGGAAGCCTCGGCGATGAATTGCGACTGCCGATCGAACAAACCGCGCAGGCGCACAGTGAAGTGGTTGAGCGCCGCAACCAGCGGGCGCAGTTCCTTCTGCACGCGGACTTCCGGCAGCGGGCGCAGGTCGTCCGGTTGGCGCTCCTCCACCGCTTCACGCAAACGGTCCAGCGGGCGCAGACCGGCGCTCACCGCGTACCAAACCATCATCAGGGCGGCGATGGCCGACAACGCCAGGTTGAGCAAGGTATCGGCGAGCAGGTTGCGCGCCAGCCGCTCGCGGGCGCCCATGGTTTCGGCGACGCGGATTTCCGCCATGCCATTGACCGTCGGCTGGCTCACCGGCTGCAGCAGGCTGACCACCCGCACGCCCTGTCCTTCGTAGGTGGCGTCGTAGAACTTGGCCAGTGCCGGGTAATCGTCGGTGCGCGGGGTGGTCGGCAGCGGTGCCGGCAGGTTCTCGTAGCCGGAGATCATTTTCCCCTGGGGGTCGATCACCTGGTAGAAGATGCGCCCGGCGCTGTCGTACTCGAAGCTGTCCAGCGCCACGTAGGGCACGTTGGCGCGCAGGGTGCCGTCGCTGGCGTAGAGGCCGTCGGCGATGTCCCGCGCGGAAGCCAGCAGCGTTCGGTCATAGGCAATGTCGGCAGCGTGCCGGGCGCGCCAGTATGTGGCCGCACTGCCGATCAGCAGCAGCACCAGCAGCAGGCCGCCAAGGCGCCAGAGCAGCCGCCCGCGCAGGCTGCCCGTGCCGGGAAAGCGCCAACGCCGTTCAGCCATCCTGGGCTTCCAGCAGGTAACCCAGGCCACGGAAGGTGACGATCCGCACCGAGCTGCCCTCGAGCTTCTTGCGCAGGCGATGCACGTAGATCTCGATGGCATCGGCGCTCGCGTCCTGGTCCAGGCCGAACACCTGCGCCGCCAATTGTTCCTTGCTCATCACCCGTCCCGGACGGGCGATCAGCGCCTCCAGCACGGCCTGCTCGCGGGAAGTCAGGTTCATCGCCTGCTCGGCGAGGGTGAAGCGCCGCGCGCCAAGGTCGTAGACCAGCTCGCCACAGCGTTGCTGTTGCTCACCGCCGAGCACACTGCGTCGCAGCAGGGCCTTCACCCGCGCCTCCAGCTCGGTGAGTTCGAAGGGCTTGGCCAGGTAATCGTCGGCGCCCAGGTTCAGGCCATGCACGCGGTCACGCACTTCGCCACGGGCGGTGAGCATCAGCACGGGAAGGGTCTTGCCGCGCTCGCGCAGGCGCGCCAGCACCTGGAAACCGTCCAGCCGCGGAAGGCCGACATCGAGGATGGCCAGGGCGTAGTCCTCGCTGGCCAGGGCCAGGTCGGCGGCCACGCCGTCCTGCAGCAGGTCCACCGTCCAACCCGCGCCCTTGAGCGCCTGGGCGACGCTCTCGCCAAGCTGCGGATGGTCTTCAACCAGGAGGATTCGCACGTGGGACTACCCCTTCGGACTACAGGTTCGGGCCGGCAGTTTACCCATCCGCGAGCCGCTGTGAATGGGGGAAATTCGCTGAAATCACTGCGAAAGGAGACTGAAAGCCTGGCGAAAGCTTAGCCCGTTAGCATCGCCAACGAGCCGCCTCCCAACCCCGATTTTTTCGCGCCGACTGCCCAGGCGCAACGGTGGGAGCAGCGAGCTCGACGACGGCAAAGACCGTCAACAGAGCGAAAGGCGGCGTGGTGCCCTTTCGCGACAACAACAAGAACGGAGACCACAGATGCCCACCGCCCAGCCTTCGGCTGCACCGGCTTTTGCCAAGCCCAACTCCCGCCGTCTGACACCCGCCCTGCTGGCTTTCGCCGGGGTCACCCCGCTGTGCGATGCCGCCGGATTTGTCGAAGACAGCAGCGCCACGCTCAGCACCCAGAACATCTACTTCAACCGTGATTTCCGCGACGGCGCTGGCCAGTCCAAGCGCGAAGAATGGGCGCAGGGTTTCATCCTCGACTTCCAGTCCGGCTACACCCCCGGCACCATCGGCGTCGGCCTCGACGCCATGGGCATGCTCGGCCTGAAGCTCGACTCCTCGCCGGACCGCACCGGCACCGGCCTGCTGCCCACCCATGACGACGGCCGCGCCGCCGACGAGTACAGCAAGCTGGGCCTGACGGCCAAGTTCAAGGCCTCCGAGACCGAGTTGAAGATCGGCAGCCTGATTCCCGACCTGCCCACCCTGCAGCCCAACGACAGCCGCCTGTTCCCGCAGACCTTCGAGGGCGGCCTGCTCAACTCCACCGACCTGCCCGGCATGAACTTCACCGGCGGGCGCCTGGAGAAAGTGAAGGACCGCGATTCCACCGACTACACCGACCTGGCGCTGAACAACAAGAACCGCCGCTTCTCCGGCGGCAGCGCCGAAGGCAAGCACTACGACCTGGCCGGCGGCGACTACAAGTTCACCGACCACCTCACCGGCCGCTACCATTACGCGCAACTGGACGAGGTCTACCGCCAGCACTTCGTCGGCCTGCTCGCCGCCTATCCGCTGGGCCCAGGCAAGCTCAGCGCCGATGTGCGCCTGGCCATCAGCGACGACCAGGGCGAGGCACGCGGCGGCGAAATCGACAACCGCGCCTTCAACGGCATGCTCGGCTACGCCCTGGGCGCCAACAAGTTCAGCCTCGGCTGGCAGCAGATGAGCGGCGACAGCGCCTTCCCCTACATCGATGGCAGCAACCCCTATCTCGTCAACTTCGTCCAGGTCGGCGACTTCGCCGAGACCGACGAGCGCTCCTGGCAGGTGCGCCACGACTACGACTTCGCCGGCCTCGGCATCCCCGGCCTGACCCTGATGAATCGCTACATCAGCGGTGACAATGCCAGAATCAACGGCATGGACGGTCACGGCAAGGAATGGGAGCGCAACACCGACATCAAGTACGTAATCCAGAGCGGCCCGCTCAAGGACGTGGCAGTGCGCGTGCGCAACGCCACCTACCGTTCGAGCTTCGCGCGGGACGCCGACGAGACGCGTATCTACCTCAGCTACTCCCTGGCGATCTGGTAAACCGACAACAACAAGAGAGGAATCGCACCATGTCCACCGTCCTGCGCAACCTGACCCTCGCCGGCGCCACCCTGCTCGCTGCCAGCCAACTGATGGCCGAGCCCAAGCGCCCGGAATGCATCGCCCCGGCCTCTCCCGGCGGCGGTTTCGACCTCACCTGCAAGCTGGCGCAGAGCGCCCTGGTGGACGAGAAGCTGCTGACCAAGCCGATGCGCGTCACCTACATGCCCGGCGGTGTCGGCGCCGTGGCCTACAACGCTGTAGTCGCGCAGCGCCCGGCCGATGGCAACACCATCACCGCCTTCTCCAGCGGCTCCCTGCTGAACCTCGCCCAGGGCAAGTTCGGCCGTTTCGACGAGAACGCCGTGAAGTGGCTGGCCGCTGTCGGCACCAGCTACGGCGCCATCGCGGTGCCCAGCGACTCGCCGTACAAGAACCTCGGCGACCTGGTCGCCGCGCTGAAGGCCGACCCGGGCAAGGTGGTGATCGGCTCCGGCGGCACCGTCGGCAGCCAGGACTGGATGCAGACCGCGCTGATCGCCAAGGCCGCCGGTATCGATCCGAAGCAGCTGCGCTATGTAGCCCTGGAAGGCGGCGGCGAGATCGCCACGGCGCTGCTGGGCGGGCACATCCAGGTCGGCAGCACGGACATCTCCGACTCCATGCCGCACATCCGCGCCGGCAAGATGCGCATCCTCGCGGTGTTCTCCGAGGAACGCCTGAAGGATGAGGGCATGGCCGACATCCCCACCGCCAAGGAGCAGGGCTTCGACATCGTCTGGCCGGTGGTGCGCGGCTTCTACGTCGGGCCGAAGGTGAGCGACGAGGACTACCAGTTCTGGAAGGCCTCCTTCGACAAGCTGCTGGCCTCGGAAGACTTCGCCAAGTTGCGCGACCAGCGCGAGCTGTTCCCCTTCGCCATGACCGGCCCGGAGCTGGACGCCTACGTGAAGCAGCAGGTCGCCCAGTACAAGCAGCTCGCCCGCGAGTTCGGCCTCATCCAGTAACGCCCCGTGCGGCGCCGCCTTCAGCGAAGGCGGCGCAAGGAGACTCCTCATGTCCCGTACCAGCCTCTTCCAGCGGCTGTTCGCCGGCGCCTGGCTGTTCGCCTGCGTCGCCTTCGCCCTGATCGCCTGGCAACTGCAGGCGCCTTTTTCCTATGAACCGGTCGGCCCGCGCGCCTACCCGCTGCTCTGCCTGGGCTTGATGGCCGCAGGCCTCGCCTGGCTGATCGTGCGGCCCACGCCGATCAAGCGCGAGGACGACGAGCCCGCGCTGGAAGGCGCGCTGCTGGCCAAGGTGGTGATCTGCGTCGCACTGCTGGCGGTCTACGCCGGGCTGTTCGAGCCGCTGGGCTTCATCCCCGCCAGTGCCCTGGTCGGCACCTTCATCGCGCTGATCTACGGCGGCCGCCCGGTGGCCAGCGTGGTCACTGCCACGCTGCTCGCCATCGGCCTCTACGTGCTGTTCGACCGCACCCTGGACGTCCCGCTGCCGCTGGGCATCCTCGATCCCCTGCTCTGAGGACTGAATCATGGATACGTTGAGCTACCTCGGTCAGGGCTTCGGTGTTGCCCTGACCCCCTACAACCTGATCACCGCACTCATCGGCACTCTGATCGGCACCGTCGTCGGCCTGTTGCCGGGCCTGGGCCCGATCAACGGCGTGGCCCTGCTGATCCCGGTGGCCTTCGCCCTCGGCCTGCCGCCGGAATCGGCGCTGATCCTGCTGGCCGCGGTGTATCTGGGCTGCGAGTACGGCGGACGGATTTCCTCGATCCTGCTGAATATCCCCGGCGAAGCCTCCACAGTGATGACTACCCTTGACGGCTACCCCATGGCACGCAACGGCCTGGCCGGCGTGGCACTGTCGCTGTCGGCCTGGAGCTCGTTCATCGGCGCCTTCATCGCCACCTGCGGCATGGTGCTGTTCGCCCCGCTGCTGGCGAAGTGGGCGATCGCCTTCGGCCCGGCGGAATACTTCGTGCTGATGGTCTTCGCCATCGTCGCCCTCGGCGGGCTGGCCGGCGACCGGCCGCTGAAGACGCTGCTGGCGGCGCTGCTCGGGCTGTTCCTGTCCAGCGTCGGCATCGACGCGAACAGCGGCGTGTACCGCTTCACCTTCGACAACATCCACGTCTCCGACGGCATCCAGTTCGTGGTGCTGGTGCTGGGCCTGTTCTCGGTGAGCGAAATCCTCCTGCTGTTGGAGAAGACCCACCACGGCCACAAGATGGTCGAGGCCAGCGGACGCATGCTGTTCAACCTGAAGGAAGCGGGCGCGGTAGCCGTGGTGAACCTGCGCTGCGGCCTGCTCGGCTTCATCATGGGCGTGCTGCCTGGCGCCGGCGCGACCCTGGCCAGCGCCGTGGCCTATATGACCGAGAAGAAGCTGGCCGGCGAGTCGGGCAAGTTCGGCAAGGGCGATATGCGCGGCCTGGCCGCCCCGGAAACCGCCATCGGCGCCTCCGCCTGCGGCGCCCTGGTGCCGATGCTGACCCTCGGCGTACCCGGCTCGGGCACCACCGCGGTGATGATCGGCGCGCTCAGCCTCTACAACATCACCCCCGGTCCGCTGCTGTTCCAGGAACAGCCGAACATCGTCTGGGGCCTGATCGCCTCGCTGTTCATCGCCAACGTCATGCTGATCATCCTCAACGTACCGATGGTCCGGGTGTTCACCCGCATCCTCTCGGTGCCGAACTGGGCGCTGGTGCCGGGCATCGCGATCATCACCGCCATCGGCGTCTACGCCGTGCACGCCACCACCTTCGACCTGTTCCTGATGGTCGCCATCGGCATCCTCGGCTACATCCTGCGCAAGCTGGACTTCCCGCTGTCGCCGCTGCTGCTGGGCTTCATCCTCGGCGGGCTGATGGAGCAGAACCTGCGCCGCGCGCTGTCCATCTCCAACGGCGAACTGGGCATCCTCTGGTCCAGCCCCATCGCCATCGGCACCTGGGCACTGGTCGCGCTGATGCTCGGCTTGCCGCTCTACCGCGCCTGGCGCAAACGCGTCCGCCGCTCCCGCGAGGCGCTGGCTGACGCCGTGTAAAAGCAACCACGCTCGCCGCGTCGAGACGCGCGGCGACTTTCAAGGCCCGCCTTCGTGCGGGCCTCTTTTTTTGGCTGAGTCAGGTGGCGTGGGAAACGCGCAGCGTGATTGTCCAGATCTCGCCGCTGACCGGCTTGGTGCAAACGACTTCCACAACCTTGCGCGCAAGCTCGCGCCCATCCGGCGCGAACAGGCGAATCTCGCCCCAGCGGCTGTCCAGCGGCACCGTGCAGCGCGCGACAAGAATCTTCGGATTGGGATCGGCAACCGTCCAGTTCGCCCGCAGGCGAGCATTCTCGGAGGCGATGAAGGCGCGGGCTGCCTGGTCGATCTCGTACAGCCCGTGGGTGGTCGCGGTGGAACGCTGGGACTCGATGAGCGGGTCGCCAGCAAGGCAGGCCCCGCCGAGCAGCAGGCCCGGCAGGATCAACAGCCACTCACGCCGAAGCAGCGGCATCACGCCGGCGGCAGCGACCAGTCGATGGGCGTAAGGCCGTGCTGCTCGAGGAATTTGTTGGTGCGGCTGAAATGGCCGTTGCCGAGGAAGCCACGGTAGGCCGACAGCGGCGACGGGTGCGCAGACTTGAGCACCAGGTGCTTCTGCGGGTCGATCAGCTTCTGCTTGCTCTGCGCGTGGGAGCCCCAGAGCAGGAATACCAGGTTCTCGCAGCGCTCGCTGACCACTTCGATAATCCGGTCGGTGAAGGGCTGCCAGCCGGCTTTCGCATGGGAGCCGGCGTTGGCCTGCTCGACGGTCAGCGAGGTGTTGAGCAGCAAGACGCCCTGCTCGGCCCAGTGCTGCAGATAACCGTGATTGGGGATCGGCAGGTTGAGGTCGCGTTGCAGCTCTTTATAGATGTTCTGCAGCGATGGCGGCGTCGGCACGCCTGGCTGTACCGAGAAGCACAGGCCATGGGCCTGGCCGGGGCCGTGGTACGGGTCCTGGCCGATGATCACCACCTTGATGCGCTCCAGCGGCGTGGTGTTCAGCGCGTTGAAGATCAGCGGGCCGGGCGGGAAGATCACCTTGCCGGCGGCCTTCTCCGCGCGGAGGAATTCGCCCAACTGCTTCATGTAGGGCTTCTCGAATTCCTCGTGGAGGGCTTCTTTCCAGCTGGGTTCCAGCTTGATCCGATCTTCGTTGGTCATGGTGCGCCTGCCTGGTGAAACGAACCGGCACGCTAAGCAAGCGCCCCGGTCAAGTCAAGGCGACTTGCGCCGCACCGCCCACCCGCCCGGCAAACGCGGCGCACCGCTGCCCAGGCCGGCAAGCATCCACGCCACTACGGCAAGCGTCAGCCCCAGGTGAAACAGCTCGCGGCGTGGTACACCAGCCAGTTCGCCGCGGGTACCGATCAGCAGGCCGCTGCCGATGAACAGCAGCGCGCCGAGCAGGGCCAGCAGATGGCGCCGCGAGCGCCCCGGCCAGGCGATGACCAGAAGTGCAACGAGGTTGGTCAGCAGCGTGACCTGGGACGGCAACATCACCAGCGCCATGCACGCCAGCAGTACCAGCGCACGCTGCACCGGCGCGCCGGTCAGCCGTCCCAGTGCGATCAGCGGCAAACCGACAGCGCCCGACACCACACTTGCCAGATGATGCGGCTCGGCCAAGGCAACCACACCGCCGTACTCCAGCGCACCAAGGAACGCCGCGATACCCATCGACAGGAAGCCCAGTGTCCGCCAGCCATATTGCTCGCGCAGGGCAAGCCAGGCAGCGAAGGCACAAGCCAGGGTCAGCAGCAGTTCAGCGATCACGGGCAGCATCGGGCGGGTCCTTTTCCGGGTAGACGTCGAAGACTAGCGAGCCGCACGGCCATGCGCACGGTCGGGCACGCCAGCGCAGGCGACGCCGTGCGCCACCCTGCGTCCATCGGCCACACCGGGATTCGACCAAAGGCCAATGGGAGTGGCCGGCCAGTCTGTGCACAGTCCCTTCTTCGCTTTACCCGCCAATAAAAACAACAGGGAACGAACATGCGATTTCTGACTGCCGCACTCTCGCTGGTGGCTGCCTTCAGCTGCCTGGCGCAAGCCGCCGAGCCGATCAACCTCGGCCTCAACTATCCCCGCACCGGCTCCTATAAGGAAGAAGGCCTCGCGCAGATGCGCGGCGCGCTGCTGGCCATCGACGAGATCAACGCCCAGGGTGGCGTGCTCGGCCGGCCGCTGCACCTGTTGAGCAAGGACGATGCCTCGCGCCCGGAAAAGGCCCTGCGCAATATCGACGCCATGGCTGCCGATGGCGCGGCGATGTTCTTCGGCGGCGCTTCCAGCGCGGTGGCCATCGCCGCCGGCGAACGGGCGGCACAGAAGAAGCTGCTGTACTTCGGCACCCTCACCTACTCCAACGACACCACCGGCAAGGATGGCCAGCGCTACATGTTCCGCGAGTGCAACAGCGCCTGGATGAGTGCCCGCGCCCTGGGCAGCTACCTGGGCCGCACGTTGCCTGGCAAGCGCTACTTCTACGTCACTGCCAACTACACCTGGGGCCTGACTACAGAAAGCTCGCTGCGCCACTACACCGGCACCGAGGACGCCGCCCGGCACCCGTCGATCAAGGTGCCCTTCCCCGGCGCGCGCCTCTCCGATTACCGCGATGCGTTGACCCAGGCGGCGGCGAGCAAGGCCGATGTGCTGGTGCTGGCACTGTTCGGTGAGGACCTGGTGCACGCCATGCGCATCGCCGACGAACTGGGGCTGACGCGCAACCACCAGATCATCGCGCCCAATCTCACCCAGAGCATGGTCGAGCTGGCCGGGCCCGGCCTGATGCAGGGCGTGATCGGCACCGAACCCTGGACCTGGCAGGTGCCCGAGCGCGAAGGCTCCGCGCGCGGCCAGGCCTTCGTGGATGATTTCACCCAGCGCTACGGCGTCTACCCGGCCAGCTCCGCCGCCTCTGCCTACAGCATCGTCTACCAGTGGGCCGACGCCGCCAAACGCAGCGGCAGCCTGGACAGCGACGCGCTGGTCAAGGCGCTGGAAGGCCATCGCTACAGCCTGCTCAAGGGCGAACAGCAATGGCGCGGGTTCGACCACCAGAACATCCAGCGCGTCTACGTGGTGAAGGTGAAACCGCGCGATGAAGTCCTGCGCGACCCGCTTCACCAGGATTACTTTGAGATCGTCGAACACATGGACGGCCCCGAGGCGGCCCCGACCCTAGCCGAATGGCAGGCCGAGCGCAGTGCCGCGGGCAAGCCGCTGACCCTGCAGTAACTCAGCCGGTATGCAGCGCCCGGTAGTGACTGGGCGCCATGCCTACCACGCTCTTGAACAGCCGCGAGAAGTAGTACGGATCGGCGTAGCCCAGCTGCTCGGCGACCTGGCGCACTTCGAGATTGCCCTGGTCGAGCAGGCGGCAGGCGTGGGTCATCTTCAGGCGGATGAAATCCTGGATCGGCGCCTGGCCGGTCAGCGCGCGATAGGTCTTGGCGAAGTGGAAGCGCGACAGGCGGAACTGCGCGGCCAGTTCGTCGAGGTTCAGCGCATCGTGCAAATGCTCGCGCATCATCGCCTGCACCGCCTCCACGTCCAGCACGCGACCGGATTTCAGCCGCGCGCGCGCCGGGCGCAGGGCCAGCGAAGTCAGCAGGCTCTGCAGCAGGTGGGCGGCATGGATGAAGTGCGGCAGGCTCAGGCCCTGGCGGCGCAGCGCCAACAGCGCGTCGAATTCCCCGAGGATGCGCGGCTGCACACCCACGCGCAGGCGCGGCGATTTGCCCAGCGGACGCAGGAAATCCTCCGCCAGCCGGCCTTCCAGGTGCACCCAGAAGATCGACCAGGGCCGCTGCGGATCGGCTCCATAGGCATGGGCACGGCCCTTGGGCAGCACCAGCAGGTCACCACCGGTGACCTCGAATCGTCCATCCCCGGTTTCCAACCAACCATGCCCGGCGCTGCAGTAGATCAGCAGGTGGTCGTCCGGGCTTTCCCGCTCCATACGGTGCCCCACCGCTGCCGGGTAGTAGCCCAAGGCCAGTGGATAGCAGGCCTGACCTAGCGGATGGCGGTCCAGCGCTCGGCGCAGGCGTGGCGGGGTGATGAAACGCACGCCCTGCTGTGGCAGCGGCCAGGTGGAAATGAGCGGGCGGGACACGGCTGGCCTCCGGAATCGGCAATACCAAGATCGTCCATCTATTGCCCAAGATCGTCAATCCACAGCCGCGGGTGCAACCGCTATAACCGGAAGTCTCATAGCGAAAAGAACGCGTGCCGCCATGCACGCCGCTGTAGCCGACAAGAATAAACAGAGGTAGCTGCATGCATTTCGATCTGTCCGAAGAACAACGCCTGCTGGTGGACAGCGCCCGCGCCTTCGCCAGCCGCGAACTGGCGCCCCACGCCGCCGACTGGGACCGCCAGCACCACTTCCCGGTGGAGGTCATCCGTCGCGCCGCCGAACAGGGCTACCTGGGCCTGAACATCGCCGAAGAGGACGGCGGCCTGGGCCTCTCGCGCCTGTCCGCCTCGCTGATCTTCGAGCAACTGGCCGCCGGCTGCGTCGCCACCACCGCATACATGACCATCCACAACATGGCCAGCTGGATGCTCGCCAGCTTCGGCGACGCCGCGCTCAAGGAGCAGTGGCTGCCGGGGCTGATCGGCGGCGAGTTGCTGGCCTCCTACTGCCTCACCGAACCGGATGCCGGCTCCGACGCCGCGCGCCTGCGCACCCGCGCCAGGCGGGATGGCGACGACTACGTGCTCGATGGCGCCAAGACCTTCATCTCCGGCGCCGGCAGCACCGACGTGCTGATCGTCATGGCGCGCACCGGCGAGGAAGGCGCGAAGGGCATTTCCTGCTTCCTGGTGCCGGCCAACGCCGAGGGCATCCGCTACGGCCGCAACGAGGACAAGATGGGCTGGAAGGCGCAGCCGACCCGCACCATCACCTTCGAAGGCGTGCGCATTCCCGCCGGCAACCGCATCGGGCCGGAAGGCCAGGGCTTCGTCTATGCCATGAAGGGCCTGGATGGCGGCCGCCTGAACATCGCCAGCTGTTCCCTCGGCGCGGCCCTGGCGGCGCTGGAGCAATCGCTGCGCTACGTCGAGGAACGCAAGCAGTTCGGCAAGGCGCTGGCAGAGTTCCAGGCGTTGCAGTTCAAGCTCGCCGATATGCTCACCGACCTCACCGCCAGCCGGCAGATGGTGCGTCTGGCCGCGCACAAACTGGACCACAAGGACGGCGAGGCGACGCTGTACTGCGCCATGGCCAAGCGCTTCGCCACCGACCGCTGCTTCGCCCTGTGCAACGAAGCACTGCAGCTGCACGGCGGCTACGGCTACCTGAACGACTACCCGCTGGAACGCTGGGTGCGCGACAGCCGGGTGCACCAGATCCTCGAAGGCACCAACGAGATCATGCGGGTAATCGTCGCCCGCCGGCTGTTGGAACAGGGTGGGATGCTGGACAGATTGCTGTGATCACTGACCAACTCAGGAGTGGGCGGACAGAACCCTCTCCCCCGCCCTCTCCCTGAAGGGAGAGGGAGCCGTCCGGCGTTTCGAGGTTGTTTCCGACTCAGCCGGTGAGTACCGGGTTCTCCAAGCGCTCAGGACAGTCCCCTCTCCCTTCGGAGCGGGGCGCGTAGCCAGGGTTAGGGAGAGGGAAGCCCGGCAAGAAATGGAAAAACCGCCCGCCGATGCGGGTGCAATCGAACAGAACGGACATGGACTCATCACGGTCCACCTGCCTAGAGTCCATGCCCATGACCGCCAAGGAGATGCCCATGAGCAACGCCCTCGAGCCCTACAAGCCCGGAGTCTTCGACCTGACCCACAAGCTGACGGTGGAAAAGCACGGCCATACCGCGCTGATCACCATCAACCATCCGCCGGCCAATACCTGGGACCGCGACTCGCTGATCGGCCTGCGCCAGGTGATCGAGCACCTGAACCGCGACGACGACATCTACGCCCTGGTGGTGACTGGGCAGGGGCCGAAATTCTTCTCCGCCGGCGCCGACCTGAACATGTTCGCCGACGGCGACAAGGCCCGCGCCCGCGAGATGGCCCGCCGCTTCGGCGAAGCCTTCGAGGCGCTGCGCGACTTCCGTGGCGTCTCCATCGCGGCGATCAACGGCTACGCCATGGGCGGCGGCCTGGAGTGCGCCCTGGCCTGCGACATCCGCATCGCCGAGCGCCAGGCACAGATGGCCCTGCCCGAAGCTGCCGTGGGCCTGCTGCCCTGCGCCGGCGGCACCCAGGCGCTGCCGTGGCTGGTGGGCGAAGGCTGGGCCAAGCGCATGATCCTCTGCGGCGAGCGCGTGGATGCCGAGACCGCACTGCGCATCGGCCTAATCGAGCAGATCGTCGATACCGGCGAAGCCCGCGGCACCGCCCTGCTGCTGGCGGCCAAGGTCGCGCGGCAGAGCCCGGTGGCGGTGCGCACCATCAAGCCGCTGATCCAGGGCGCCCGCGTACGCGGCCCGACCACCTGGCTGCCGGAGGAGCGCGAGCGCTTCGTCGACCTGTTCGACGCCGATGACACCCGCGAAGGCGTGAATGCCTTCCTGGAGAAACGCGATCCGCACTGGCGCAACCAATAAGGCCCCGACCATGAATGTGATGTTCGAAGAACGCCCCGGCCTGCACGGCTTCCGCATTGGCGTGGTGACGCTGGACGCGGAGAAGAGCCTGAACGCCCTGAGCCTGCCGATGATCGAGGCGATGAACCATCAGCTGCGCGTGTGGAAGGACGACCCGCAGATCGCCTGCGTGGTGTTGCGCGGCAACGGCGGCAAGGCCTTCTGCGCCGGCGGCGACGTTCGCAAGCTGGTGGACGCCTGCCGCGAGCAGCCCGGCGAAGTTCCCGCCCTCGCCCGCCGCTTCTTCGCCGATGAATACCGCCTGGACTACCTCATCCACACCTACGGCAAACCGCTGATCTGCTGGGCCCACGGCTACGTGATGGGCGGCGGCATGGGCCTGATGCAGGGCGCCGGCGTGCGCATCGTCACGCCCAGCAGCCGCCTGGCCATGCCGGAAGTGAATATCGGCCTGTACCCGGATGTCGGCGCGAGCTGGTTCCTCGCCCGCCTGCCCGGCCGCCTCGGCCTGTTCCTCGGCCTGACCGCCACGCAGATGAACGCCCGCGACGCACTGGACCTGGACCTCGCCGACCGCTTCCTGCTCGACACCCAGCAGGAAGACCTGATCGAAGGCCTGGTGCAACTGAACTGGCGCGAACAGGCCGACGTGCAACTGCACAGCCTGCTCCAGGCACTGGAAAACGAAGCCCGCGGTGAATTGCCGGATGCCCAGTTGCTGCCGCGCCGCGAACGCCTGGATGCGGTGCTGGACAGCGCCAACATCGCCGAGGCCTGGCACGCCCTCACCGCACTGGCCGATGACGAGGACACGCTGATCGCGCGGGGAGCGAAGACCCTCGCCTCGGGCTGCCCGCTGACCGCCCATCTGGTCTGGGAGCAGATCCGCCGCGCGCGCCATCTGTCGACTGCCGAGGTGTTCCGCATGGAGTACGCGATGAGCCTGAACTGCTGTCGCCACCCGGAGTTCCCGGAAGGCGTGCGGGCCCGGCTGATCGACAAGGACAACACCCCGCACTGGCACTGGCCGGATATCGCTGCCATACCTGATGCTGTGGTGAATGCGCACTTCGACGCGACCTGGGAGGGCGAGCATCCGCTGGCGGATCTGTAACCGCCACGGTCGTCCCCTGTAGGAGCGAGCTTGTGACCCACAGGGATGTGGAAATGCCGAAATCCGTCGGGAACGGATTCGGCCTCGCGAACCAGCCCCGCTGCGGGGGCTCGTTCGCGAGCAAGCTCGCTCCTACAAAGAGCAAAAGCGCTGGAGTGCCTGTCGTTGAACAGGAGGAAACCAGCATGCAAACCATCGCCTTCATCGGCCTCGGCCACATGGGCGCCCCCATGGCCGCCAACCTGATCAAGGCCGGCTACCTGCTGCGCGTGTTCGACCTGGTGCAGAGCGCCATCGACGGCCTGGTCGTCCAGGGTGCCAGCGCCGCTCGCAGCGCCCATGACGCGGTAGACGACGCCGACGTGGTGGCCACCATGCTGCCGGCCAGCGGGCACGTCGAGGGGCTCTACCTCGGCAACGAGGGCCTGCTGGCGCACATCGCCCCCGGCACCCTGGTACTGGAGTGCTCCACCATCGCCCCCGCCTCGGCGCGCAAGGTCCACCAGGCTGCGGCCGAGCGCGGTATTCCCATGCTCGATGCACCGGTCTCCGGCGGCACCGGCGGCGCCATCGCCGGCACCCTGACCTTCATGGTCGGTGGTGACGCCGAAGTACTCGAACGCGCCCGCCCGGTGTTCTCCGCCATGGGCCGGAACATCTTCCACGCCGGCGGCGACGGCGCCGGGCAGGTCGCCAAGGTGTGCAACAACCAGTTGCTCGCCGTGCTGATGATCGGCACCGCCGAATCCCTCGCCCTCGGCGCCGCCAATGGGCTGGACCCTGCCGTGTTGTCGGAAATCATGCGCCGCAGCTCCGGCGGCAACTGGGCGTTGGAGGTGTACAACCCCTGGCCCGGCGTCATGGAGAATGCCCCCGCCTCACGCGGCTACACCGGTGGCTTCATGACGTCGCTGATGACCAAGGACCTGGGCCTGGCGCTGGAAACGGCGCAGGTCAGCGGCAACAGCACGCCCATGGGCAGCCTGGCACTGGCGCTGTATCGCCTGCTGATGAAACAGGGCCATGGCGAGCAGGACTTCTCGGTGGTGCAGAAACTCTTCGATAACTGACCTTATTGTGAAGCCGCGCTTACGAGTGCATGGCGTGAGGGTGGCTTTATCCACGAGCGCGCCGGGTCGAAGATGAATCACCTGCCGCCAGCGCGCGGCGATTTCTCCCACAAAGGTGATTCCATGAACATTGCCCTGATCGGCGCGACCGGCCACGTTGGCCACTACTTCCTCGAAGAAGCCCTGCGCCGCGGCCATAGCGTGACCGCGCTGGTGCGCGACCCGGCGAAGCTGCCGGCGCGCGACAACCTCAAGGTGGTCCAGGCCGACGTCTACGACCCGGCCCAGGTCGCCCGCGCCGTGGCCGGGCAGGACGTCGTGGTCAGCGCATTCAATGCCGGCTGGGGCAACCCGGATATCCGTGGCGCCCACGCCAAGGGCAGCCGCGCCATTCTTGACGGCGTGAAGGCGTCCGGCGTGAAGCGCCTGCTGGTGCTCGGCGGCGCCGGCAGCCTGGAGATCGCCCCCGGCCAGCGCCTGGTGGACAGCCCGGAATTCCCCGAGCAATGGAAACAGGGTGCACTGGGCGCCGCCGACGCGCTGGACCAGTTGCGCGCCGAGAAGGAACTCGACTGGGCTTTCCTCAGCCCGGCGATGCTGCTCGACGGCGAAACCCGCACCGGCAGCTTCCGCATCGGCGGCGACCAGGTGCTGTTCGATGGCAACGGCGAGAGCCGCATTTCCCTGCCGGACCTGGCGGTGGCGATGATCGACGAGGCCGAGCAGGCCAATCATCATCAGCAGCGGTTTACCGCGGCTTATTGAGCATCGCTGCCAGTAACGCCGGCTCAGGGCCTTCTGGGTAGGAGCGGACTCCGTCCGCGATCGGTCCGCATCGCGACGGAATCCATCGCGGACAGAGTCCGCTCCTACGCAACGGGCAACACCGGAGCTGGTCCGGCCCAGCAGGAAGCCCGCTTCACCATTGCCGCAGCAATCGATCAGCGCTCGCGCAGCGCTTCCGCCTTGGCCCGCAGGATGGGCTTGAGCAGGTAGCTGAGGATGCTCTTCTTGCCCGTCATGATGTCCACGGTGGCGATCATGCCGGGGATGATCAGCAGCGGTTTGTCGTCGCTGCCCAGGTGGCTTTTGCGGGTGCGCAGCTTGATCAGGTAGAAGCTGTTGCCGTCATCGTCGGTGACGGTGTCGGCGCCGATCTGCTCCAGGTCCGCCTGCAGGCCGCCGTAGATGGTGTAGTCGTAGGCGGTGAACTTGACCATGGCGTGCTGGCCGGGGCGCAGGAAGGCGATGTCCTGCGGACGGATGCGCGCTTCCACCAGCAGGGTGTCGTCCAGCGGGACGATCTCGATCAGGTCGCTGCCCGGCTGGATCACACCGCCGATGGTGTTCACCAGCAGCTGCTTGACGATGCCGCGCACTGGCGAGGTGACCAGGGTGCGGCTGACGCGGTCTTCCAGCGCCTTGCCGGTGGCCGTGGCCTTGCTCAGTTCGGTGCGGGCTTCGTTGAGTTCCTTCAGCGCATCGCTGCGGAAGCGCGAGCGGGTCTCGGCGACCTTGCGCTCCACTTCCTTCACCGCTGCCTCGGCCCGTGGGATCGCCAGGGTGGTGGCATCGAGCTGGCCACGGTTTTCCACTTCACCGCGCTTGAGACGCAGCAGCTCTACCTGGGACATCGCGCCCTGGGCCACCAGCGGCTCGGACATGGAAATCTCCTGGCGCAGCAGGTTCAGGCTGTTGCGGTACTGCGCCTGCTTGGAGACGAACTCGCGCAGTTCCTGCTGCTTCTGCACCAGTTGTTGCTGCAGGCCGTCGGTTTCATCCTTGAGCTGCTGCTGGCGGCTGTGGAACAGCGCCTCTTCACTGCTGGCCTGGCCGGGCACCTTGGCGCGCACATCGTCGGGAATGTTCAGCGCTCGCTCTTCCACCTCGGCAGACAGGCGCTCAACGCGCAGGAACATCGCCAGGCGGTCGGCCTCGGTCTCGCCGACGTTGGACTGGAAGCGCGTCGGGTCCAGGCGCATCAGCTGCTCGCCGGCCTGCACCACCTGCCCTTCGTGGACGAATATCTGCGAGACGATGCCGCCTTCCAGGTTCTGGATCTTCTGCACCTTGGACGAAGGAATCGCCTTGCCCTCGCCGCGGGTGACTTCGTCGATCTGCGCGAAGTGTGCCCAGAGCAGCAGGAAGGCGACGAAGCCGATCAGGATCCAGATGGTCAAGCGCACCACGCGCGGCGCGTCCTCGATCAGCGCCTTGCTGACTTCCGGAAGCGGCTGGCCGGAGAGGTTGTCGCCGCCCTTGAAATAGCCACGGACAGAGTGGCGGATACTGCCCAGAGGATTAAGCGACACTGATCTGCCCCTTCTTCAGTGCATCCATGACCACGTCCTTCGGACCGTCGGCGATGATGCGGCCCTTGTCGATGATCACCAGGCGGTCCACCAGGCTGAGCATGGAGGCGCGGTGGGTGACCAGCAGCAGTGTCTTCTCGCCCATGATCGATTGCAGGCGCTGTTTCAGGCGCTCCTCGCCGGCGTTGTCCATGGCGCTGGTGGGTTCGTCCAGCAGCAGGATCGGCGGGTCGAGCAGCAGCGCGCGGGCCAGGGCGACGTTCTGCCGCTGGCCGCCGGAGAGGTTGTGGCCACGCTCGCCGACCTGCAGCTCGTAGCCCTGCGGATGCAGGCGGACAAACTCGTTCACGCCGGTCAGCTCGGCCACTTCCAGCACGCGTTCGTCATCGATGTAGCGCGCGCCGCTGACCAGGTTGTCGCGCAGGGTGCCGCTGAACAGGCTGATGTCCTGCGGCACGTAGCCGATGTTGTGGCGCAGCTCGCTGATGTCCAGTTGGCGCACGTCGGCGCCGTCCACCAGCAGGTTGCCGTTTTCGGGCTGGTGCAGGCCGACGATCAGCTTGGCCAGGGAGCTCTTGCCCGAGCCGCTGCGGCCGATGATGCCGACCTTCTCGCCGGCGCGAATCTGCAGGTTGATGCCGTGCAGCGCCGCGACCTGCTGGTTCGGATAAGCGAAGTCCAGGCCGCGCATCTCGATGCCGCCACGCAGCTGCGAGCGGGTCAGCGGACGTTCGTCGGCATTGCGCTCCTGCGGCAGCTCCATCATCTGGTTGGTGGTGGCCATGGACAGGCGCGCCTGCTGGTAGCGCTGGATCAGCCCGGAGAGCTGGGTCAGCGGGCCGAGGGCGCGGCCGTTGAGCATGTAGCAGGCGATCAGGCCGCCCATGGAGAGGTCGCCGGCGATGATCAGGTAGACGCCGCCGATGATCATGACGACCCCGGCCAGCGCCTGGATCAGCACGGTGATGTTCATCGCCAGGGTCGACAGCAGCTTGACCCGCAGTTCCAGGCGGCTGAGGGTGCCGATGGTCTGCTCCCACAGGTACTGGCGCTCGCTCTCGGCGTTGTTGACCTTCACCGCGTCGAGGCTGGCGAGTGTCTCGATCAGGCTCGACTGGCGTTCGGCGGCCAGCGCCATGGTGCGGTTCATGGTCTCCACCAGTGGCTTCTGCAGCAGCCAGCCCAGGCCCGCGGCCAGCGGGAAGGCAACCAGCGGGACGAACACCAGCGGCCCGCCGATGATGCCGATCACCAGCAGGATCAGCAGGGTGAAGGGCATGTCGATCAAGGTGGTCAGCGTGAGCGAGTTGAGGAAGTCGCGCAGCGTCTGGAATTCGTGGATGTTCTGGGCGAACGAGCCGACCCGCGCCGGGCGGTACTTCATGCTCATGCCGACGATGCGCTCGAACAGCGTCGCCGAGATGATCAGGTCGGTCTTCTTGCCGGCCAGGTCCAGGCACAGGCCGCGCATGGTCTTGAGCAGCAGGTCGAACAGGTAGGCGCCGCTGATGCCGATGGCCAGCACCCAGAGGGTGGCGGCGGCCTGGTTGGGCACCACGCGGTCGTAGACGTTCATGACGAACAGTGGAGCGGCCAGGGCGATCAGGTTGATCAGCAGGCTCGCAGCGACGGCGTCGACGTAGAGCCAACGCGAACGCTTCAGGGTGTCGCGGAACCAGCTCTTGGCGCGCGGGATCAGCTCGCCGTGCTGCAGGTCGAACTTGTGCTGCGGCTGGGCGAAGAACGCCTGGCCGGCGTAGTCCTCGCTCAGCAGTTCGCGGGTGACGCGCACTTCACCGCCGTCGCTTTCCGACAGCAGCAGGCGCGCATCTCCATTGCTTTCCCAACCCAGCAGCACCGCGCAGCGCCCTTCGCGCAGCAGCAGCATCGCCGGCATGGCCAGCGCGGGAATCTGCTCCAGCTTGCGCTGCAGCAGGCGCCCCTGCAGGCCGGCGCGAGCTGCCGCACGGGGCAGCAGCTCGGCGGACAGGCGCTGCCCGGGCAGCGGCAGGCCGCTGGTGAGCATGGCTCGGCTGGCCGGCTTCTGGTGCAGCTGACAGAGCGTCAGCAGGCTGTCCAGCAGCGGGTCGTCGAGCAGACCGCGCGGATCGTGGCTTAGGGGTACTGCGCTGACTTCTTGATCCACGCGGATGCTCTCTCGGGCAGGTTAGTTGAGGCCGGGCAGCTGGACTCGCGGCTTGATGTCTTCGGAAGCCACCGCAGCCATCGGTGCTACCACGCCCTGGCTCTTGAGCAGTTCGCCCAGGGTCGCCTTGATGCGGTACTGGGTGAACAGCTCGGTGTACTTCAGGTCGACCAGACGGCGCGAAGCGTTGAACAGTTCGTTCTCGCTGTCCAGCAGATCGAGCAGGGTGCGCTCGCCGATGGTGAACTGCTTCTGGTACGCCTCGCGCACGCGGGTGCTGTAGTCCACGTACTGGCGGGCGATCGGCAGCTGGTCGCGGGCGTTGCCAAGGGCGTTCCAGGACAATCCAAGTTCCTCGTTCAACTGACGCAGGGCGTTGTTGCGGATATCCAGGGCCTGGTTCGCCTCGTACGACTTGGCTTCCAGCTCGGCCTTGTTGCTGCCACCGGCGAACAGGTTGTAGCGCATGCGCAGCATGGCCTGCCATTCGTTGTTGTGGCCTTCTTCTCCGTCGAGGTTGTTATCGGCACCGCGGGAAAGTTCTGCATCGAATCTCGGATAGAAGGTCGATTTCGCCGCGTCGTACTGCTTCTCGGCGGCGGCCACGTCGGATTCCGCGGAGCGCAGGATCGGGCTGTTCTCCACCAGCTGGCGACGGGCGGCCTGCAGATCTTCCGGCAGTTGGCCGGCAAGACCGGTCGGGTCGCTCAGGTCCACCGGGTCGCTGCCCACCACGCTGTAGTAGTTGGTGCGGGCGTCGGCCAGGTTGGTCTTCTCGGTCATCAGGTTGTTCTGTGCCTGGGCCAGGCGCGCCTCGGCCTGGTCCTGGTCGGCGAGGCGGCCAACGCCGCGGGCGCTGCGCAGGCTGATCTGGTCGTAGACGCGCTGGTGGTTCTTCAGGTTTTCCTCGGCCAGACGAACCATTTCCTGACGGCGCAGCACATCGGTGTAGACCTGGGCGACGTCCAGCGCGGTGCGCTCGGAAGTTCCCAGCAATGCGTAGGCGCGGGAGTTCACGTTGGCCTGCTGGCGGCCGACTTCGCTGGAGGTGGCGAAGCCATCGAACACCATCTGGCGCAGGGCAAGGTTGGATTCGCCCCGGTTCAGGGTTTCCCAGTGGTCGCCTTGGCCACGGGTGGTGGTGTTGTCGGAGCCTTCACGACCGTAACCGGCGGTCAGGTCGACGGACGGCAGGTAGCCACCCTTCGCCGCACGCAGCTGCTTGTCCGCGGCGAGGCGGGAGTTCACCCCGGCCTGGATTTCCGGGTGGTACTCCAGGGCCTTCTGCATGGCCTGATTGAGCGAGTCGGCGTGGGCGGGCAGGACAAATGAAAGGGCGAAGGGCACTACAGCAGCGAATCGCATACGCATGAGGAAAACATCCTTATCAATGGGATAGCCGCAGCGATTCGATTGCCGCAAATAGCGTCAAAAGACCGGCGAATGCGCTGCAAGGAAGCATCGAAAAGCGTGATGTATTTCACGCTAAATTTTTTTACGCGAGCATCCGATATCAAAGTGACATCGATTTGCCAATTGTTTAGGATGGCAATCGAATGGTCAATACATTGGCATATACGTAATTTCCATCCGCTATAAGCCATGTTTTTGACGCCAAACTTTTTGCTCTTACAGACAAGGGAATGCCCCTGGCGCCGACCTCCATGCGGCCCGGTCGGCAACCAGGCAAGCCTCACCAGGAGAAGTGCATGAGCAGCGTCGTCGCCGTCGTGAAAAGCATCATCGGCCAAGTGATTGCGGTATCCCCCGAGGGCGTCCAGCGCGTCCTGGTCGAAGGTGACCGCATCTACCAGGGCGAACAGCTGCTCACCGGCGCCGCAGGAGCGGTGACGCTCGACGTCGGCAAGGGCAAGCTGGTGGACCTGGGCCGCGACAGCCAGTGGAGCAGCGCCGACCTGCCGCAGGCCGAGACGCACCACGCAGCCGCGCAGCCGGCCAACGCTCCAAGCACCGAGGACCTGCAGAAGGCCATCGCCGCCGGCCTCGACCCGACCCAGGCCCTTGCCCCCACCGCGGCGGGCCCCAGTGCCGCTCCGTCGGCAGGTGGCAATGGCGGCGTCGGCGGCGGTCACAGCTTCGTGATGCTCGATGCCACTGCCGGGCACGTCGACCCGAACATCGGCTACACCACCGCCGGCCTGGACAACGGTGGCTCCTCCGGCGACGAGCGCCAGGGCGACCTGCCGCCCAACCTCGCGCCCGAGTTCAGCGAAGGCAGCAACGGCGTGCTGAACCTCACCACCGCCGAGGACACCCTGCTCACGGGCACCTTTGCCGCCCGCGATCCGAATGGCGACACCATCAGCTACAGCGTCGGCCAGGCCCCGGGCAATGGCCTGCTGGTGCTCAATCCCAACGGCACCTGGCAGTACAACCCGAACGGCGACTACAACGGCGCCGACAGTTTCACCGTGATCGTCACCGACGCCCGTGGCGCTACCAGCACCCTGGTGGTGAACGTCGGCATCACCCCGGTGAACGACGCTCCGGTGGCTACTGGCACCTATACCAGCACCGTCACCGACACCGCCGCCAATGACAGCTTCGCCGACATCAAGGGTCAACTGACCGCCACCGACGTCGACGACACCAACCTGACCTGGAGCGGCAGCGCCAAGGGCGCCTACGGTGAACTCACCGTCAACGCCGACGGCAGCTACACCTATGTGGTCGACGCCAATGCGGTGAACGCCCTGCCCCTGGGGCAGAACCCGAGCGAAAGCTTCACCGTCACCGTGACCGACCCGTCCGGCGCTACCGACACCCGCGTCATCACCATCAACGTGCAGGGCGCCAACGACACGCCGGTCGCCCAGGATGGCCAGGCCAGCGTCACCGAGGACAGCGTGACCGGCGGCCAACTGGTCGCCACCGACCGAGACACCGGCAGCACCCTCACCTTCACCACCAACGGCAACCCGCCGGCGGGCTTCACCCTGAAGCCGGACGGCAGCTGGACCTTCGATGGCAAGAACCCGGCCTACCAGCACCTGGCCGAGGGCGAGACCCAGGTGGTGCAGGTGCCCTACACCGTCACCGACGAGCACGGCGCCACCAGCACCGCCACGCTTACCGTGACCCTGACCGGCACCAACGACGCGCCGGTCGCCCTGCCGGGCGCTGCCACCACCGAAGAGAACACCGTGCTCAACGGCCAGGTTCCGGCTGCCAGCGACGTGGACGGCAGCGTCACCGGCTACCAGCTGGCCACTGGCGTCGGCCAGGGCAACGGCAGCCTGAGCTTCAATCCGGACGGCAGCTACAGCTTCAATCCCGGCAAGGACTTCGACAGCCTCGCCCAGGGCGAGACCCGTGACGTCACCTTCACCTACCAGGCGAAAGACAACAACGGCGCGCTGAGCGACCCGCAGACCATCACCATCACAGTCACCGGCACCAACGACGCGCCGGTCGCCCAGCCGGGCACCGCCACCACCGAGGAGAACACCGTTCTCAACGGCCAGGTTCCGGCCGCCAGCGACGTGGACGGCAGCGTCAGCGGCTACCAGCTGACCACTGGCGTCGGCCAGGGCAACGGCAGCCTGAGCTTCAATCCGGACGGCAGCTACAGCTTCAACCCCGGCAAGGACTTCGACAGCCTCGCCGAGGGCGAGACCCGCGACGTGACCTTCACCTACCAGGCGAAGGACAACAACGGCGCGCTGAGCGACCCGCAGACCATCACCATTACCGTCACCGGCACCAACGACGCGGCGGTGATCACCGGGCAGACCAGCGGCAGCGCCGATGAAACCGACGCCCCGCTGACCCTCGGCGGCAAGCTCGATGTCACCGACGTCGACAGCCCGGCCACATTCCAGGCCCAGAACAACGTCGCCGGCCTGCACGGCACCTTCAACCTCGGCACCGACGGCACCTGGACCTACACCGCCAACAGCGCCTACAACGAGCTGGGTGTCGGTGACAAGCTCACCGACAGCTTCACCGTGAAGGCCGCCGACGGCACCAGCACCACCGTGACTGTCACCATCAACGGCACCAACGATGCACCGGTGGCCAGCGCCACCAGCGGCGCCGTGAAGGAAGACGCGCAGATCAGCGGCCAGCTCGCCGCCACCGACGCCGACGATGGCGCCAAGCTCACCTACACCCTCGACAAGACCGCACCGGCCGGCTTCAGCGTCGACGCCGACGGCAAGTGGTCCTTCGATGCCAGCGTCAGCGAATACCAGCACCTGAAAGCCGGTGCCACCCAGACCATCCAGGTGCCGTTCACCGTCACCGATGAGCACGGCGCCACCAGCTCCAGCAGCCTGACCATCACCATCACCGGCACCAACGATGCGCCGGTGGCCCAGGCTGCCAGCGCAGCGGGCACTGAAGACAAGCTCAGCTTCGGCAAACTGGTCGCCACCGACGTGGACGACGGCGCCAAGCTCAGCTTCAGCCTCAACGACAAGGCGCCGGCCGGCTTCACCCTGCTCAAGGACGGCACCTGGGCCTTCAACGGCCTGAACCCGGCCTACCAGAGCCTCGCCGCCGGCGAGACCAAGGTCCTGTCGATCGACTACACCGTCACCGACGAACACGGCGCCACCAGCACCAACACCCTGACGCTCACCGTCACCGGCACCAACGACACGCCGATCGCCCTGCCCTCGCTGACCTTCGTCCGCGAAGACGCGCAGATCAGCGGCGAGCTCAAGGCCATCGACGTCGACAACGGCGCCCAGCTGACCTTCAGCCTGAACCAGGCCGCCCCGGCGGGCCTGACCCTGGGCAGCGACGGCAAGTGGAGCTTCGACGCCAGCGATGCCGCCTACCAGCACCTGAAAGCCGGTGCGGTGCAGGTCATCAACGTGCCCTACACCGTCACCGACGAGCATGGCGCGAGCACCCAGAGTTCCCTGGTGATCACCGTCACCGGCACCAACGATGCTCCGCGCGCTGATGCCGCCACCGCTGCGGCAGTGGAAGACCAGGTCAGCAAGGGCCAGCTCACCGCCACCGACGTGGACGATGGCGCCAAGCTGAGCTTCAGCGTCTCCGGCAACCCGCCGGCCGGCTTCACCCTGAAGACCGACGGCAGCTGGACCTTCGATGGCAAGAACCCGGCCTACCAGTCCCTCGCCGAAGGCGAGACCAAGGACATCGTGGTCAAGTACATCGTCACCGACGAGCACGGTGCGACCGATACCCAGACCCTGACCATTACCGTCACCGGGACCAACGACGCGCCTGTCGCCTACGCCGATACCGCCACCACCGAAGAGAACACCGTTCTCAACGGCCAGGTTCCGGCCGCCAGCGACGTAGACGGCACCATCGCCAGCTACCAACTGACCACCGACGTCGGCAGCCACAACGGCAGCCTGACCTTCAACCCGGATGGCAGCTACAGCTTCAACCCTGGCAAGGACTTCGACAGCCTCGCCGATGGCCAGTCCCGCGACGTCACCTTCACCTACCAGGCGAAGGACAACAATGGCGCGCTGAGCGACCCGCAAACCATCACCATCACCGTCACCGGCAGCAACGATGCACCGGTCGCCAGCGCCACCAGCGGCGCCGTGAAGGAAGATGCGCAGATCAGTGGCCAGCTCGCCGCCACCGACGCCGACGATGGCGCCAAGCTCACCTACACCCTCGACAAGACTGCCCCGGCCGGCTTCAGCGTCGACGCCGACGGCAAGTGGTCCTTCGATGCCAGCGTCAGCGAATACCAGCACCTGAAAGCCGGTGCCACCCAGACCATCCAGGTGCCGTTCACCGTCACCGATGAGCACGGCGCCACCAGCTCCAGCAGCCTGACCTTCACCATCACCGGCACCAACGATGCGCCGGTGGCCCAGGCTGCCAGCGCAGCGGGCACTGAAGACAAGCTCAGTTTCGGCAAACTGGTCGCCACCGACGTGGACGACGGCGCCAAGCTCAGCTTCAGCCTCAACGACAAGGCACCGGCCGGCTTCACCCTGCTCAAGGACGGCACCTGGGCCTTCAACGGCCTGAACCCGGCCTACCAGAGCCTCGCCGCCGGCGAGACCAAGGTCCTGTCGATCGACTACACCGTCACCGACGAACACGGCGCCACCAGCACCAACACCCTGACCCTGACCGTCACCGGCACCAACGACACGCCGATCGCCCTGCCCTCGCTGACCTTCGTCCGCGAAGACGCGCAGATCAGCGGCGAGCTCAAGGCCATCGACGTCGACAACGGCGCCCAGCTGACCTTCAGCCTGAACCAGGCCGCCCCGGCGGGCCTGACCCTGGGCAGCGACGGCAAGTGGAGCTTCGACGCCAGCGATGCCGCCTACCAGCACCTGAAAGCCGGTGCGGTACAGATCATCAACGTGCCCTACACCGTCACCGATGAGCATGGCGCGAGCACCCAGAGTTCCCTGGTGATCACCGTCACCGGCACCAACGATGCTCCGCGCGCTGATGCCGCCACCGCTGCGGCAGTGGAAGACCAGGTCAGCAAGGGCCAGCTCACCGCCACCGACGTGGACGATGGCGCCAAGCTGAGCTTCAGCGTCTCCGGCAACCCGCCGGCCGGCTTCACCCTGAAGACCGACGGCAGCTGGACCTTCGATGGCAAGAACCCGGCCTACCAGTCCCTCGCCGAAGGCGAGACCAAGGACATCGTGGTCAAGTACATCGTCACCGACGAGCACGGTGCGACCGATACCCAGACCCTGACCATTACCGTCACCGGGACCAACGACCCGGCCGTCATCGGCGGCGTGGCCAGCGTGAGCGTCAATGAGACCGATGCACCGATCACCACCGGCGGCCAACTGACTGTCACCGACGTCGACGGCGCGGCCAGCTTCCAGGCGCAGAGCAACGTTGCCGGCCAGCACGGCACCTTCAACCTCGGCACCGACGGCACCTGGACCTATACCGCCAACAGCGCCTACAACGAGCTGGGTGTCGGTGACAAGCTCACCGACACCTTCACCGTGAAGGCCGCCGACGGCACCAGCAGCACCGTGACCGTCACCATCAACGGCACCAATGATGCCCCGATCGCCTCGGCCGACGTCGCCAGCACCGAAGAGAACACCGTGCTCAATGGCCAGGTTCCGGCCGCCACCGATGTCGACGGCACTGTCGCCAGCTACCAGCTGGCCACCGACGTGGCACAAGGCAAAGGTACGCTGACCTTCAATGCCAACGGCAGCTACACCTTCAATCCGGGTACCGCCTTCGACCACCTGGCCGCAGGCGCCAGCGAGAACGTCACCTTCACCTACCAGGCGAAGGACAACAACGGCGCGCTGAGCGACCCGCAGACCATCACCATTACCGTGACCGGCACCAACGACAAGCCGGTGGCCTTCGCCGATGCCCAGACCACCGAGGAGAACACCGTTCTCGATGGTCAGGTTCCGGTCGCCACCGATGTCGATGGCACCATCGCGGGTTATCAACTGGCCACCGACGTGGCACAGGGCAAAGGTTCGCTGACCTTCAACAGCGATGGCAGCTACACCTTCAATCCGGGCAGCGACTTCGACCACCTGGCCGCTGGCCAGAGCGAGAACGTCACCTTCACCTACCAGGCGAAGGACAACAACGGCGCGCTGAGCGACCCGCAGACCATCACCATTACCGTCACCGGCAGCAATGACGCGGCGGTGATCACCGGCCAGACCAGCGGCAGCGCCAACGAAACCGACGCCCCGGTCACCCTCGGCGGCAAGCTCGATGTCACCGACGTCGACGGCCCGGCCAGCTTCCAGGCACAGAGCAACGTCGCCGGCCTGCACGGCACCTTCAACCTCGGCACCGATGGCAGTTGGACCTATACCGCCAACAGCGCCTACAACGAGCTGGGTGTCGGCGACAAGCTCACCGACACCTTCACCGTGAAGGCCGCCGACGGCACCAGCAGCACCGTGACCGTGACCATCAACGGTACCAACGATGCCCCGGTCGCCTCGGCCGACGTCGCCAGCACCGAAGAGAACACCGTGCTCAACGGTCAGGTTCCGGCCGCCACCGATGTCGACGGCACCGTCGTCAGCTACCAGCTGGCCACCGACGTGGCGCAAGGCAAAGGCACGCTGACCTTCAATGCCAACGGCAGCTACACCTTCAATCCGGGTACCGCCTTCGACCACCTGGCCGCTGGCGCCAGCGAGAACGTCACCTTCACCTACCAGGCGAAGGACAACAACGGCGCCCTGAGCGACCCGCAGACCATCACCATCACCGTCACCGGTACCAACGACAAGCCGGTGGCCTTCGCCGATGCCCAGACCACCGAGGAGAACACCGTTCTCGATGGTCAGGTTCCGGTCGCCACCGATGTCGATGGCACCATCGCGGGTTATCAACTGGCCACCGACGTGGCACAGGGCAAAGGCTCGCTGACCTTCAACACCGATGGCAGCTACACCTTCAATCCGGGCAGTGACTTCGACCACCTGGCCGCCGGCCAGAGCGAGAACGTCACCTTCACCTACCAGGCGAAGGACAACAACGGCGCGCTGAGCGACCCGCAGACCATCACTATTACCGTCACCGGCACCAATGATGCGGCGGTGATCACCGGCCAGACCAGCGGCAGCGCCAACGAAACCGACGCTCCGGTCACCCTCGGCGGCAAACTCGATGTCACCGACGTCGACGGCCCGGCCAGCTTCCAGGCGCAGAGCAACGTCGCCGGCCTGCACGGCACCTTCAACCTCGGCACCGACGGCACCTGGACCTACGTCGCCAACTCGGCCTTCAACGAACTGAAAGTCGGCGATCAACTCACCGACACCTTCACCGTGAAGGCTGCCGACGGCACCAGCACCAGCGTGACCGTGACCATCAACGGCACCAACGACAAGCCGGTGGCCTACGCCGATACCCAGACCACCGAAGAGAACACCGTTCTCCACGGCCAGGTCCCGGTCGCCACCGATGTCGACGGCACCGTCGTCCGCTACGAGGTGGTCAATAATCTCGCTCAGGGCAAGGGCACCCTGGCCTTCAACGAGGACGGCAGCTACACCTTCAACCCGGGCACCGCCTTCGACCACCTGGCCGCCGGCCAGAGCGAGAACGTCACCTTCACCTACCAGGCGAAGGACAACAACGGTGCCGTGAGCGGTCCGCAGACCATCACCATCACCGTTACCGGCAGCAACGACGCCGCCGTCATCAGCGGTGTCAGCTCGCGCGACGTGAATGAAACCGACGCGCCGATCAGCACCGGTGGCAAGCTGAACATCACCGACGTCGACGGCCCGGCCAGCTTCCAGGCACAGAGCAACGTCGCCGGCAAGTACGGCACCTTCAATCTCGGTACCGACGGCAACTGGACCTACGTCGCCAGCAGCGCCTACAACGAGCTGAAGCAGGGCCAGACCCTGACCGACACCTTCACCGTCAAGGCCGCCGATGGCACCAGCGCCACGGTGACCGTGAACATTGTCGGTACCAACGACAAACCGGTGGCCTTCGGCGATACCGTCACCACCGACGAAAACGCCGTGCTGAACGGCCATGTACCGGCTGCGACCGACATCGACGGCACCATCGCGAGCTACCAGCTGGCCACCGACGTGGCGCAAGGCAAAGGCACGCTGACCTTCAATGCCAACGGCAGCTACAGCTTCAATCCGGGTACCGCCTTCGACCACCTGGCCGCAGGCGCCAGCGAGAACGTCACCTTCACCTACCAGGCGAAGGACAACAACGGCGCGCTGAGCGACCCGCAGACCATCACCATCACCGTCACCGGCACCAACGACAAGCCGGTCGCCTACGCCGACACCCAGACCACCGAAGAGAACACCGTTCTCCACGGCCAGGTTCCGGTTGCCACCGACGTCGACGGCACCATCGCGGGTTATCAGCTGGCCACCGACGTGGCACAGGGCAAAGGTTCGCTGACCTTCAACACCGATGGCAGCTACACCTTCACCCCAGGTACAGCCTTCGACCACCTGGCCGCCGGCCAGAGCGAGAACGTCACCTTCACCTACCAGGCGAAGGACAACAACGGCGCGCTGAGCGATCCGCAGACCATCACCATCACCGTCACCGGTACCAACGACAACCCGGTTGCCGTGCCGGACACCGCGCACACCAACGAAGACACCGCGATCCGCATCGACGTGCTGGGCAACGACACCGATGCCGAACACGACGCCCTGATCGTCACCGGCGCCAGCGCCGGCAACGGCACCGTGGTGATCAACCAGGACGGTAGCCTGAGCTACACGCCGAAGGAGAACTTCAGCGGCTCCGACACCATCACCTACACCATCAGCGATGGCAAAGGCGGCACGTCCACCTCCACCGTGGCGGTGAGCATCGAGGCCGTGGCGGACAAGCCGAACCTGAGCCTGGACGGCAGCAGCAGCCACCCGAAAGCCACCGGCCTGACCGTGGACACCTGGACCGGCCTGGCCCTGGGCAATGGCGGCAACGGCGCATCGCCGGCCGACCTGCAGGCGAAGATCGATGCAGCCGGCACCCCGACCACCCACGGCTCCACCGACAGTGTGCGCAACACCGACGTCACCGCCGGCACCGCCACCAAGGTCAGCGGCCTGATCTTCCTCGAAGCCGGCCATACCTACACCTTCACCGGCGTGGGCGATGACAGCGTGCGCCTGGTGATCGGCGGCAGCACCGTCGCCGAGGCCACCTGGGGCGGCAGCAGCGGCAAATTCAGCGGCACCTTCACCCCGACCGAGAGCGGCTACTATCCCATCGCGCTCTACCAGCACAACCAGAGCGGCCCGGGCAACTACACCCTGAGCATCTCCGACAATGGCAGCGCCGCGCAGGTGCTGGGCACCGGCAGCGCGCAGGTCTACCACGACACCAGTGAGCTGACCGCGGGCGGCGAGCGCCTGACCGACCTGACCGGCAGCAGCGGCCAGAGCCACTACAAGGTGTTCGGCCTCAACGAAGGCAACGAAGACAGCGCGATCAGCCTGTCGAAGATCAAGGCTTCGCTGGTCGATACCGACGGCTCCGAGACCCTGTCGATCAGCATCGGCAAGATCCCGGTTGGCGCCACCCTGAGCGACGGCAAGAACAGCTTCACCGCCGACGTTACCCACAGCAGCGTCGACCTCAAGGGCTGGAACCTCGACACCCTGACCCTGACTCCGCCGGCCGACTTCAACGGCACCATCAAGCTGGAAGTCAGCGCCACGGCGACCGAGTCCAGCAACGGTGACGCAGCTACCCGCACCGCCGACTTGAACGTCACCGTGTATCCGGTGAACGACGCGCCGACCAGTGCCAACCAGAACCAGAGCACCGCCGAAGACACTCCGCTGACCGGCAAGATCGTCGCCAGCGATGTCGATGGCGATACGCTGACCTACACCATCAAGGCCGGCAGCGCGCCGACCCACGGCAGCGTCACGCTCAACGCGGCCACCGGTGACTATACCTACACCCCGAGCAAGGACTACAACGGTTCCGACAGCTTCACCGTGGTGGTCAGCGACGGCAAAGGCGGCACGGTGAACTCCGTGGTAAGCGTCAACGTCACCCCGGTCAACGATGCCCCCGAAGCCAGGAACGACACCAAGTCCACCGGCGAGAACACCACCCTCAGCAGCCAGGTGCCGGTGGCGACCGATATCGACAGCTCGGTCAACCCCAATGGCTACGCGCTGGTACAAGGGGTAGGCAGCGGCAACGGCAGCCTGACCTTCAACGCCAACGGCAGCTACGTGTTCAACCCCGGTACCGACTTCGACTCGCTCGCTCCGGGCGAGAGCCGCCAGGTGACCTTCACCTACACGGCGAAGGACGCCGAGGGTGCGGTCAGCGCTCCGGCTACCGTGACCATTACCGTCAACGGTGCGAACGACGCCCCCGAAGGCACCGACAAGACCATCGTTCTCGACGAGGATGGCAGTCGCGTCTTCGCTGCCGGCGACTTCGGCTTCCGCGATGTCGACCACAACGACGCCCTCAGTGCCGTGCGCATCGACAGCCTGCCCACCAATGGCACGCTGAAGTTCAACGGCAGCGCCGTGAGCGCGGGCCAGGTGATCAACGCGGCCGACCTCGGCAAGCTGGTCTTCACCCCGGCGGCCAACGCCAATGGCGACAACTACGCCAACTTCACCTTCTCGGTGAAGGACAGCAACGGCGCGTTCGATACCACGCCGAACAAGATCACCTTCAACGTCACCCCGGTGAACGATGCACCGGTGGCCGTGAACGACAACTTCACCCTCAGCGGTCTGAAGGGCAGCTACTGGGGCTACAACGACGGCCCGGACGGCGCCAACCTGACCACCCTGAGCCAGGTGACCACCTTCATGAACGGTCACGCCGCCAGCGCCAACTTCACGTCCACCACGCTGAACTACAACCTCAGCGGCGGCGACCTGGGCGGCGACGGCAACCTGCAGAAGTTCCTGGGTAACGACGCGGGCTCGCTGAACACCGACCCGGCGAACACCTCCGACGCGATCATCCAGCTGACCGGCGCGATCAACCTCAACGCCGGCAGCTACCAGCTACGCGTCAACGCCGACGATGGCTTCAGCATCAAGATCGACGGCGTGGAAGTGTTCAAGTACGACGCCATCCAGAGCCCGACCGGCCGCGAATCGGCGGTGTTCACCATCGCCCAGAGCGGCAATCACAGCATCGAGATCGTCTACTGGGATCAGGGTGGCCAGGCTCAGCTGCAGGTGGAAATGCGCCCGCAGGGCGGCACCTACAGCACCGTCGGCGGCAGCGCACTGACTCACGCCGTGAGCGAACTGGTGACCAATGAAGACACCCCGCTGACCATCGCCCCGCAGACGCTGCTGGGCAACGACAGCGATGTGGACGGTGACAGTCTCTCCATCGTCAGCGTTCAAGGTGCAGTGAACGGCAGCGTGAAGCTCGAAGGCGGCAACGTCGTCTTCACCCCGACCAAGGACTTCAACGGCGCCGGCAGCTTCACCTACACCATCAGCGACGGCCACGGCGGCACCAGCACCGCGACCGTCACAGTGGGCGTCAACGCGGTGAACGATGCACCGGAAGCCAAGAACGACCTGCAGACCACCGGCGAGAACAACACACTCAACGGCCAGGTACCGACTGCCACCGACATCGACAGTGCGATCAACCTCAATGGTTATGCCCTGGTACAAGGAGTGGGCGCCGGCAACGGCACCCTCACCTTCAACGCCAACGGCAGCTATGTATTCAATCCGGGCACCGACTTCGATTCGCTGAACGTCGGTGAATCTCGCCAGGTGGCCTTCACCTACACCGCGAAGGACGCCCAGGGCGCGGTCAGCGCTCCGGCCACCGTGACCATCACCGTGACCGGCAGCAACGACCTGCCCACCGCCACCGACAGCACCCTGACCCTCAACGAGGACGGCAAGCGCAGCTTCAGCGCCAGCGACTTCGGCTTCAGCGACAAGGATGCCGGCGATGCGCTCAAGGCGATCCGCATCGACAACCTGCCCACCGCCGGCAGCCTGACCCTCAACGGCCAGTCGGTGACCGCCGGCCAGGTGATCGCCGTCAGCCTGCTCGCCAGCCTGGTCTACACCCCGGTGGCCAACGCCGCGGGCAGCGCCTACGCGACCCTGAAGTTCTCGGTACAGGACAGCCACGACGGCTTCTCCAGCTCCTCCAGCACCCTGACCTTCAACGTCACCCCGGTGAACGATGCGCCACTGTCGGCGGACGGTTCCGCCAGCGTCTACGCCGGCAAGACCTACACCTTCGCCCTCAAGGACTTCGCCTTCAGCGATACCGTGGATTCCGCCAACGGCCAGAACCACAGTCTGCAGAACATCCTTATCAAGGCCCTGCCGACTACCGGCAGCCTGCTGCTCAACGGCCAGGCCATCAGCGCCGGCAAGGCAGTCAGCGCCAGTGACATTGCCGCCGGCAAGCTGACCTACGTACCGGACAGCTCGGGCAGCAACGCGCACTTCGAGTTCGCGGTGCAGGACAGCGGCGGCGTGGCCAACGGTGGCGTCGACACCTCGGGCACCTATGGCTTCGACATCCACGTTGGCCAGGTGCAGATTCCGAGCACCACGCCCAACGGCGACAACACCCTGACCGGTGGCTCGGGCGACGACGTGATTCTCGGCGACGTCGGCGGCATCAAGACGCTCACTCAGGGCGGCACCAACTACAACATCGCCCTGGTGGTCGACACCTCCGGCAGCATGGCCTACAACCTCGCCGGCCAGTCCGGTGCAGCTTACGCCGACTCGCGGATGAAGCTGGTCAAGGACGCGCTGATCAACCTGGCCAACGAGCTCAAGGGCCATGACGGGATCATCAACATCTCGCTGATCGGCTTCCAGAGCAGCGCCAGCCTGAAGGTCAGCATCAGCGACCTGTCCGATGCCAACATCAATCAGTTGCTCAACGCCATCGGCCAATCCCAGTCCCAGGGGCTGCAGGCCACCGGCGGCACCGACTACCAGGAAGCGTTCGGCCAGGCGGTCAGCTGGTTCAATACCCAGAAGAACGGCTACGAGAACGTCACCCTGTTCCTTACCGACGGTGACCCGACCGAGTCCAGCGGCAGCGGCACGCTGATGCAGAACACCACGCAGGCCTTCGCCAGCCTCTCGGAGCTCAGCGAAGTCCGTGCCATCGGCATCGGCACCAATGTCAACGAGAGCACGCTCAAGTACTTCGACAACACCAACGTCACCGGTGTTGGCACGGTGTCCTACACCACCAACTCCACGCTGTTCACCTTCGACAACAACAGCGCCCTGCCGGGCTGGACGCTGACCAAGAGCCCCACCGGCTCGGTCGGCATCTCCGGCAACAAGCTGTCCATGACCGACACCAGTGCCAGCGGCTCCACCACCGCCGTCACCTCGGACCTGACCGTCGGCAAGAACAGCACCTCGACCTTCAGCTTCGACTTCGCCGAAAGCATGCGCAGCGGCGACACCTTCACCTGGACGCTGAAGCAGTTCGTCAACGGCGCCTGGTCGACAGTGGAAACGCACACGCTGACCTCGTCGTCGAGCAACACCACCTACAGCACCGACAAGGCTGTCGGCGAAGGCACCTATCGCATCGACTACGTGCTGACCGACAACACCACTGCCGGTACCGCCACCGTCACGCTCGACAACCTCAAGCAGATCACCACCACCCAGGCCACCACCGGGCAGGTGGACATCGTCAAGCAGGCCGGCGACCTCACCGCTGCGCTGCATGGTGGTTCCACCAGCACCGAGCTGGCGCCGTCGGGCAACGACACCATCCACGGTGGCGCCGGCGACGACATCATCTTCGGGGACACCATCAACACCGACAACCTGCCCTGGGGCGTCAACGGCAACCCGGCGAAACCGGCCGACATGCCGGCGGGCTCCGGCGTCAGTGCGCTGTCGGCGTTCCTCGAACTGAAGAACGGCCACGCCGCCACCAGCGACGAGATGTACGACTACATCAAGAACAACCACACGCTGTTCAACGTCGATGGCGATACCCGTGGCGGCAGCGACAACCTCTACGGTGGCGATGGCAACGACATCCTCTACGGACAGGGCGGCAACGACTTCCTGTTCGGCGAGAATGGCAACGACATCCTCATCGGCGGCACCGGCGACGACCAGCTCACCGGCGGCAAGGGCAACGACATCCTCACCGGCGGTGCGGGTGCCGACACCTTCATCTGGCGAGCCGGCGATATCGGCAACGACACCATCACCGACTTCAAGGCCGGTGAAGGCGACCGCATCGATATCAGCGACCTGCTGCCGGAGACCGCGCACAACGACATCCTCAGCTACCTGAAGGTGGACACCACGACCTCGACCCTGCAGGTGAGCACCACCGGGCAGATCAACAATGGCGGTGCCGCGGACGTCACCATCAAGCTGAGCGGCGTCGACCTCTCCGCCTACGGCTCGACCTCCACCGAGATCGTCAACAAGCTGGTGGCGGGTTCCGACCCGGTGGTCAAGACTGAGCATCACTGATCCGCGGTTGCCGCAAGGCTGCCAAACGGTCAGGCTCTGACACAGCGACAGCGGGGCCACCCTTAGGGGTGGTTCCGCTGTCGCTCCTTCACATCACGATAAATGGGGACGGGTCGATGCTGTACATCCAGCGCAACGCCGAGGGAAAAGTGGCGCGCGTCGAGGACGCCGAATTCGAAGGCGCCACCGGCACGCTGCCGGCGGACCATCCGGACATCCAGGCCTGGGCGGCCGAAAGCAGCCTGCTGCAGCTCAAGCAGAGCGACCTGGACATGATCCGGGTACTGGAAGACCTGATCTCGGTGCTGATCACCAAGGGCGTGATCCGCATCACCGACCTGCCGCCGGCGGCGCGATCGAAACTGCTCAACCGGACCCAGGCGCGGGAAGCCCTGGGCGGGCTGACGCGGCTGATCAACGACGACGAGGAAACGGGGCTGATCTGAGCCCCGTTTTCTTTTGCGTGCCGGCCGCGCGGCATCCCCTGTAGGAGCGAGCTTGCTCGCGAACAAGCTCCGCTGCGAGGCCAGGTTCGCGAGCAAGAACTGGGCGTCCCCCTCGCTCCTACGAAAAGCCTTATCTCCCCTGCCTCGGCTTTGGCTAGTAAGAGACTTCCAGAGAAACGCCCGAGCACTCCGGACGGCCCCTTTCAGGAGGCCTCGTTGAAGCGGAGTTTCAGGGGTTGAGCGGCATGGATGCCGCGAGAGCCACGATGGGCCAGGGATGGCCCGTCGTGGCGTGCCCCTGAAACTTCGGTTCAACGAGGGTATTTTTCGCCTAAGCGAAAAACCGGATGGAGGGGCAAGCCTTCTTGGTTACTTCTTCGGCGTCTGGAAGAAGTGACTCGCCCGAGGGGGCGAAATAAAATCTTCCAGCGCACACCGAAGCGGCGCGGGAAACCTCAGCGCGAGGCGAACTCATCGCGGACAAAGTCCGTTCCTACGAAAAGCGCCCCGCCCCGGCCTCGATCACCACGGCGCCGGCCCACCGAACAACTGCCCCTGCACGCCCTGAATCCCCATCTCTTTCAACACCCGGAACTCCCCGGCCGTCTCCACGCGCTCGGCGATCAGCGGCAGGTCGATGCTGTGCGCGGCCCGCTGCATCGCCTCGATGAACAGGCGCTTGTCGTTCTCCTGGTCGATGTGGCGGATATGGCTGCCATCAACCTTGAGGTACGCCAGCCCCAGGCGGGCCAGGTTGCCAATCATGCTGAAGCGCCCACCGAAGTGCTGCAGGCTCAGGCGATAACCCAGCTCGCCGAGACGACGGGTCAGCACCTCCAGCACCGCTTGTGCCGGCAGCTGGTCTTCCTCCAGCTCCAGGGTCAGGCGTCCGGCGAACTGCGGATGCTGCTTCAGCAAGTCGAACACTCGGGTAGTCGCCCATTCGTCGCGCAGCAGCGCGGCGGACAGGTTCAGCGCCAGCGGACGGTTATGCTTGGCCAAGTCGGCCAGCACGCTTTCGAGCATCAGCAGGTCCAGTCGCGCGGTCCAGCCGAAGCGGTCCAGCCAGGGCAGGAAGCGCCCGGCGGCGATGCTGCCGCCCTGCCCGTCCGGCAGGCGCGAGAGCACCTTGTAGTGCAGCACGACCTGCGGATCGGCGCAGGACACCACCGCCTGGAAATGCAGCTGGAAACGCTTGTGCACCAGCGCCTCGTCCAGCAACTGGTGCCAGGTGTGGCGCTCCTCCGCGACCGGTTTCGCCCCGCCCTGGAGGAAGGCCCAGCAGCTGTCGTTCTGTCGTTCGGCCTGCACCAGCGCCTCGTCGGCGCGCTGCAACAATGCCTGTGTCGACTCGCCGGAAACGAAAGGCACCAACCCCAGGCACGCCACCGGGCTCACATCGCTGGCACCGGTGGAGACCAGCGCGGCCAGCATGCCTTCCAGGCGCATCGCCAGGGCCGGTGCGTCCTCGGGCATCAGCCCCGGCGCGAGCATCACGAACTCGCCACCGCGGCTGCGCGCCAGGGTCAAGCCGGCACCCAGGCCCTGCCCGGCCAGGCGCAGCTGGTCCGCCACGGCCTTGAGCAACTGGTCGACACGCTGGCCGCCCAGGCGCTGGTTGAGTCCGGCGAGGTCGTTGACCCGCAGCACCAGCAGCACGCCGCTGCTGACCTGGTCCTCGGCGCTCAGTCGGTTGTGCAGTTGCATGTCGAAGAAGCGCCGGTTGCCCAGCCCGGTCAGGCTGTCCTGGTAGGCCTCGTCGCGCAGGCGTTCGCTGCGCTGGGCCTGTTCCTGGAACAGCGCCTTGAGCTTCTCCACCATCTGGTTCATCGCCTGCACCACACGGCGCAGTTCGGGGGTACGCGGCAGCTCCGGCAGGCTGAGGAATTCGCGGCGGGCGATGGCGTGGGACTGCTCCACCATATAGTCCAGCGGCTTCAGCTGGCGGCGCAGCAGGATGGCGCCGAGCACGGCGCTGGCGATGCCGCACAGTACCAGCCAGAGCAGGCTGCCCAGGGCGCTCTGCCAGAGCTTGGCGATGGCGAACATCGGGTGGCTGAGCACCTCGACCCGTGCGGCCTGGGTCCAGCCGCGGCTGACGATGGCATCGCCACCGGCCGAATGCAGGTCGATCAGAGAAATGAACCACTGCGGCACCTTGGCCGCTACCGCGTCGGGCACACCGGTGCGCTCGACCATGACCTTGCCCGAGGCCAGGTCGATCACGCGGATGCTCTCGAAGTAGCCACTGTCGAAGATCGAACTGACCATCAGCTCGACCATCGCCGGGTCGTCGATGTTCGGCGTCAGCGACAGACCCAGCGCGGTGGCCGCGTCCTGAGCGTGGGAGCGCAGCTGGTTGCCGTACTGCTCGCGCGAGCTTTCCAGGCTGACCATGAAGCTGCCGCTGAAAGCGACCACCAGGAACAGGCAGATGGCGATCAACAACTGTTTGAACAGGGACATCGTGTCTCCAGGCTCCCCCCAGAGGAGCTATTCGTTCGAAGGGAATCCTTCGGCCTTCATCTTCTTCAACAGGTCCTGCCAACGCGACAGCCGCTTGCTGTCGCCCACCTGCTTGCCGCCACCCGCGCCGCTGCCGGCGAGCCACAGGCCCTCGCCGTTGAAGGCGTACACCGGCTGCAGGTCGCTGCGCTGGCTGGCCGGCAGGATGCTGCCAATCAGGTTGTCCAGCACCAGCGGCACGGCATCGGGCCTCGGGTAATAAGTCAGCACCATATGCGCCTGGTTCAAACGCAATGCCTTGACGTAGGTAATGCGCAGCTTCTGCGCCGGCACGCCCAGGTGTCGCAGGCTGATGTACTTGGCGATGGCGAAGTCCTCGCAATCGCCGGCTCCCTTGAGCAGCGCCTCAATCGGCGTGGCCCAGTAGTCCACTTCGTGCCAGAGGCTGAGGTCGTCGGTAAAGCGCAGCTGGTCGTTGAAGAAGCGATTGACCGCCTGCAGCTGGTCGCGCTCTGCAGTCGTGGACTGCTCCGCAAGCATCTTCTGCCAGGCATCGATACGCACCTGGCCATCGCCCAGCGGGCCGTACAGGCGCGCGGACTGCTCGCTGATCAGCTTGAAGTCCCACTCGACCTGCTGTGCGCCCGCCAGGACGAACGATGCGGCCAGCACCAGGGCCAACGACCCTGGCCAGCAACGGCGCAACATCCTCGAACAACGGCTGAACACGATCGCGACTACTCGACTGCGAGCGCCGGCAACCAGCTGCAGGCGCAGGGGTCGCATGGTGCAGACTGGGCGCGAAAAAAACAATGGCACAATGCAATCACTGCATTGTGCTATCACCGGATGACGCGGCCTGGAGAGATATCAGCCGCGCCGGAGGGGGAGCGCGTTCAGCTCTTTTCGGGTGGGGTCACGATGTCGAACCAGAAGTCGAAGTCTTCGAGCATGCCGAACAGTTTTGCCAGCAGCAGAGGATTGCCCGAACTCTTGAGCTTGCCCTCGAACACCAGGCGCACCGGCGAGACCTCCTTGAGCATCAGGCGGTTGAGGTCGGCGCGGTCGATGGTGACGGTCTGCCCGGCATTTTCGCTCTGCACGCCCTTGATGTTGTTCAGGTGCGAGTTTTTCAGTTCCAGCAGGTACTGCTCGTTCTTGTCAGGCAGTACCAGGTTGATACTGAAGTCCTCGCCCTCGGCCTTCTGCGCATTCATCCGCACGCCGAGGTAGTCGAACAGCAAGCCGGTATCCATGGCAGCCAGCGCATCGGGATTGCCCACGCGCAGCGACGGCAGGTTCCGCGGTACGCCGTTGCGCAGCTCCTGCGCGGCGACCAGGTAGCTGTTGCGCCAGCCGGCGTTCTCCGCCTGATAGCCGAGCTGCTCCAGGGCGTCGGCCTGCAGGTTGCGCGCGGCCTGGTTGGTCGGGTCGGCGAAGACCAGCTTGTTCACAACCTCCACCACCCAGCGGTACTCACCCTTGTCGAAGGAGGCCTTGGCCATCTGCAGCAGGTGATCGGCACCGCCCATGAACTCGACGTACTTCTTCGCCGAATCTTCCGGCGCCAGCGGGTTCAGCGTCGCCGGGTTGCTGTCGTAGTAGCCCAGGTACTTGTTCACCACGGCGCGCACGTTGTGGCTGACACTGCCGTGGTAGCCACGGTTGAACCATTCGTTGGCCAGCTCCGGCGGCACCTTCAGGCGCTCATGGATCTGGTTGATGGTCACGCCCTGGTTGGCCAGGTGCAGGGTCTGATCGTTGAGGTAGCCGTACATGTCGCGCTGTTTCTCCAGGGTGCGGACGATGTCCTCGTGGCCCCAGCGCGGCCAGTTGTGCACGGCGAACATCACCTCGGCCTTGTCGCCGAAACGGTGCAGCGCCTCGTTGATGTACTTGCTCCAGCCCAGCGGGTCGCGCGTCTCGGCACCGCGCAGGGTATAGAGGTTGTGCAGGGTGGCGGTGACGTTCTCGGCCATCAGCAGCGCCTTCTGCTGCGGCAGCCAGACGTTCATTTCCGCCGGCGATTCGGTGCCCGGGGTGTTCTGGAAGGTGAAGGGCACACCGTCGATTTCCAGGTCCTGCAGCTCGCCTTCGATCAGCCTGGTCGGCGCGATGATGCTCAACGGACCGTGTGCCACGCCCTTGCCGATGGCCATGTCCACCTGCCCCTGCGGACCCTTGGGCAGAACAGTGCCGTACTGGTAGGTGGCACGGCGAATCATGGCGTTGCCGGCCATGACGTTTTCCTTGATCGCCGCCTCCATGAAGCCCTTGGGCGCAATGATCTGCACCTCGCCCTTGTCCACCTGCTCCTGGCTGACCAGGCCCTTCACCCCGCCGAAGTGGTCGACATGGGCATGGCTGTAGATGATCGCGCGGATCGGCTTCTGCCCCAGCTCCTGGCTCACCAGGGCGTAGGCAGCCTTGGAGGTCGCCGGAGTGGTCAGGGTGTCGATGACGATCCAGCCGGTCTTGCCTTCGATGAAGGTGGTGTTGGCCAGGTCGTAGCCGCGCACCTGGTAGATGCCGTCGGTGACCTTGAACAGCCCATAGGACAGGTTCAACTGCGCCTGGCGCATCAGGCTGGGGTTGACGCTGCCCAGGTCCTTCGCGGCCTTGATGAAGTCGTAGTCGCCCAGTTGCCAGGCGACGCTGCCGTCATCGTTCTTGATCACCAGGTTGTCGGGGCGCTTGATCAGGCCCTTCTCCACCCGGTCGAAGTCGGCGCGGTCGTTGAACGGCAGCGTCTGGCGCACCTGTTCCTGGGCGGCTTCGGTGAAGGAGGTCGGCGGTTTGGGCTGCTCGGCGGCGACCAGCAGGCCGGGGCAGAGACCGGCCAGCAGGACGGCAGCGGAAAGACGGGACATTCGGAAGGCTCCGGTATTTGTTGTTGTGCTCGCACTATGCCGGCCGTCGCGCTAATAATTCCAATGCATTCCAATTTCAAAATCGATGCAGGAAGCGCATGAGCGATCTTCGCCAGCTACGCCACTTCGTCGCCCTCGCCGAGCACGGCCACTTCGCCCGTGCCGCCGATGCGGTGAATCTTAGTCAACCCGCCCTGTCGCGCAGTATCCAGGCGCTGGAGGGCCAGCTGAATTGCCAGCTGGTGGACCGCAACCCGCGCGGCGTCACCCTCACCGCCCACGGCCGGCTGGTACTGGAGCATGCCCGCCGCCTGCTGGCCGGTGATCGCGCGCTGAAGAACGCGGTGCTGCAACTGGCGGACCTGGAAACCGGCGAGCTGCGCCTGGGCGCCGGCCCCTTCCCCGGCGCGCGACTGCTGCCCCAGGTACTGGCGCGCTACAGCAGCGCACACCCGAAGGTGTCGATCCTGCTGTCCATCGAAAACTGGAGCGAATTGCAGCAGCGCCTGCTGGATGACGAGCTGGAGCTGTTCGTCGCCGACTACCGCGAACTGGAGGGCGACAGTCGCCTCGACATCCTGCCGCTGCGCGAGCACCGCGGCGTGCTGTTCTGTCGGCCGGGGCATCCGCTGATGGCCAGCCAACCTTCGCTCGACAGCGTGCTCAGCTATCCGCTGGCAGGGCCGCGCCTGCCCCGCGACGCCCACGAGGGGCTCTCGCGCATCCTGGGCCGCGCACAGCCGTTGAGCGTGCAGTGCGATGACGTGCTGATGCTCAAGGAACTGGTGAAGGGCAGCGACGTGCTCTGCCTCGCCACCTGGGACGTGGTCGCCGCCGATGTCCAGGCTGGCAGGCTCGCCGTACTGCCCTGGCCCAATGGCGAAGTGGCCGGGCGCGGCTCTGCCTACGCGCTGGTACGGCACGCCGGCCGCAGCCTGTCGCCGGCGGCCAGCCAGTTCGTCGAGCTGTTGCTGGAGGAAGACGCGGCATTCAATGCCGCGTCATGAGTGCTTCCGCAGGAGGGCGTGGAGCGCGGTGATAGCCATCGGTCGCCAGGCTCCGATCGAACCGGCAACTCAGCGGTGCCAGCCCTGGTAGGGGCCACCGTAGTAGGCCGGCGGTGGCGGCGCGGGGCGATAGTAGTGCGGGCGATCGCGCCAGCCTCCACGGTCGTGGTCATGCTCGTAGACCACGCAACCGGTCAACGGAAGGATCATCAATACAGCAGCGAAGAAACGACGCATGGCGCCTCCATCAAGCGAGCCGGCCGCCCCGCCGGGATGCGGGGCGTACATTCTTCCGGTCTCGCAAGATCAGACATGTCTGTCAGAAGGCGGTGCCACAGGCGAAGGTAAAGCTTGGGTAAATCAGCCGTTTACAGTTTCCAGACGGCGAAGCTTGCGGCTTTGCAGATGCAGCACGCCGAACAGCAGGACCTGCACTTTCTCCGTGACCGAACGCCGACGCGCCAGCAACAGCACCTCGCCCACATGCACCACCAGCAGGATCGCGGAGAGCCATAGCAGCGGGCGATGCAGCTCGCCGAACGGATAGATCAGGTTGAGCACGGCAGCGAGCCAGAACATGGTCAGCGCGCCCTTGGCAAAGCTCAGCAATTCGGACATGGCGATGGATTCCTCAAGGTGAAGGTCGCAGCAGTCTGCCGCCGGCCACGCCCGCCACGCTCCTGCCTTTCGACTGGCCCGCGCACCAGGAAGCGGCGCAGCGCTTCATTTGAGGGCAGGCGAACGCCCTCCCATGCAGCGAAAAATCCATCGCGCTCTGCCGCAGCCCTTCTGCACCGGCACTTTCGCCAACTTGGCACGCCGCTCGCTTTGTCTCGGCTGTGCAGGAACGATCCGAACCAAGCGGACAGCGGCACCACAATCTGAAATGGATGACTAGGGTTCCGGCTCGCCAAGCGAGTGACTGGTCCGAGAGTCATCGACCTCCAGCGAGGTTACACGGCGGGACAAAAGCCCGGGAGACGAGAGCGACACGTGCCGCCCGACTCCTGCCTGCCCGACAATCGACTGGAGATGCTCCATGCGCAAGCCCCTTCTGACCGCCCTGTTCGCCGCCGGCCTCGTCGCCTTCAGCCTCTCAGCCTCCGCCGCCGCGAAGAACAGCTTCAACCTCTGCTGGACCATCTACGCCGGCTGGATGCCCTGGGAATACGCGGCCAGCCACGGCATCGTCGACAAGTGGGCGAAGAAGTACGGCATCGAGATCAAGGTCACCCAGCTCAACGACTACATCGAGTCGATCAACCAGTACACCGCCGGCCAGTTCGATGGCTGCACCATGACCAACATGGACGCCCTGACCATTCCCGCCGCCGGCGGCGTCGACTCCACCGCGCTGATCGTCAGCGACTTCTCCAACGGCAACGACGGCATCGTCCTCAAGGGCGAGGGCAAGACCCTGGCCGACCTCAAGGGCCTGGACGTCAACCTGGTGGAGCTTTCCGTCTCCCACTACCTGCTCGCCCGCGCGCTGGAAAGTGCCCGCCTGAGCGAGAAGGACGTGAAGACAGTGAACACCTCCGACGCCGACATCGCCGCCGCCTTCAACACCGACGACGTGCAGGCCGTGACCACCTGGAACCCGATGCTCGCCGAGGCCCGCGCCAAGCCGGGCACCAGCGAAGTGTTCAACTCCAGCCAGATCCCCGGCGAGATCATGGACATGATGGTGGTCAACAGCGCCGTCCTGAAGGACAACCCCGCCCTGGGCAAGGCCCTGACCGGCGCCTGGTTCGAGACCGTCGCGCTGATGCAGGGCAATAGCGCCGAAACCCGCGCCGCGCTGGAACACATGGCCAAGGCCTCGGGCACCGATCTCGCCGGTTACCAGAGCCAGCTCGCCACCACCAGGCTGTTCGCCACCCCGCAGGAGGCGCTGGCCTTCGCCACCAGCCCGAAACTGCCGGCAACCATGGACAAGGTCGCGGCCTTCTCCTTCGCCCACGGCCTGCTCGGCGAAGGCGCGAAAAGTGCCGACGCGGTCGGCATGAGCTTCGCAGGCGGGCTGTCCACCGGCGACGCGCAGAACCTCAAGCTGCGCTTCGATCCGAGCTACGTGCAGATGGCGGCTGACGGCAAGCTCTGACGCTCTTCGTAGGAGCGAGCTTGCTCGCGAACCGCATGACGCCTTAGCGCCAAGCGAAACCTCGTTCGCGAGCAAGCTCGCTCCTACAGATAGCCCCCACCGCGACAAACAGGTACGAAGCATGCGCCTGATCAACCGAACCCCCGACCGCAGCGGCCGCCTGTTCCTCGTGCTGCTGCCCTTCGCCCTGCTGCTGTTCGCCTACTTCGCGGGCTCCACCTCGCGGCTGGCGGAGAACCCCAACGACAAGCTGCTGCCCAGCGCCGCGCAGATGGCCGACGCGGTGAACCGCCTGGCTTTCAGCGAAGACAAGCGCACCGGCGAAGTGCTGTTCTGGCAGGACACCGGCGCCAGCCTGCAACGCCTCGGCATGGGCCTGGGCATCGCCGCCCTGCTCGGCCTGGTGCTGGGCATTGCCGCCGGCAGCGTGCCGCTGTTCGGCGCGCCGCTGTCGCCGCTGCTCACTGTGCTGTCGATGATTCCGCCGCTGGCGATCCTGCCGGTGCTGTTCATCGTCTTCGGCCTCGGCGAGTTGTCCAAGGTGGTGCTGATCGTCATCGGCGTCGCCCCCTGCATCGCCCGTGACATCGAACAGCGCGCGAGGGAAATCCCCCGCGAACTGCTGATCAAGGCGCAAACCCTGGGCGCCAGCACCTGGACGCTGATCCTGCGCGTGGTGCTGCCGCAACTGATGCCGCGCCTGCTCATTTCCCTGCGCCTGATGCTCGGCTCGGCCTGGCTGTTCCTCATCGCCGCCGAAGCCATCGCCTCTACCGACGGCCTGGGCTACCGCATCTTCCTCGTGCGCCGCTATCTGGCCATGGACGTGATACTGCCCTACGTGGTGTGGATCACCGCCCTGGCCTGGCTGATGGACTACGGCCTGCGCCTGCTCACCCGGCGTGCCTTCCCCTGGTACGAAGGAGGCAAGGCATGAGCTTCATCTCCGTGAAGAACGTCTGGCAGGAATACGACGGCAACGTGGTGCTCGAACGCCTCAATCTCGATGTGAAGGAAGGCGAGTTCTGCACCCTGGTCGGCGCCTCCGGCTGCGGCAAGTCCACCTTCCTGCGCCTGCTGCTCGGCCAGGAGCGCCCCAGCCGTGGCGAGCTGCTGCTCGAAGGCCAACCGCTGCCGGGCGAGCCCGACCCGAGCCGTGGCGTGGTGTTCCAGCGTTACTCGGTATTCCCGCACTTGTCCGTGCTCGACAACGTCGCCCTCGGCCTCGAACTGCCGCGTTCGCCGCTGCTCGGCCGGCTGTTCGGCAACGCCAAGCGCGAGGCTCGCGAACAGGCTGCCGCCCTGCTCGAACGCGTCGGCCTCGGCCATGCGCTTAAGCAGTATCCGAGCGCCCTGTCCGGCGGCATGCAGCAACGCCTGGCCATCGCCCAGGCACTGGTGATGAAGCCGCGCGTGCTGCTGCTCGACGAACCCTTCGGCGCGCTCGACCCCGGCATCCGCAAGGACATGCACGCCCTGCTGCTGGAGCTGTGGCAGGAAACCCGGCTCACCGTGTTTATGGTCACCCACGACCTCGCCGAGGGCTTCAGCCTGGGCACTCGCCTGCTGGTCTTCGACAAGGTTCGCCATGACCCGCAGGCACCCACCGCCTACGGCGCCCGCATCACCTACGACATCCCGCTCAACGCCGACCGCAAGGCCGCCCGCGCCGCCCTGCCCGAACCGCTTGCCGCGCGCCTGGAAACGGCCGCCGCCCCGCTGATCACGCCGGCCTACTAAGGAGCCCGCCATGAACGAATTGCGCACCACCCTCTACGAAGAAACCGTCCCCGGCGGCGGCCATACCTCCTTCGTCCTCAAGCGCGGCCAGGTGCTGCGCCTGACTGACATCGAAGGCGGCGGCAACGTCAGCCTGCTGCTGTTCAACGCCGTCGAGAAAAGCGAGCGGCTGAACCTGCCCGACAGCCTCAAATGCCAGCACACCGCCAAGCTCACCGCCGGCCACTGCCTGTACTCGGACATGGGCCGCGTGCTCGCCGCCATCACCGCCGACAGCTGCGGCTGGCACGACAGCTTTGGCGGCGTGCTGAACGCCGCCGAAGTGCAGGAGAAATACGGCGCGGGCCGCTACCAGGAACTGCGCAACGGCTTCCATCGCAACGGCGTGGACAACCTGCTGGTGGAGATGGGCAAGTGGAACATGCGCCTGCAGGACCTGCTGATGTGCCTGAACCTGTTCAGCCGCGTGGACGTCGATGCCGACGGCTGCTTCCGCTTCGCCCAGGGCAATTCCAAGGCCGGCGACTACGTCGAGCTCTACGCACCGATGGACACGCTGGTAGTGCTCACCGCCCTGCAACACCCGCTGGACCCGAACCCGCAGTACGCACCCAAGCCCATCGGCCTGACCTGGCAGCAGGTTGCCGGCGACGGCATCAGCGTGCTCTGCCGCACGTCCCGCCCGGAGAACGGTCGCGGCTTCCACAACACCGAACGCCAGTACCTGTAAGGAGCGCGAGCATGCCCATCGTCCCCAGCGACAAACACCCTGAAGCCTGCGTCTCGCGCACCCTGATCCCGGCCGGCGAACCCAGCCTGACTGAATTGAAAGCCGGGCAGACCCTGCGCATCCTCGACCTGGAAGGCAACCAGGCAGTGGACACGCTGTTCTTCAGCGCCGCCAACCCGCGCGAGCGCTACGACGTGCAACGCACCCTGCGCAAGCAGGGGCAGGTCTACCTCAGCGCCGGCAGCGTGCTGTATTCCAACCTCGGCAAGCCGATGCTGAGCATCGTCGCCGACACCTGCGGCCGCCACGACACCCTCGGCGGCGCTTGCGCCCAGGAAAGCAACACCGTGCGCTACGCCCTGGACAAGCGCTACATGCACAGCTGCCGCGACAACTTCCTGCGCGCCAGCCTGCACGACGGCCGCCTGGGCAAGGCCGACATCAGCCACAACATCAACTTCTTCATGAACGTTCCGGTCACCGCCGAGGGCGGCCTGACCTTCGAGGACGGCATCTCCGCTGCCGGCAAGTACGTCGAGCTGCTCGCGCACATGGACGTCATCGTCCTGATCTCCAACTGCCCGCAGCTCAACAACCCCTGCAACGGCTGGAACCCGACGCCGGCGGAGTTGCTGGTATGGGACTGAAGCGGCTGCAAGCGGCAGGCGGAAAGCTGCAAGCGCTGCGGCGCTGGCTCTTCTCGCTCAGCCAGAGCCGGAGTGGCCAGTGCAGCCCGACGCTGCGGACAGCTCCCTCTCCCTTCAGGGAGAGGGCGGGGGGAGAGGGAACGTCCAGCTCCGTAGCCAACAGCCCCTCTCCCCAACCCTCTCCCTGAAGGGAGAGGGTGCAGTACGCAGCAGGGTCCAGGCCCCGGCAGTGGACGACCACCGCCCGACATAAACTCGACAGGACGACCTGTCCCGCATGGGGAAACCTCCATGTTCGACAAACTGCTCATCGCCAACCGCGGCGCCATCGCCTGCCGCATCCTGCGCACGCTCAATGAACTGAACGTGGGCGGCGTCGCCGTGTACTCCGAAGCCGATGCCGCCAGCCTGCACATCCAGCAGGCCGCCCAGGCCATCAGCCTCGGCGAAGGCCCGGCCTCCAGCACCTATCTGGTCGTGGAGAAAATCCTCGCCGCCGCCCGCGACAGCGGCGCCCAGGCGATCCACCCCGGCTACGGCTTCCTCTCGGAAAACGCTGCCTTCGCCGAAGCCTGCGAAGCCGCCGGCATCGCCTTTGTCGGCCCGACGCCGGAGCAGCTGCGCGTGTTCGGCCTCAAGCACACTGCCCGCGCGCTGGCCCGCGAGCAGGGCGTGCCGATGCTCGAAGGCACGGACCTACTGCCCGACCTTGAAGCCGCGTTGCTCGCCGGTGAGGAAGTCGGCTACCCGGTGATGCTGAAAAGCACCGCCGGCGGTGGCGGCATCGGCATGCGCGTGTGTCGCTCGGCGGACGAACTGCGCGACGCCTTCGACGCGGTGAAACGCCTGGGGCAGAACAACTTCAGCGACTCGGGCGTATTCATCGAGAAGTACATCGAGCGCGCCCGCCACTTGGAAGTGCAGGTATTCGGCGACGGCCAGGGCGAAGTGATCGCCCTCGGCGTGCGCGACTGCTCGGTACAGCGGCGCAACCAGAAGGTGCTGGAAGAAACCCCGGCGCCCAACCTGCCCTCTGGCATGGCCGATGCCCTCTGCGCGGCGGCGATCCAGTTGGCGAAAGCCGTCAGCTACCGCAGCGCCGGCACCGTGGAGTTCGTCTACGACAGCGACGCGCAGCGCTTCTACTTCCTCGAAGTGAACACCCGCCTGCAGGTCGAGCACGGCGTCACCGAACAGGTCTGGGGCGTCGACCTGGTGCGCTGGATGATCGAGCTGGCCGCCGGCGACCTGCCGCCGCTGGCCGACCTCATCGCCGGGCTCAAGCCCAGCGGCCACGCCATCCAGGCGCGCCTCTATGCGGAAGACCCGGGCCGCGACTTCCAACCCTGCCCCGGGCTGCTCACCGCCGTGCAGTTCCCGCCGGCGGACGGCAAGGCGCTGCGCATCGATACCTGGGTCGAAGCCGGCTGCGAGATCCCGCCCTACTTCGACCCGATGATCGCCAAGCTCATCGCCTGGGCGCCGACCCGCGAACTGGCCAGCGCCGGCCTCGATCGCGCGCTGGCCGACAGCCTGCTGTACGGCGTGGAATGCAACCGCGACTACCTGCGGCAGATCATCAAGGACGCGCCCTTCGCCAGCGGCTCGCCCTGGACGCGCTGCCTGGAAGGCCTGCGCTACCGTGCCCACACATTTGAAGTGCTGAGTGCCGGCACCCAGACCAGCGTGCAGGACTACCCCGGTCGCCTCGGCTACTGGGCCGTGGGCGTACCGCCATCGGGGCCGATGGACGATCGCGCGCTGCGCCTGGGCAATACCCTGCTGGGCAACCCCGAAGGCGCCGCCGCGCTGGAAATCACCATGAGCGGCCCGACCCTGCGCTTCAACACCGACGCGGTGGTAAGCGTCACCGGCGCGCCGCTGCCGATCAACCTGGATGGCACCGAGCAGCCGATGGACACCGCACTGTTCGTCGCCGCCGGCTCGACCCTGAGCCTGGGCACCGTGAGCGGCGCCGGCGCGCGCAGCTACCTGTGCCTGCGTGGCGGCTTGAACGTGCCGGACTACCTGGGCAGCAAGAGCACCTTCACCCTCGGCCAGTTCGGCGGCCACGGCGGCCGCGCCCTGCGCGCCGGCGACGTGCTGCATCTCGACGCACTGGCAGACGCACGCCACGGTGAATGCCTGCCGGCGGAACTACGCACCGACCTCCCGGCCGAGCGCAGCATCCGCGTGATCTACGGTCCCCACGGCGCGCCGGAGTACTTCACCCCGGCCTACATCGACACCTTCTTCGCCACCAACTGGGAAGTGCACTTCAATTCCAGCCGCACCGGCGTCCGCCTGATCGGCCCGAAACCGGAATGGGTGCGCGAGAGCGGCGGCGAGGCCGGCCTGCATCCGTCCAACATCCACGACAACCCCTACGCCATCGGCGCCGTGGACTTCACCGGCGACATGCCGGTGATCCTCGGCCCGGACGGCCCAAGCCTGGGCGGCTTCGTCTGCCCGGTGACGGTGATCGAGGCCGACCTCTGGCAGCTCGGCCAGCTAAAGGCGGGGGACAAGGTTCGCTTCCTGCCGGTGGATATCGCTACCGCCCGCAGATTGACGCAGTTCTGTAGGAGCGAGCTTGCTCGCGAACGCTTTATGCCGGAAGTTCTGGAGTTGGGCGGGTTCGCGAGCAAGGGCTGGGGCGCCCCCCTCGTTCCTACACAGGCAAAGCCCAGCATCGGCGCAGCCGATTTCCCCTCACCCCAGCCCTCTCCCGTGGGGAGAGGGGGCCGTTCGGCATTGCCGGCGGGCACAGTGTTCTCCGATGGCACGGACGGCGCCCTCTCCCTCCGGGAGAGGGCGGGGGGTGAGGGCAGCCCAAGCATCGCGCTCACCTCCCCCATCGTCCTCGACCTCGGCCAGGACGACACCCGCCTGGTCGCACGCCTCTCCGGCGACACCCACCTGCTGCTGGAAATCGGCGAGCCCGAGCTGGACCTCGTCCTGCGCTTCCGCGGCCACGCCCTGATGCAGGCGCTGGAAGCCAAGAACCTCGACGGCGTGATCGACCTCACCCCCGGCATCCGCACACTGCAGGTGCACTACCAGCCGGAAACCCTGTCGCTGGAGGCCTTGCTGGAAACCGTCGCTGGCCTCTGGGACGCCGTGTGCGCCGCCCAGGACCTCAAGGTGCCGTCGCGCATCGTCCACCTGCCGCTGTCCTGGGACGACCCGGCCTGCCAATTGGCCATCGAGAAGTACATGACCACCGTGCGCAAGGACGCGCCCTGGTGCCCGAGCAACCTGGAGTTCATCCGCCGCATCAACGAACTGCCGGACCTGGAGGCGGTGTACCGCACCGTTTTCGAGGCCAGCTACCTGGTAATGGGCCTGGGTGACGTCTACCTCGGCGCGCCGGTGGCCACGCCGCTGGACCCGCGCCACCGCCTGGTGACCACCAAGTACAACCCGGCGCGCACCTGGACCGCGGAAAACTCCGTGGGCATCGGCGGCGCCTACATGTGCGTCTACGGCATGGAAGGCCCCGGCGGCTACCAGTTCGTAGGCCGCACCCTGCAGATGTGGAACCGCTATCGCGAAGTCGCCGCATTCGACGGCAAACCCTGGCTGCTGCGCTTCTTCGACCAGATTCGCTTCTACCCGGTCTCGGCGGACGAACTGCTGCGCATCCGCCGCGACTTCCCGCTGGGCCGCTATCTGCTGCGCATCGAGGAAAGCGAACTGCGCCTGGCCGACTACCAGCAATTCCTCGCCGAGGAAGCCGACAGCATCGCTGCGTTCCGCCGCCACCAGCGCGCCGCCTTCGACGCCGAGCGCCAGCGCTGGATCACCTCCGGCCAGGCGCACTTCGAGAGCGAGGAAGCCGCCGTTGACACCGGCGAAGACGCCCCGCTCGGCGCTGGCCAACATGCCGTCGAAAGCCACATCGCCGGCAACCTCTGGCAGGTGCAGGTGGAAGCCGGCGCCAGCGTGAAAGCCGGCGACATCCTGGTGATCCTCGAATCCATGAAGATGGAAATCCCCCTCACCGCTCCGCGCGACGGCGTAGTGCGCGAGGTCCGTGTGCAGCCCGGTTCGCCGGTGCGCGCCGGGCAACGGGTGGTGGTGATGGAGGAGGCGTGACGCGACCTGAAAAGCGCCCTCTCCCCAACCCTCTCCCGCAAGCGGGAGAGGGGGCCGTTCCGAGCAGGGCGAAATATCCGATTCATCCTGAATCCACAGCCCTGCCTGTGGATTGAACTCGACACTACGGCGGACTGCTCTTCCCCCTCTCCCTTCAGGGAGAGGGCCGGGGAGAGGGTATCCACCCAGCACAGGAACCCCAACCATGCCCAATACCTTCGACCTCCGCCTGACCACCCTGCGCACCGCCTACCGCGAAGGCCGCGCCACGCCGCGCCAGTTGATCGCCGAACTGCGCAACAAGGCCGCCGCGTTGAACCCGGACTACCACCTGTTCATCCACCTGCTGAGCCTGGAAGCACTGGAGCCCTACCTGGCCGCGCTGGATGAGAAATCGCCGGACAGCCTGCCGCTCTACGGCATCCCCTTCGCCATCAAGGACAACATCGACCTCGCGGGCATCCCCACCACCGCCGCCTGCCCGGCGTTCGCCTACACGCCGGAAACCTCAGCGACGCTGGTGCAGCAACTGATCGATCTGGGCGCCATCCCGCTGGGCAAGACCAACCTCGACCAGTTCGCCACCGGCCTCAACGGCACCCGCTCGCCCTATGGCGAATGCCGCAACAGCGTGCTGCCCGAGTACCCGTCGGGCGGCTCCAGCGCCGGTTCCTCGCTGGCCGTGGCGCTGGGCGTGGCGAGCTTCGCCCTGGGCACCGACACCGCCGGCTCCGGCCGCGTGCCGGCGGCACTCAACGGCCTGCTCGGGCTCAAGCCGAGCAAGGGGCTGCTGTCCAACCATGGTCTGGTGCCGGCCTGCCGCACCCTGGACTGCATCACCTACTTCACCGCCAGCGCCGCCGAGGCCAGCGAGTTGCTGGCCCTCACCGCCCGGCTCGACCCGCAGGACGGCTACAGCCGCGCAAACCCGGCGTGGAACGACGCCAGCGCCTTCGGTGCACCCAAGCCTTTCCGCTTCGGTGTCCCCCGTGCCGATCAACTGGAATTCTTCGGCTGCCACGAAGGCCCGATGCTGTTCACCGATGCCCTGGACCAGCTCAAGGCCCTGGGAGGCGAGCCGCAGGAAATCGACTTCGCGCCCTTCCTCGAAGCCGCGCGCCTGCTCTACGAAGGCCCCTGGGTCGCCGAGCGCTACAGCGTGGCGGGCGAGCTGATCGAGCGCGACCCACAAGCGGTGCTGCCAGTGATCCGCGACGTACTGGCGAAAGCTCCCGGCACCACCGCCGTGCAGGCGTTCCGCGCGCAGTACCGGTTGCAGGAACTCAAGGCACAGTGCGATGCGATCCTCGCCGACCTCGACTGCGTGCTCACCCCCACCATCGGCCGCCCGGTGACGCTGGACGAGTTGCACGCCGAACCGGTGAAGCGCAATTCCGACCTGGGCTACTACACCAACTTCATGAACCTGCTGGACTACGCCGCCGTCGCGGTGCCCAGCGCGATCATGGGCAACGGCCTGCCCTGGGGCGTGACCCTGTTCGGCCGCGCCTTCACCGACCAGTATCTGCTCGGCGTGGCCGACGCGCTGCAGCGTCGGCACAACCTGCCGCTTACTGGCAGCAACGCAATCGCTCCGGCCTCTTCGGCCAACGTCGCGCGCAACGACCGCGCGCGCCTGGTCGTCTGCGGCGCGCACCTGGACGGCCTGGCGCTGAACTGGCAACTGCGCCAGCGCGGCGCGCGCCTGCTGCGCGCCACCCGAAGCGCCCCGGCTTACAAGCTCTACGCCCTCGCCGGCGGCCCGCCGCTGCGCCCCGGCATGCTGCGGGTGGCCGAAGGCGGCGTGGCCATCGAGGTGGAAGTCTGGGAACTGCCGAGTGCCGAACTGGGCTCCTTCCTCACCGGCATCCCGGCACCGCTCGGGTTGGGCAAGGTGCAGCTGGAGGATGGCAGCTGGGAGACCGGCTTTATCTGCGACGCCTGGGGCCTGGAAGGCGCCGAGGACATCAGCCGCTTCGGCGGATGGCGCGCGTGGTTGGCCAGCCGAACCTGAGTGCGCGCTTCCGGAAAGGAGTGTCCCCCGCCGGGTGGGGCATCGGTTACCCGTAGGGCGTATAACGCGCCAGCGTTATACGCCGCGCAATTTCCGGCGGATAACCTGTTCCAGGTTATTCGCCCTACGCTTCCTGCGCCCCACATGGATGAGGGAATGAAGAATCCCGTGGGGAACGGGATTGGCCTCGCGAACAACCTCTGCAACGGAGACTGGTTCGCGAGCAAGCTCGCTCCTACAGATACTGCTGCATCTTCGGCGTGTGGGCGGATAGCGGGTCGCGAACGCCACGCGCTCTGCGTCACCGGCGTCTGACCATGGAACCCCGCCGCGCCACGAGCTAGAGTCCCAGCATCACCCGCCGCAAGGACCGGTCATGCCCGACCTCAGCCACCAGCAGGCGCAGCACCGCGTCAACGATATCCTGGCCTTCGACCGCGAGTTGCGCCGCCTGCGCGACGAAGGCGCCCTCGTTCTCGACAACACCCAGCAAGAGCGCCTGCACGAGCACCAGCAACGCCTGCTCGCCGACTACCGGGCACGCTTCGACATCGACCGCGACAGCCAGGACCATCGCCTGTCCCTGGGCATGCGCATCGCCTCCTTCCTCGGCGCGCTGGCCCTGGCCGCCAGCCTGTTCTTCCTCTTCTACCAGTTCTGGGGCCTGTTCGGCGAAAGCGTGCAGGTCGTCATCCTCATCGCCGCCTCGCTGATCAGCCTGCTGCTGACCCTCGTGCTGCAACGCCGCGACGCCTCCGGCTACTTCGCCAAGCTCGGCGCCATGCTGGCCTTCGCCTGCTTCGTGCTGAACGTTGTTATGGTCGGGCAGATATTCAATATCACCCCGTCCGACAAGGCCCTGCTGCCCTGGGCCGCCTATGCCCTGCTGCTGGCCTACACCTGCAACACACGCCTGCTGCTGGCCGCTGCGCTGATCTGCGTGATGGGCTACGTCGCCGCGCGGATCGGCAGTTGGAGCGGCGTGTACTGGCTGGACGTGGGCGAGCGCCCGGAGAACTTCTTCCCCGCTGCACTGCTGATCTTCCTCGTCCCCTCGTTCATCGCGCAGCAGCGCTTCGACGGTTTCGCGGCGATCTACCGGGTATTCGGCCTGCTCGGGCTGTTCCTGCCGATGCTGGTGCTGGCCAACTGGGGCGGCGGCAGCTACCTGCCACTGGGTTATGCATCGGTGGAAAACCTCTACCAGTTGCTCGGCTTCGTGGCCTCGGCGCTCGTCATCTGGCTCGGCGCGCGGCGCGAATGGCCGGAAGTGGTGAACACCGGGCTGACCTTCTTCGTGATCTTCCTCTTCACCAAGTTCTTCGACTGGTGGTGGGAGGTCATGCCCAAGTACCTGTTCTTCCTCGTACTGGGTCTGTGCGCGGTGCTGATCCTGCTGGTCCTGCGTCGCCTGCGCCGCGCCCACGGCCTGCTGGGAGCCCGCCCATGAACTGGACACGTACTCACGCACTGGCCAGCGGCGTCGGCCTGATCCTGCTGGTGAACGCCGTCGCCCTGGGCGGCGTTGCCTGGAACCGCTCCGGCGAGCCGGACAGCGTGCTGCCGCTCAGCCAGCGCGAGCTGCTGCGCAATAGCGACTGGTACAAGGAAAACAGCGGCCTGAGCCTGCGCTTGCGCTGGCGCACGCCCAGCCGCGACGAAGAGGCGCGGCAACACAACCGCGGCTGGCAGCCCTCCCTCGACGGCCAGAAGATGGCCGAGCTGGGCTTCGCCATGCCCGCGCAGGTCGACGACGACAGCGCCCGGCGCTTCGGCCGCCAGCAATCGCGTGACGCTCTGCTGGTGCTGGAGCTCAACGGCCCGCTTCACGAGCGCGAAGTGCAGCTGACCCGCAAGCGTCTCGACGCGGCTCGCCAGGCCGCCGATGCCGCACCGCAGAATGCCCGTCTGGCGGACGAGCGCGACTTCATCCGCCGCGAACTGGATAGCGAGGAAAAGACCGACACCCGCCTGCTGCTCAAGGACGTCGGCCTGGACCTGCAGACGTTGCGAGCCCGGTATCCCGATCGCCAGCGCTACCTTATCGTCCACGGCCATGTACGCCCCGTATCCAACTACTACCAGCACATCTGGACCCTCGGCGGCACCGCCAGCTCCATCGGCACCGACAGCCTCAACGTGCCGTACCAGTGGCGCGAGCGCCTGGACCAGATCACCGCGCAGCCTCAGCGGGCAGCGGACGGCCGCGCCCAGCCCTTCGTCGCCGAAGTCGCCTTCGGCCAGCGCCTGGAGCCGTGGATCCAGCGCATCGACATGCCCTGACCGGCCCCCGCCGCGCCGATCCGAATCCGCTTGCGCGATGCGGGTCGGCGCTGCACCCTGTGCGCCCGTCTCACCGCCATTTCCTGCCCTGACCGGCCATGAACGACGTCACTCCCGATCCCAGCCGCTGCCCGCTCTGCGGCCAGTCCAACCGCTGCACCCAGGCCGACCCGGCGCTGGAAGGCCAGCCGTGCTGGTGCTTCAGCACGCGCATTGAGCGCAACGCACTGGAGCGCATCCCGCCCGAGCTGGTCGACCGTGCCTGCCTTTGCCCGCGCTGTGCTGCCGGGCTGAAGGACGATGAGACTGCCTGATGCGTCTGGACCGTTTCATCGCCAACCTGCCCCACCTGAACCGCCAGCAAGCCCGGCAATTGCTTGCCGAAGGCCGCCTGCGCGTCGATGGCCAGGTGGTACGCGATGGTCGCCATGAAGTGCGCGAGTTCTCCCGCGTGGAGCTGGACGATGACCTGCTGCAGGCCGGCAAGCCAGCGCGCTACTTCATGCTGCACAAGCCCGCCGGCTGCGTCAGCGCCACCCGCGATGCCGAGCACCGCACCGTGCTCGACCTGCTCGACGAACCGGACAAGCATGAACTGCATATCGGCGGCCGCCTGGACTACAACACCACCGGCCTGCTGCTCATCACCAACGACGGGCAATGGTCGCGGCGCATGACGCTGCCGGGACGCAAGCTGCCCAAGGTCTATTACGTCGAGACCGAGAACCCGATCGAGGAGTGCTACATCCAGACCTTCGAGCAGGGCCTGTACTTCGCCTTCGAGGACCTCACCACCCTGCCCGCCCAGCTGGAAATCCTCGACACTCGCGCCGCGCGCTTGACCCTGCTCGAAGGCCGCTACCACCAGGTGAAGCGCATGTTCGGCCACTTCCAGAACAAGGTGATGCGCCTGCACCGCGAGAGCATGGGCAGCCTCCTGCTCGACCCGGCCCTGCAACCCGGTGAGTACCGCGCGCTGACTGCGCAGGAAATCGCCGAGCTCGGCTGAACCGCCCTTTGTAGGAGCGAGCTTGCTCGCGAACAATCCTGCCGGCGAGCACAGCGTCCGGGCGGTTCGCGAGCAAGCTCGCTCCTACAAATCGTGCCCCTCCATACATTCAGAAGAGTCCTACGCAAACCATTCAGCCCGGCAGTTTGCAGCCTTCACCGCCGCTTGGCTAAGCTCCCTGCCATGCCCGCGCTGCAAGGAAAGGTGATGAAGAAACTGTCGGTTGCCCTGCTGATCGCCCTGAGCGCCAGCGTCGCCTTCGCCAACCCGAGCAAGCCCTCGCCGCTCTCGGACCTGCAGGCCGCGCTGAAGACCCTCAAGCCCGGCCAGTTCCTCTGGTATCCGGAGATTTCCCCGGCGGGCCCGGTCACCCTGGTGGTCAGCCTCACCGAGCAGCGCGCCTACGTGTACCGCAACGGTATCGCCATCGGCGTAGCCACGGTGAGCACCGGCAAGAAGGGCAAGGAAACCCCCACCGGCGTGTTCTCCATCCTGCAGAAGAAGGTCGAATACCACTCCGACCTCTACAACAGCGCGCCCATGCCCTACATGCAGCGCCTGACCTGGGATGGCATCGCTCTGCACGCTGGCAACCTGCCCGGCTACCCGGCCTCCCACGGTTGCATCCGCCTGCCGATGGCGTTCGCCAAAAAGCTCTACGAAGTCACCGGCTTCACCTCCACCACCGTGATCATCTCCGACGCCAAGAGCTCGCCCGTGGAGGTCTACCACCCCGGCCTGCTCGCGCCCATCGTCAGCGATGGGCGCGCCGCCGGCCCGCATGACGACAGCGGCATGGTGGTACCGTTCTGGAGCGATCCCGGCGCGGAGAAGGGACCGGTCTCCGTGCTGGTCAGCCGCGCCGACCGCCGCCTCTACGTCTACCGTGGGGGCCTGCAGATCGGCACCGCACCGGTAGCCTTCGAGCACCCGGAAGAACGGACCGGCGTCGCCGCCTTCTCCCTCATGGAAAAGCCCTCGCAGTCCGAAATCGACAGCGAGAACCCCAACCTGCGCTGGACCAGCGTGCAGGTCAGCGACCCGCAGCGAGGCCTGTCGCCCGCCGAGCAGCTGGGCAAATTCAGTCTGGACCGCGAATTCCTGCGCAACCTGCTGGCCAGCATGGACGTGGGCAGCACCCTGGTGATCACCGACCTGCCATCTACCCGCGACATGCGCAGCAACCCGGACTTCACCGTGATCACCACCAACGACCGCAAGGCCGAGCAGAAACCGGTCAAGAACCAGAGCGTGGAATAGCAGGATGAGCCGGAGCGACGTCGAAGCGCTCCGGATTTCCCCTACAACCTCTTCATCGTTTCCCTGCCCCCATCGCCATCCGCCCAAGCCACACTTCCAGCCCTCACCTGCGGACAGACGGCCTCAAGTTGGCCGTGCAAGCAGCCGAAGAATCTCGAAACACAAAGAGTCAAGGCGCCTGTCCGAGGTGAGTTCCTTTCGTCTTAACGTCCCGCAGACCGGTGCCCCGCGGCGATTTCTTGCACTGGAAAGTTCGTAATTACCGACGGGCGGAACCATACTTGATTAAAAAACAAACACATCGCTGGTCAAAAATCACGCACAATGCGGCGTTTCCCAGAAAAAACCATATCGATTCAACGGGAATGTTGTATTCATGCTGACTTTCTTGAAGTTACGGGGGTTCTTCCGGATTTCGCTCGCCAGTGCCGCGCTCTTCGCGATCGGTAGCTGGCAGACCGCGTCCGCTGCTGCCCTGCCAACGGCCGAGGACCTGCACCGCCTCGCGCCGGCGACCAATACCGAGACCCTGCGCCTGGCGCTCAGTGCGCTGCAGTGCGCCAGCACCCAGTTGGGCGGCCAGAACCGCCTGCTGACGGTGATCGATTACTCCAAGCCATCCCGCGACAAGCGCCTCTGGGTCTTCGACCTGAAGCAGCGCAAACTGCTCTTCGAGGAGTGGGTCGCCCATGGCAAGAAAAGTGGCGACGACATGGCCACCTCCTTCTCCAATCGCCCGGAAAGCTTCCAGTCCTCCATCGGCCTGTACCAGACCGGTCAGACCTACAGCGGCAAGCACGGTCGATCCCTGCGCCTGCTGGGCCTGGAGCCTGGCTTCAACGACAACAGCGAAGAACGCGCCATCGTCATGCACGCCGCCGCCTACGCCGACCCGAAGGTCGTCCCCGGCCTCGGCCGCCTTGGCCGCAGCCTCGGCTGCCCGGCGGTGCGCCCGCAAGTGGCGCAGAAGCTCATCGATACGGTGAAGAACGGCAGCTACGTGTTCGCCTACTACCCGCAGCAGCAATACCTGAAGACCTCGCAGTTCCTCGCCGGGCAAAGCTGCACCGTGGCGAAGAACCCGCAGATCAATCGCTACGCCACCAACCTCGCCAGGCGCTGATCGCTGCTCGTCCCCTGAACGCAAACCGCCGGCTGTTGCCGGCGGTTTGCATTTGGATTGCCCCCTTCCAGTCCCTGGGCTAGCATCGCACCAGGTTAGTTCACCAAGTTGGCTAACCTGACGATCATCGAGGCTCAGCCATGACTACCGATATTGATATCGTGAACATTCACGATGCCAAGACCAACCTTTCTCGCTTGGTCGACCTTGCCAGCAAGGGGCATCCCTTCATCATCGCCAAAGCTGGCAAACCATTGGTGAAAGTCGAGGCCATCGGCGACAAGCCGAAAAAAGTCATCGGCGCGCTCAAGGGTATCTACCCCGCCGTAGACGACATCGACGCCTCTTTTGCTGACGACATCGCCAACCTATTCAGCGGCGACTCCTGTTGATGCGCCTGTTGCTGGATACCCACATCCTGCTCTGGGTATTGACCGATGACCCGCGGCTGCCCGCCGAGATCAGATCGCTCATCCTGTCTGAAACCGCCGATCTGTTCTTCAGCGCCGCCAGCATCTGGGAAATATCGATCAAGAGCACGCTGAAACGCGCGGACTTTCCCTACGATCCCAGCATCGTGCGCAAAGCACTGCTGGATAATGGTTACGCCGAGCTACCGATCACCGGCGAGCATTCGATCTTCGTCGGTTCGCTGCCCATGCTGCATGCCGATCCTTTCGATCGCATGCTGGTCGCTCAGGCCAACGTGGAGGGCATGCTGCTGATCACCCACGACAGCAAGCTCATCGCCTATCCGGGGCCGATACGCAAGATCTGACTCCCAACCCACTAGGCCTTAACCCCCTCCAGGATTTCCAGGATCGCGCGCACGTCCACCGCATCCATCTGCTCGGGCTGGAGGAAGCGCTCGCCGTACTCTCGGTAGACCCCCTGGCTGATGAACAGCCGGAACAGGTCGGCGTCGATGTGCTGGTCGCGGGCCATGAAGGCGAGGATCTTCAGTGACTCGGACAATGTCTTCGGCGCCTTGTAGGGACGATCGGCGGCAGTCAGCGCCTCGAAGATATCGGCAATCGCCATCACCCGCTCCGGAATGCTCATCTGCTCACGGGACAGTTTGCGCGGATAACCGGTGCCATCCATCTTCTCGTGGTGGTTGGCGGCAATGGTCGGCACACGACGCAAATGACGCGGCAGCGGCAGGGTGGTGAGCATCATCAGGGTCTGGACGATGTGTTCGTTGATCTTGAAACGCTCCTCCTCGGTCAGCGTGCCACGGCGAATACCCAGGTTGTACAGCTCGCCGTAATTGCTCGCGTAAGGCGGCAAGCGCATGTCGAAGCCCCAGATATTTCGCGGGTCGTCCTTCACCACCGGCGGCTTGCGCTCGCCCCAGGGCACGCGGTGTTCGGGCTTGTCGGCGAGGAGGAACTCCTCCGCCGGCAGCGGCCGCTCGGGCCGCCCCTGCAGCCGCTCGGCCTCGTCGTGGGAGATGCCCAGGCGATCGTCGAAGTAGCGCAACCAACGGCGCTCGCCGATCTGCCTGAGCCGCTCAATATCCTCGTCCTTCATGAACTCGCCGCCGACGTTGGCCTGGGCGACGAAGGCGTAATCCTCGCGCAAAGCCTCATGCAGGGCGTCGCGGCGCGCGGCCAGCAGACCAATGTCGTTGCCTGCAGCTATGCCACGCCAGTAGTCCAGCTCGATGTCGCGCCAGACCACTTCGAAACGCGTGCGCACCTCGTGCAGGCGGTTGTACAGCGTTTCCAGCTTGGTCGCCTTGTCCACCACGTACTCGGGACTGGTGACCTTGCCGCAGTCGTGCAGCCAGGCGGCGATCTGGAACTCGTAGCGTTCCGCATCGCTCATGGTGAAGCCGGCATATTCGCCATCGTGCGAGTCGATGACCTTCTGCAGCAGCAGGTCGGCCAGCTGCGGTACGCGCTCGCAGTGGCCGCCGGTATAGGGGCTCTTGGCGTCGATGGCGTCGGCGAGGAGCTTGATGATCGCATCCAGCAGGCGCTGCTGAGCCTCGATCAATTGGCGGGTCTCGATGGCCACGGCGGCGGCGCCGGAAAGCTCCTCGACGAAGCGTTTGAACGGTTTGCGCGGCTGGAGGCTGTGGGCACCCTCCTCCGCCAGTTGCAGGACCAGGATGCCCAGCAACTCGTCCGAACGATTGCGCAGCGACACCTCCAGGAACTGCCCGCGATTGGCCAGTGCCAGGTCCACCCGTTGGGCCAGTTCCGCCTCGGTAAAGCCCTCGATCAGCATGGACTGCGGGTACTGCTCGCCGTTGACCGTGCAGGCCAGCCGCAGGCGGCACTCTTCGTCCTCCAGCAGGTAGACAGCGCCGCCCATCACGCCGGTGGCCTCCACCAGGCGCGAGAGCACGCCCTCGAGCATGCTTTCCAGACGCGTCTCGCGGCTCAGGGTCAGGGTGATGGCCTGGAAGTTGTGGATGGTGCGCGACATGCTGCCCATGACGCTGCTCAAGTCGCGGACCTCGGCGATCTTGGATTCCACACCCACCGGCCGAGCGAAGTCGAACGCCGCCAGCGCGCCGACCTGATCGGCCAAGGCCGTCAGCGGCCGGGCGATGCGCCGGCCGATGTACCAGCCGATAAGCAGCAGAACCAGCAGCAAGGTGCCGCTCCACAACGCCTGGTTGAACAGCAGTTGGCGGGCGCCGGCCAGCAACTCCACGGCGGGAATCGCGATGAGCACCCGCACTTCGTTGCTGGTGAAGTTCGACAGCGGCACCCAGATGCCATACCAGTCCTCGCCGTTCACCTGATACGACTGCGGCGTACCGGAGGGCACGGAGTTGACGTTCAGTTCGCTCAGGCTGGGCACCTTCAGCTCGTCCAACGTGGCCAGTCGCAGTTGATCGCCTTCACGGACCATCAGCTTGGAGAGGTCCGGATAGGCGATCACCGTGCCCTTGCCGTCCACGACCGCCAACTCGGTGTGGGCAGTCTGGCGCAGGTCGCCCATCTCGCCGCCCAGATCATTCACCGAAGCGTCCATGCCGATCACTGCCGCGCCGTCGACGCTGCGGTGCGCCAGGGTCAGGCCGATCTCGCGGGTGGTGAAGAAGACGTAGGGCTGGGTGAGTACGGTCTTGCTCGTCGCACGCGCCTCCGTGTACCAAGGGCGTTGTCGAGGATCGTACTGGTAATCCGGCCGCTCCTGCACACGCAGCAGCCGCAGTTCGCTGTCGTAGAAACGCCACTCGCCGAGCAGCCCGCCTTGGCCGTTGAGCGTCTGGCTCTGTACCAGGTACTTGGCCGCGTCGGGTGCCTGAAGGGCACGGCGCACCTCGGGTACGCGCAAGGCGCGGATCAGCAGGAACTCGCCATTCGGGTAACCGATGTACACCGCGCTCAGGGTGCGGTTGGCACGCAGGTTCTCGACCAGCATCGGCAGGCGATCGAGGCGCGCCGGCAAGTTGTCCGTCTGCGAGATGGGGTCGTGGGTGAGCAGGCGCAGCGCGCTTTCCGCCGGGTCGATCAGGCGCCGGATGCGCTCGTTGATGGTCGCGCCCAACTGGCTGGCCGATTCCCCGGCCGCCGTCACCAGCGCGCCTTCTACCCCTCGGTAGCCCTGGATCAGCAGGGCCCCCGCCAGCACCAGCATGCTGGCAATGATGGCGCCAGCCACCAGCAGCTGCAGCGGAATACCCCGTTCGAATGCCTTCATCCTTTACCAGCCTCTGTCCGTGGAGCTGTAGCGATAGCCGCTGTCGAGCAGTTCTTCCGCCACGGGTGGCGGCGCATTTTTACGCATGATCCGGGCCAGAGTTCCGTCCAGCCACAGTGTTTCCAGCAGGCGCATCCATTCGGCGCTTTGCGCCGGCGTGAAGCGCTTGCGCGAAAGCATCAGGTTATGGGGGGTCGCCGGCCCGGGGATCACATCTACCACATGAAAGCGCTCCCGTTGGCGACGGTCCTTCACTGCGCCTTCGAGGTTCATCTCATGGCCTATCACGCCTTCCACATTACCGTTGAGCAGCGCGGTGAAGCGGCTGGCGTCGTCCTTGTATTCCACCACCCGACCTTCCGCGCGGAGGATACGCAGCATGCCGTCGATGTAAGGCCCATGGCGGTAGCCGGCAATCACTCCCAGGCGCGCACCGGGCATGTCGTGGAAGGCGTCCAGGCTGTTCATGTCCCCCAGATCGTCGCGCACGATCAACTTGTTGCGCATATAGAGATATGGCAGCAGGTAGGTGTAGGCGCGACGCTGCGGCGTGGCGACGCCACTGGTGCCCATCTGCAGGTCGCCGCTCTCCAGCAATTGCCAGATTTCATCGCGCGGGCGAATCGAGGTCTCGAACTGGCAGCCGGTGCGCCGGGACAGCTCGGCGATCAGGTCGGGGTCGATACCGGCATCGTCATGGAAAAACACCACGTTGCGGGTGTAGGCGATGGCAATCGGTTGCTCACAGCCGTAGCGATCCTCGGCCATGGCTTCCGCACACAGCCATGCGGCCGGGGCCAGGACCAGCAGTTTGCGCAACCGTGGATGAAGTGCCATTGAACCGCTCCGCACGCGGTATCGGCCTCAGGGGGGAGCACGGCGAGATCGCTCGTCTTCGGCGGGGGAGTTACAGCCATCACATGAGTGTAATCCGGCTTCACCAAAGCGCCGGAGAATCGCGCAGAGAAATGTCATTTCGTCGGATTTCGGCAGAACGATGTGACTCAGCCGCCCACTGGCAGTTGCAGGCGCCGGACCACCCTGCTTAACTCTGGCCCAAGCGTGACCAATGAGTCACGCAGCGCAACCAACAATGATTCTCGCGGCAGCTGTTCCCCGAGCCGCACCTTCCCCGCCTGATCAGAAGCCAATCTTCCGCGCCCCCACGGGCTTCGGAACGCTGTCTTTTGGTGTCGTAACCATTTGAAAATCAAGAGATTGTTAACTTTCGTCGAGTGACATGAAGCTGTCACGTCAAGACGCTTTCCTCTGCCTGGGTACTTTCTTCGCATCCGATGGTGGATGCGCACCATGACCTGCGTCTGGAGGAATACGACATGAGGCCGGAAACCGCCGTCGTCGAGATTCAGCAACACCGGGTACACACGGAGTTTCACGCCAACAGGGAAGCGCGGCAGACCATCATCCTGGTCAACGGCTCGCTGGCAACCACCGCCTCCTTCGCGCAAACGGTGAAATACCTGCAACCGCACTTCAACGTGGTCTGCTACGACCAGCCGTACGCGGGCCGGTCGCGGGCCCACAACGACTGCCGTGAGTTCATCACCAAGGAGTACGAGGCGCAGTTGCTGCTCGGCCTGATCGAGCACTACCACGCGGACGTCGTCATGTCCTTCTCCTGGGGCGGCGTCGCCACCCTGCTGGCCCTGGCCGAACGCCCGGCGCGAATCCAGAAGGCGGTGATCAACTCCTTCTCGCCGCTGCTCAACGCCTCGATGCTCGACTACCTTCACCGCGGCCTGGACTACCTCTCCGCGTGCGACCGCACCAACATCGGCAACCTGGTCAACGACACCATCGGTCGCTACCTGCCGCACCTGTTCAAGCGCTACAACTTCCGCCACGTCGCCGGTCTCGACGAGCACGAATACCAGCAGATGCACTTCCACGTCTGCCAGGTACTCAAGCTCAGTGCCGAGAGCTACATGGAGAAGTTTGCCGCCATCGACATCCCGCTGCTGTTCATGAACGGCGAGCTGGACATCTACACCACCCCGGCCGAGGCCAAGCTGTTCCAGCAACTGATCCGCGACTGCGAGTTCCGCACCATCCGCAACGCCGGCCACTTCATCGACGTGGAACACAAGAAGGCCTGGCAGGAAACCCAGGACGCCCTCCTGACCTTCCTCCAACCGCAGCGCCACCCGGTCCTGGCCAACCCCTACCTGCCCAGCAGCCAGGGCGTGCCGATCGCCGCCATGGTGGGCTGATGCAGCCAGCGCACACAGCCGGGGGCCGGCCCCAGACCTTCCGCCCCCGGTTTTTCATTGCGCCACCGTGTTCACGAATGCCATCCACTCGGCACGCCCGACCGCCCAAGGCTTCACTAAGCCCCGCCCTTCTGGTAAAAAGGCACCCCCAAGCGGGCGTCGTATAATGGCATTACCTGAGCTTCCCAAGCTCATGACGAGGGTTCGATTCCCTTCGCCCGCTCCAGAATCCCCAGCAAAAGCCCCCGGCAGCGTGAGTTGCCGGGGGCTTTTGTGCTTTTGGCGCCGCCAAACCGGCTCTTGTAGAATTCTCGGCATCCCTACAGTCCGGATCCTGCTGCATGCCCGTCTCCGCCCCGCACCGGCAATCGCTGTCCTGGCTCCTGCTCACCCTACTCCTTCTATTGGTCCGTCCTGCCTGGGCCGCCCAGGTGGTCGATGCAGCGAGCGTCAGCGCCCGGCCCCTGACGCTGACCACCTATGTCTCCGTCCTCGAAGACCCGACCCGCCGCCTGACGCTGGCAGACGTGCTATCCCCCGAGCAGCAAGCCCGCTTCACGGCCGACCAGCCGCCGGGGAGTTCGTTGGCGATGGGATTTACCCGATCGGCCTTCTGGCTGAAATTGCAGCTGCGTAATTCCAGCGATTCCCCGTTGCAGCGCCTGCTGGTAGTAGAGAACCCCCGCATCTCCCATGTGCAGATGAACATCCTGCAGGCAGATGGCAGCGTCAGGACGATCAACACCGGCAGCGACGTCCCGCAGAGCAACAAGGTCTACCCGAACCGCAACTTCGTCTTTCCGCTGAACCTTCCCGCGCACTCCGAACAGGCGCTGTACCTGCGGGTCGAGTCGAGCATCGGCCTGCTGGTGCCGCTGCAGTTGTGGCCGGTGAAGGCATTCCACGCCTACGAACGCGACGACTACACCGGCAAGGCCTGGTACTTCGGCATCGCCGTGGCGATGATCCTGTTCAACCTGATGCTGCTGTTCGCCCTGCGCGACCCGATCTACCTGCTGTACGTGGTCTTCGTGAGCTGCACGGCCGGGGCGCTGGCGATCAAGAACGGGCTCGCCCCGGACTGGTCGATCTTCGGCGAGCCGCTCAATTCCAACGTGGTCTACTACTCCGGCGTGTCGATGGCCCTGGCCGCGCTGCTGCTGTTCGCCCGCCGGATGATGCAGTTCGAGCGGATACTGCCGCACCTGGACCGGGTACTGCGCTGGATGATCCTGGCCTATCTGCTCAGCCCCGTCGCCTATGCGCTGGCGCTGCCGTATTTCTCCCGCGCCGGCATCCTGCTGAACTTCGCCACGGCGGTGATCCTGCTCATTGGTGCCGGCGTTGCCGCCTTCAAGCGCCAGCGCAGCGCATTCTTCTTCCTCGCGGCCTTCGCGCTGCTGATGTTGGGCGGGGCGATGACCTCGCTGCGCGCCATGGGCATCGTGCCGACCAACCTGTTTACCGTGGACGGCCTGCAACTGGGTTCGGCGATGGAGATGATCGTGCTGGCCTTCGCCCTCGCCGATCGCTTCAACGTCATGCGCCGGGAGAAGGCCAGGGTGCAGGAGGAATTGATCCGTACCCAGCAGCAGCTTGTGGATAACCTGCGCAGCTCCGAGCACGAACTGGAACTGCGCGTCGCCGAGCGCACCGATGAGCTGCGCGAGCTGAACAACCAGTTGGAAGCGATGAGCCTGACCGACGCCCTCACCGGCATTGCCAACCGGCGCCGCTTCGACCAGCTACTGGAACAGGAATGGGGCCACGCACGCCGCTCCGGTGAGTCGCTGGCCCTGGCGATCATCGATGTGGACTGGTTCAAGCGCTACAACGACCATTACGGCCATCCTGCCGGCGACGCCTGCCTCCGCGACATTGCCCGCACGCTGGCAAACACGGTCAACCGCTCCACCGACCTGGTGGCACGCTATGGCGGCGAGGAGTTCGTTTTCCTCGCGCCCATGACAGACCTCGCCGGCGTGCGCGGCATGGCGAACAAGTTGCTGCAAGCGGTAGAGGCGCTAGCCCTGCCCCACGAGCTGTCGCCGCTGGGGCGGGTGAGCGTGAGCGTCGGCGTCGTAGCTGCGATACCGAGTTCAGAATGCTCCGCCGAGATGCTGGTGCAGCAGGCGGATGCGGCGTTGTATGAGGCGAAGAAGCGGGGGCGGAATCAGGTGGAGGGCAATTGAGTTTCCAACCTCAATTTGCCGTCGATGAGTTAGAACAGCTTGCGCACGTTATCCACAGTTTCGCTTACGGGGGAAGTAATGCCCGAAATTGGTCAGGTATGTCCCGCAGACGCCCCAAACTCAGGGTCTGGCAACCGCCCCATAGCAACTTGCTATATCCACCCTCTAAATCTACAATTCCATAGCAATCTGCGATACGGACATCGTCATGCATGTCATCACCCAGAAGCGCATTCGGGAAGCACAGAAAAAATGGCCGCACGCGTCGACCGCGCTGGATGCCTGGTGTCGGCTGATCAGAAAGCTGGAGCCGAGGGACTTTGCAGACATGAAGCAGATTTTCCCGAGCGTGGACAAGGTCGGTGATAAGCACGTATTCGATATTGGCGGCAACAAGCTACGATTGATCGCCACTGTGGATTACACCTTCAAGAAAGTTTTCATCCGGGCCGTTCTCGACCACAAAGAGTACGACCGTAATCAATGGAAGTGAGGTGCACATGAGTGCGCTATTGAAACAGGCTGCTGAGCATTGGCGCTTCGTCGCCCCGCTGCTCACTCCGCCCAAGACCGAGGCCGAGTACGACTCGCTGATTGAAGCGCTGGACGAACTGCTCGACGAGATCGCTGGCGACGAAAGCCACCCTCTCAGTTCGCTGGCCTCACAGGTCGGAGACATGATCGCGGCTTATGATGCCGTGCATTATGCGATTCCCGATGCGCCAGGCCATGAGGTGCTGCGGTTGCTGATGACCGAGCACCAACTGAGCCAGAGCGAACTGCCGGAGATCGGTGCGCAGTCGGTCGTCTCCGAGATTCTCAATGGCAAGCGCAAGCTCAACGTGCGCCACATCCGAGCGCTCAGCGAGCGGTTCAACGTACCGACTGACGTGTTCTTCTGAGTAAAAAAGCCCCAGTAGTTCGGGGCTTTTCATCCAAGGGCAGAATCAGCCGGTCTTCACCCCATCCCTCTCCTTCAGCAACGCCTGAATCACCTGCTCCTGTTCCTCATACCCCCCCTCCCCGATCGACAGATGGCGCACGCGCCCCTGGGCATCGATGAAGTAGTGCGCCGGCCAGTACTGGTTGGCGAAGGCGTTCCAGATGCGGTACTGGTTATCCAGCGCCACGGGATAGTGGATGTCGTGCTGTTTCACCGCTTCGCGAACGTTGGCGGGCACACGTTCGAAGGGGTACTCCGGGGTATGCACACCGATCACCACCAGGCCCTGGTCGGCGTACTTCTTCGCCCAGGCGTTCACATACGGCAGGCTGTGCTGGCAGTTGATGCAGTCGTAGGTCCAGAAGTCGATCAGCACCACCTTGCCGCGCAGGTCGCGCAGGCTCAGTTCGGGGCTGTTGATCCACTCCACCGCGCCTTGCAGTTCGGGAGCCGGGCCGAGGTCGGGCAGGCGTTCGGCGCCGTGGGCCATGTCGCTGGGCATCAGTTGGCTGATCAGCGCCGGTACGCCGTCGATGACCTTGCGTTCCAGGCTGTGCGCCAGCGTGGATGAACTGCCAGAAGCCAGTTGCGCGCTGGTACCGCTGGCGATGCCGACCACGGCCAGCAGGGCGAGCACACCGGTGGCGCGGCGCAGGCCTTCGATGACGGCCATGCGCGGGCGCAGATGCTGCATCAGCCGGCGACCGGCGAAGAGCACGATACCGAGCACGGTGGCACTGCCCAGGCCGTAGGCAAACAGCAGCAGGCTGGTTTGCGCGCTAGGGCCTTGCAGCATGGCGCTGGAGAGAATCAGCCCCAGCACCGGCCCCGCGCAGGGCGCCCACAGCAGGCCGGCGGCAAAGCCCATCACCCACGCGGAGAACGTCGGCGGCATGCGTCGGGCTTCACCGTGCAGACGATCGCCGATCCAGGCCCAGGGGCGCGCCAGCCAGTCGCTGAAGCGCGGCCAGAGCAGCGCCAGTGCAGAGACCGACAGCAGCACCAGCGCAAACCACCGGCCCCATTCGCTGGCGGCAATTACCCAGTTGCTGGAGACGGTCGCCAGGCTCGCCAGCACGGCGAAGCCGCTGGCCAGGCCGAGCAGCGTGACCCAAGGCGACCACGCCGGGCCGCCGGCGCGCTGCAACAACAATGGAAGCACGGGAAGGATGCAGGGGCTGAGCAGGGTCAGCGCCCCGCCGAGAAAGGCGATGAGCAGCATGGAAACCTCGATGGGCCGCCGGCCCGTGGGCTTTTTCTGGAGTGAACAGCGGGAAAAAACGCCGCGGCCATCCGTGGCTGCGGCTCAGGGGAATCAGCCGCCTTCGTTGCAGTCGGTGGCGAACTTGCGGTAGGCCAGGCTGTGCGGCTGGCCGTGGGAATCCAGGTAATCCATGCGGGCGTTGACGATGCCGCAGTCAAAGGGCGACGCCGCCTCTTCCTGGATGGCAACGACCTTCTTCACGTCCAGTTTCTGCCCGTAGTGATACTGCTCAACGGGCTGCGTATCGGCGGCCTGGGCGCCAAAGCTGGCGAAGGCGGCGAGGGAAGCGAAGAGGCAAGCGTTGGCGAGCTGGATGGCTTTCATGGGGTTCTCCTGTCCTGTGTCGGGTTTGGCCGGCGAGGGCTGTGTGCCTCGCCGTTGGTGCCCATTTCACGTTCAGGAGGTATCGGGCTTGTGTCGCGCAGGCCCTTGGTTTGCTGCGCCGGGTATCGGAGGCCGGCCTGGATACAGTGGAATACAAAGCACGGCAGGCAAGCGTGGCGCTGCGCTATAAACTCGCCCCAACCCACTGTGAATGAGGCACCGGCATGGACCATGTCGATCACGTACTGATAGTCGACGACGACCGCGAGATCCGCGAGCTGGTCGGCAACTACCTGAAGAAGAACGGCCTGCGCGTGAGCCTGGCGGCGGATGGCCGGCAGATGCGCGCCTTCCTCGACGCCAACTCGGTCGACCTGATCGTGCTCGACATCATGATGCCCGGCGACGACGGCCTGAAGCTGTGCCGCGAGCTGCGCGTGGGCAAGCACAAGTCCACACCGGTGCTGATGCTCACCGCGCGCAACGACGAGACCGACCGCATCATCGGCCTGGAGATGGGCGCCGACGACTACCTCACCAAGCCCTTCTCCGCACGCGAGCTGCTGGCACGAATCAACGCAGTGCTGCGCCGCACGCGCATGCTGCCGCCGAACCTGCAGGTCAGCGAGGCCAGCCGGCTGATCGGCTTCGGCCGCTGGAAGCTGGACACCACGGCGCGCCACCTGCTCGATGAAGACGGCACCCTGGTCGCCCTGAGCGGCGCCGAGTACCGCCTGCTTCGCGTGTTCGTCGATCATCCGCAACGTGTGCTCAGCCGCGAGCAACTGCTGAACCTCACGCAAGGCCGCGAGGCGGATATCTTCGATCGCTCCATCGACCTGCTGGTCAGCCGCCTGCGCCAGCGTCTGCTGGATGACGCCCGCGAACCCGCCTACATCAAGACGGTGCGCAGCGAAGGCTACGTCTTCGCCCTGGCCGTCGAACTGCTCGAGCCCAACGCATGAAATCCGTCCTGCACTGGCCACGCACGCTGGCCGCGCGCCTGGCGCTGATCTTCCTCGCCGGGCTGGTGTTCGCCTACAGCCTGTCGTTCTGTTCGCAGTTCTACGAGCGCTACCAGAGCGCGCGCAGCATGATGCTGGGCAACCTGGAAACCGACGTCAGCACCGCCGTCGCCCTGCTCGATCGCCTGCCCAGGGACGAGCGGGAGGCCTGGCTGCCGATGGTGCAGCGGCCCAACTACCGCTACCGGCTGGATGGCGGTGAGCCCGGCGAGCCGATGAACATGGCTCAGGCGCCAATGGCGGCGACTTCCATCGCCGACGCCATCGGCCCCCGCTACGGGCTGCGCTTCGAGACCATTCCTGGCTCCATCCCGCACTTCCAGGCACACCTGAAACTGGCTGACGGCATGCCGCTGACCATCGACGTGACGCCCAAGGGCGTGCCTGTGGCGCAATGGCTGCCCTGGGTACTGATCGTCCAGTTGGCGTTGCTGCTGTTCTGCACCTGGATTGCCGTGCGCCTGGCGATTCGCCCGCTGACGCGACTGGCCCAGGCCGTGGACCACCTCGACCCGGACGCCCCCGCGCCCGAGCTGGACGAGCGTGGCCCCAGCGAAGTCGCCTACGCCGCCCGCGCCTTCAACGCACTGCAAGGTCGTATCGGCTCGTACCTCAAGGAGCGCATGCAACTGCTGGCGGCCATTTCCCATGACCTGCAGACGCCCATCACGCGGATGAAGCTGCGCGTCGAGCAGATGGACGACTCGCCCGAACGCGAGCGCCTGTGGAGCGACCTGGAAGAGATGCAGCATCTGGTCCGTGAAGGCGTGGCCTACGCACGCAGCATGGACGGCGCCAGCGAGGCGGCGGTCAAGGTCAACTTCGATTCATTCCTCGACAGCCTCGTCCTCGACTACCAGGACAGCGGCCAGGCCGTGGAGCTTCAAGGCAGCAGCAACGTCGTGCTGGAAACCCGCCCCCACGCGCTGCGCCGGGTGCTCACCAACCTGGTGGACAACGCGCTGAAGTTCGGCGGCGCCGCTCAGGTACAAGTCGAACGCGATGCCCTGGGTGTCGTGTGTATCCGTGTACTCGACGACGGCCCCGGCATCCCCGAGGAAGAACTCACCGAAGTGGTGAAACCCTTCTACCGCGTGGAAAGCTCGCGCAACCGCGGCACCGGCGGCACCGGCCTGGGGCTGGCGATTGCCCAGCAACTGAGCCAGGCTCTGGGCGGCACGCTGAGCCTGTCCAACCGCGCCACGGGCGGGCTGTGCGCGCAGCTGGAATTGCGCCCCGCCAGCTGAGGCTGCTCTTGAGAGAGATGTACACAGAGATACAAGACGGCCTTCCCCGGACACATCCGGTATAAAGCCCGGCGCCAAGATGGCTCCACGAACAGCGGCGGCAACCCGTCCGCCGCGTTCCCCAAAGGAGCCTGCCATGAACCGTCCCGCCGAAAACGCCAGCCTGCATGGCTGGCGCCTGTTCTCCCTGCTGTCCGCCCTGGTGCTGCTCGCCACCGCATTGGCCCTGTGGAGCCAACCGCAATGGGTCGAGGCCCTGCGCAGCGCGATCCGTGTCACCGCCCGCACGTCCTTCGCACTTTTCCTCGCCACCTTTCTCGCCTCGTCCCTGATGGCATTGGTACCGAGCGGCTTCACCCGCGGCCTGTTGCGTGAGCGACGCTTCCTCGGGCTGGCCTTCGCCTTCTCCCACGCCGTGCACGCGGTGCTGATCATCCTCTACGTGAAGTTCTTCCCCGAGACCTTCTGGCACGGCCGCAGCGCCGCCGCGAACATCCCCGGCTCCGTCGGCTATGTCTTCATCCTCCTGCTGACCCTCGCGTCTTTTCCCTACGCAATGAGATTGCTCGGCGCCCGCGCCTGGAAACTGCTGCACAGCACCGGCACCTGGGTGATCGCCGGGGTCTTCCTGCTCTCCTTCTACAAGCGCCTGCCGATGGGCTCCTGGTACCCGCTGGGCTTCGGCCTGATCTTCAGCGCCATCGCCTTCAAGCTCGTCGCCAAGCAGGCCGTGCGCCTGCGCCGTAGCGCACGCCCCGCGCTGCCGAACGCCTGATCCCGACGTCTTCCGCCACCGGGCGAAACCATCGCCCGGCCGGTCCAAGCCTTGCCCACGACCGATTGCCCACAACATTGCCCACAACATTGCCCACGAGGTGCGCCATGACCCTGCTGACCCTGAACCCGCTCAAGACCGCTTTCGACCAACTCGACCGCCTCGCCGCCTGGGGCTGGGACGTCCCCCTGCGGCTGTTCCTGGCCTGGGAGTTCTTCGAGTCAGGCCTGGAGAAATGGCACGGCGACAACTGGTTCGAACAGATCCACGCCAGCTTCCCCTTCCCCTTCAACCACTTCTCCGCCGGCTTCGACTGGCAGGTGTCGATGTGGGCCGAACTGATCGCGCCGGTGCTATTGCTGCTGGGCCTGGCGACCCGCTTCGCCTCGGCCTCGCTGATCGTCGTGACCATCGTGGCCATCGCCGCGGTGCACTGGCCAGCGCAGTGGTCGACCTTGTCCGAGCTCGCCCAGGGCTATTCGATCACCGACCACGGCTTCGGCAACTACAAGCTGCCGCTGATCTATCTGGTGGCGTTGGTGCCGCTGGTGCTCAAGGGTGCGGGCGCGCTGAGTGTGGATGGGATGACTAGCCGGCTACATCGCTCGCGTGCCTGACCCTGGTTTAGGGAAGGGGAAAGCCAGGCTTCCCCTTCCCTCGTCGCTTGGGCACCGGACGTACACGTTACTTGCGCACGAACAGCGAAGGCGGAGGCAGCTTGGTGATAGCAAAACCCAGCAATAACAGCAGCGAATAGAGCGCCAGGCTGGTGGAGATCGCTTGCCCCTCGTACCAGGCACCGATGATCACCGCAAAGACAGGGAAAATGATGAACACAAAGGACAGGACCACAGGGCTCAGTCGTTTCAACAAGAAGAAGTAGACGAGGAAACCGCCAACCGAGGCGCACAGCCCAAGGTATGTCAGCGCCCACCAGGACCTGGCGGATATCTGCGAAAACGACGGCTGCTCTACCAGCAATCCGAAGCTGAACAGCGCCAGCCCGGCAAGGCCGATGGGCAAAGTGTTGTAGGTAATGACGCTGATCGCCGAGCCTTTCTGCTTGGTCACCACATAGCACAAGGCATGCATCAGCGCGGCGGCAAGGATGGCCAGGACGCCGATGAAATCCTGGTGTTCGAAGCCCAGGCCCTGCTCGCGAAGAATCATGTACAGGCTGGCAAAGCCGATGGCGATGCCGATCACCTGGAGTGTCTGAATCCTTTCTCGCAGGAATATCGCCGAAAAGATCAGGATGAACACGGGCATGCAACTGAACAGCAGCGCTGCCAGCCCTGAGGAAACCAGGGTCTCGCCGTAGTTGAGGAGGAAGTACGGCACGCCGAAGTAGCACAGCGTGACGAAAATGAAGAAGCCGCTGCTTCGTCGAGGAAAGACAATCGCGTCACCGCGCAGCCTGGCGAATGCCAGGAACAATGGAAAGGCGATCAGGAAGCGCAGACCGGATGCCGTCAGCGGTGGCACCGTTTCAACGGCGATACGTATTCCCAGCCAGGTAGTACCCCAGCTGAGGCACACGGTCAAGAACAGCACGACCGTCACGGCACCTGCCAGCTGCCTCCTGGCAATGGTGGAGAGTTCACGGGTAGCGGAAATAGTCATGACCGAAGCTCCTGATAGCACCATGAATGGGTTCTTTTCACTAAAATGAACCCGTTCAATCTGAAGCTATTGGCCTGGAAAATGACTGTCAAAACCTATATTGACACCGTGTCAATACTCCGCCACGCACTGGAATCGGGGCGCGGCGTTAAATACAAACGTCTCGCATCAGCCCTGGAGCTGTGCATTCTCGATGGCTCCCTCGCAGCCGGCGGCAAGCTCATTCCCCAACGCATTCTGGCCTACAAACTCAATGTCACTGTGGGAACAGTGAGCCGCGCCTACGCCGAGCTCGAGCGCATGGGTCTGGTGGTGCCAAGGGTGGGCGATGGCACCTTCGTTCGCCGGCATGGCCTGGAGCGCAAACGCGACGAGGGTTACCGCAATGTCGCTGAATCCCCGGCGTTCTGCGACATGAGCCGCAACCTGCACATTCCCGGTGCCGAGACCAGTCTGCTGGCAAAGAGCCTGATGAACCTTGCACAGGATGTGGGGACGCTGGGAGAGCTGATGACCTACACGCCGGAGGCCGGCCTGCCGCGCTTCCGTGCAGCCGGAGCGAAGTGGCTTTCCAGCCATGGTTTCCACGCTCACCCGGAGCAGGTGCTGTGCACCAACGGCAGCCAGCACGCCTTGCTTTGTACGCTGATGGCGCTGCTGCGGCCCGGCGACACCCTGGTGACCGAACCTCTCACCTACCCTGGCCTGATCAGTGCAGCGCGACTGCTGGGTATTCGTCTTCTGGCGGCAACGATGGACGACGACGGATTGCTACCGCACTCGCTGGACGAACTCTGCCGACTGCACCGAGTTACTGCCCTGTATTGCACCCCCACTCTGCAGAATCCCACGACCTCCATCCTGCCCACGGAACGTCGGCAGGCGATCGCGACCATTTGCCGGGAGCACAACCTGCTGATCATCGAGGACGAAACCCATGCGGTCCTGCTGGAAGATCGGCCCGCGCCCTTGAGTCACTTCGCCCCCGAGCGAAGCATTCTGATTGGCGGTATGAGCAAGGCGGTCGCCGCTGGCCTTCGCGTCGGCTACTTGCACGCCCCCGTAGCGATGGTGAGCCGGCTGTCAGCAGCGCTGCGAGGCTCCTGCTGGATGGCTACTCCCCTACCCCTGGAGTTGGCCACCCGCTGGATCGATGACGGCACCGCGCAGATTCTGCTGCAGCAACAAGCCGCCGAAATCGATCGCCGCAAGGCACTGGTGACGCAGTTGCTGGATGGATTGAACTACAGAACCCATTCCAGGAGCCCGCACTTCTGGATCCAGGTGCCCGAGCCATGGCGCGCCTCGGACGTGGAAAGCGACTTGGCGGCCAAGCACTACCGCATCGCGACCGCGGAATCCTTTGCTGTCGGTCACGCTGCAGTTCCGCAGTTCGTCAGGGTCAGCATCTGCGACGGAGCGATGGATGACTTGCAGTTGTGCTTGGGATTCCAGACGCTCTCGGTCGCTCTGGACAGTGATTCCGCGTCCACGGAACGCTCATAGGTGAGAGGTTGCTCGCGAACGGATTTCCCCGGCTGGCCTGCAGCCAGGCCGGTTCGCGAGCAAGCTCGCTCCTACAGAAAAGAAAAAAGCCCGCACACCGATGACAGTGCGCGGGCTGGGCTGTGGATAACAAGCAGATCAGGGAATCACGAACCCCACCTCGATATTGCCGCGAGTCGCCTTGGAATACGGGCAGATCTGATGCGCTTCATCGACCAGCTTCGCCTTGTCCTCCGCCGCCAGGCCAGGCAGGTGCACAGTGAGCCGGGCAGCCAGGGCGAAACCGCCGTCGGCGGTGTTGCCCAGGTAGACTTCGGCGTCCACCGCCACATCGGCCGGCAGACGCACGTTCAGCTTCTGCCCGGCGCGGCGCAGCGCTCCGATGAAGCAGGCGGACCAGCCAATAGCGAACAGTTGCTCCGGGTTGGTGCCGGGACGGCCCGAGCCGGGTGGGCTCAGCGGCAGGTCCAGGTCACCGTCGACAGTCTGGCCGCGACCGTCGCGACCTCCGGTAGTGTGGGTGTGGGCGGTGTAGATCACGCTTGCCAGGGTATCGGTCATGACGCTTCTCCTTCAGTGCGGGCCAAGTGGGGACGACGCGGTGTGGTGCAGTTGGGGCGGGTGCCGATCACCACGCCTTGCTCTTTCAGGCTGCGCAGCAGGGCGATGCCCTGCTCTTCGATGGCAGCCAGTTCGATGCCGACGATTTCCGCCAGCGCCTTCAGGTGTTCGCGACCGGTAAGTTGCCACTGCTGCAACGACACCAGCAGCGCATGGGCCAGCGGGGCCAGGCGCGAGAAGTGCACCTTCAGGTCCGCGCCGCGGCGTGCCAGCAGCAGTGTCGGCTCGACCGGGGCTTGCTGCGGGATGTGCCCGGGCCCGATGTGGCTGACCGGCCAGACGTAGGCCAGCGGCAGCGCGAGGCTGGAGAGCTGCGGTACTCCTTCGAGCAGGTCGCCGTCCGGATCATGGGCCGGTTCGGCCTTGTCGCTGAGCAGCAGCGCGGTCTCGATCCATTCGTAGTGGGCCAGCTCGGCCACCCAGCCGGGCTGCTCGCCGCGGCTTTCGAGGTAGTCGACGAACTCGCCGGCAACCTCCGTGAAGAGCGGCGTCTGGCAACGGAAGCCGGCGTAGAAATCCTCGGTCAGCGCTTGCCAATGCTCGTGCGCGAGGCTGCCATGCAGCACCGGGAAATTGCCGGCCAGCAGCGATTGCAGGTTGCCGAAGAACAGCTGCCGGTACACCGCCAGGCGCCGCGCCTCGATGCCGGGCGGCGGTTCATTGGCCTGCGGGTCGCGGATGAAGCGGGTCATGCGCAGTTGCTGTTCGCGCAGGGATTCAGCCATGGCGCACCTCCGGCTGGCGAACGGTGCTTTGCAGGCGGCGGATGTAGTCCACCTCGCCGAGCAATTCGGCCAGCGGCGGCAGGTTGAAGTCTCTCTCCAGCAAGGTCGGGACCGTGCCCAGATGCTGGTAGGCGCTGGTCAGCAAGGTCCAGACATCGTCCTTCACCGCTGCGCCGTGGGTGTCGACCTTCAGGTCCGGCGCCTCGTCGTAATGCCCGGCGACGTGTAGGCAGACGACACGATCCGCCGGCACGCGGGCCAGGAATCCGGCAGCGTCGTAGCTGTGGTTGTGGGCGTTGACGTAGAGGTTGTTGACGTCCAGCAGCAGGTCGCAGTCGGCCTCGCTCAACACGGCGCGCAGGAAATCGATTTCGCTCAGGGCCTGATAAGGCGCGGCGTAGTAGGAGATGTTTTCCACGGCGATACGGCGGCCGAGGATGTCCTGCACTTCACGGATGCGCCCGGCGATGTGGCGCACGGCTTCGTCGGTGAAGGGCATGGGAATCAGGTCGTAGAGATGGCCTTCGTCGGAGCAGTAACTCAGGTGCTCGCTGAACAGGGGCACGTGGTGCTGGTCGAGGAACTCGCGGACACGGTGCAGGAACACGTGGTCCAGCGGCTCCGGACCGCCGAGGGACAGCGACAGGCCGTGGCAGGACAGCGTGAAGCGTTCGGCCAGGCGCGCCAGGCCTTCGCCATAGGAGCCGCCGACACCGATCCAGTTGTCCGGAGCGACTTCGAGAAAATCCACGGCGCGGTCGTCCATTGTCAGCAGGTCGGGCAGCAGGGCGCGGCGCAGGCCGAGGCCTGCTCCATCGAGGGATGTGGTCATGGCGGTCTCCTTGGCAAAGTGCCCTCCCCGGCCGGCGGCGCGGGGAGGTCTGCGGGAATGTCAGTTCCTGGCCTGGCTCAGCTTGCTGTACAGGTCGGACGGGAACGGCTTGCCGTTGGAGTCGAACTGGTTCTTGCGGAACTGGTAGACCTCGGCTTCGGAGAGGTAGCCGTCGTGGTTGGCATCGATGGCATCGAACTCGGCGTTGGCCTTGGGCGCCACGGCCAGCAATTCGGCGCGGGAGACCCGGCCGTCGTGGTCGGCATCGGTACGGGCGAAGGAAGCGTCGCCACATTTGCCTTCACCGCACTTGCCCTCGGCGCCAGTGGCCTTGGCCTGGGCGCCATCGGCACCGCATTTGCCTTCGCCGCACTTGCCTTCAGTCTGGCTGGCCTTGGTTTGCTTGGCGGCGCCGCACTTGCCCTCGCCACACTTACCCTCCCCGGCCTTGGCGGCGGAAGCCAGCTGGTAGCCCTGCGGCAGGGCTTCGACGGCGAAGGCGGAAGACGCCATGTTCAGGCCGCCGGCCAGGGCAACGGCGATCAGGCCAAGTTGGGATTTCGAGAGTCGAGTCATGGTGCTTCTCCAGATGCTGTGGCGCGCAGGGCGCCGGGTCATGCCGAAAGGGCGAATCCCTGGAACGATGCTCTGGAGGGTTTTCCCTGCCGTCGCGTTGTGTCGTTCGGGTAGGGCTATTTCGCCGCAACGATGTATCGCGGGCGTATCGGCAGCTGGAGGCTTTTGTATGCGTGTATCCGCTCAGGGAGCGGCAGATACAAAGCAATACATTCGGACGGGGATCTGGAGCGGGGAGGTTCGCGAGCAAGCTCGCTCCTACAGGCAACCGGTCAGCCTGCAAGACTCTTTGTAGGAGCGAGCTTGCTCGCGAACCAGCATGGCCACGTCGAAGAGGCGGCCGAAAAAGAAAGGGCCGCAGAGCGGCCCGATCCTACAAAGGCAGGAAAATCAGCCAGCGCGCTTGGCGGCGATGGCGGTGACCTCGACCTTCATGCCTTCCACCGCCAGTTCGGCGATACCGACGGCGGCGCGTACCGGATAGGGCTTGGCGAAGAAGCTGCAATACACCTCGTTGAACGCGGCGCGGTCGGCCATGCTGGTGAGGTAGATGGTCAGGTGCAGGACGTGGTCCAGGCCGCTGCCGGCCTTTTCCAGGGCCAGTTGCAGGCTGCGCAGGGTGGCTTCGCTCTGGGCCTTGATGTCGCCCAGCTCCAGGCTGCCGTCCTCAAGGGTAGGGATCTGCGTGGAAACCAGCAGGCCGCCGAAGCCGGCGACGTCGGAGGAGATGGATTCGGGGTCCGCGTCGGGGATGAAGGTAGGCGTCATGGGACAAATCTCTGCTGTCGATGAATGGGGCACGTCGCCGCACCAGGTGCGGCGGCCGGGTCGCGCAGCTTAGCCGTATCGCCCCGCCACGCGCCATGTCACCGTGCCCGCAGCCCCCGGAAACAGTGACATGAACAGTCCCGATGAAACTTCCGCAGCCGTTGTGTCAACTCGACAAAAGTCCTGATTATTACAATTCAGGATATAGACCTTCTCATAATCCGTGATTTAAACGGCGAACTCTTTGGGCATTATGACGTCGACTCTTCCGCGTCTGGAGCAATTCGCGGGGGAATTAAAAGCCAGTTAACTGCAACAATGCCAACGCAACTTCCTGCGATTTTCCGCCGTGGTCCATCCATGTTCGGATTCATTGTGCCTGCCTATAAAAACGTCCGGCTCTCACGCTATTCATCGAACCGGTCCTCCAAGACTCTAGGGGCAATATCCATGAAGCACCTCAAACGCAGCGCCATCGTGCTCGCTGTTTCCGCCGCCGCCAGCCAGTTCGCCAGCGCCGAATCCTTCGTCACCGATCAGGCCGATGCCAAGGGCTTCGTCGAGGACGCCAAGTTCGACGTCCTGCTGCGCAACCAGTACTACGACCACGACGGCAAGAACGGCGCAGGCGACAACCGCGACTGGACCCAGGGCTTCCTGGCGAACTTCTCCTCCGGCTACACCCAGGGCACCGTCGGCTTCGGCGTGGATGCCTTCGGCTACCTGGGCATCAAGCTCGACGCCGGCCGCGGCCGCGCGGGCACCGGCAACCTGCCGGTGGGCAACGACGGCAAGCCGGACGACGACTACGGCAAGGCCGGTGGCGCGCTGAAGGTGCGCATCTCCAAGACCGAGCTGAAATTCGGCGACATGCAGCCGACCGCTCCGGTATTCGCCGCCGGCGGCACCCGCCTGATCCCGCAGACCGCTTCGGGCTTCAACCTGCTGAGCAGCGAGATCGAAGGCCTGGACCTGGAAGCCGGCCACTTCACCTCCGGCACCAGCCCGGTCACCACCGCCCGCGACGGCGGCCTGTGGGCAGCCTACGCTGGCGTGGAAACCAGTGACGTCGACTTCCTCGGCGGCAAGTACGCAATCAACGACAACCTGAGCGTTTCGCTGTACGGCTCCGAGTTCAAGGACATCTGGCGCCAGTACTACGGCAACGTGAACTGGGTGCTGCCGGTCGCAAATGACCAGTCGCTGGCCTTCGACTTCAACATCTACCGCACCAACGACGAAGGCCAGGCCAAGGCCGGCGAGATCAGCAACACCACCTGGTCGCTGGCAGCCGCCTACTCCTTCCTGCAGGCACACACTGTCACCCTGGCCTACCAGAAGGTGCATGGCGACACCCCGTTCGACTACGTCGGCTTCGGCGACGACGGCGATGGCGCCACCGGTGACTCGGTATTCCTCGCCAACTCCGTGCAGTACTCCGACTTCAACGGTCCGGGCGAGCGCTCCTGGCAGGTTCGCTACGACCTGGCGATGGACACCTACGGCGTGCCGGGCCTGAGCTTCATGGCCCGCTACATCAACGGTACCGGCATCGACGGCAGCCACGCCGACGCGGATGGCGCCTACGCCGGTCTGTACGGTGAGGACGGCAGCCACCACGAGACCGACCTGGAAGCCAAGTACGTGGTCCAGGCCGGCCCGGCGAAGGACCTGTCCTTCCGCCTGCGCCAGGCGTTCCACCGCGCCAACGCCGACCAGGGTGAAGCCGACAACAACGAGATGCGCCTGATCGTCGAATATCCGCTGTCGATCCTGTAATCGACCCGGATATTTGCCACGATAATTGCGCGGGGCAACTTTCGGATTCGTCTGAATGTTCGCCCCGTGTTCAGGTGAGATTATTACGCCCGTACAGAAAGTCTCTTCCCGGAATGACGGTTTATCCCGCGGCTGCAACTTTCTAGAATGACCCCATCTTCCCGCTTCCGCACTTTCCCTGCGGAAGACAACTCCTGACGTTGATATTGTGATTGCTCCTTCGACGTCCTTCGAGCCGCTCCTCTGGAGCGGCTTTTTTTATGCCCGTTAATATCGCTTGGCAAACCGCCTGAACAAAAAGTGATCGAACCCAACGGCGCGGCGGTCCAACTCTCCGACAGCGTGGTAATCCTCACGCGAACCCCGGAGGCACCTCACCATGAGCGCAATGACCCTCGAAGGCTGGTGCAAGACCACCGCCGAGCAGAAACCCACGCCGCTGGAAGACATCCGCTTCTACCTAACCGACCAGGACCGCCTGCACCTCGAACAGGCCGAGGTCTACCTGCAGGAGAACGGCCAGCGGGAAATGATGGTCGATGCCGACCTCGATACCCTCGATCTGCACATGCCCGAAGGCTATGGGCCGCTGGCGGACTGCATGTTCCGCGTGTACCTGGGCGGAGTGGAACACCGCGGGCAATTCCACCTGGTGGGCCACCGGGCCAGCGATGGCAGCCTGATCTACACCAACGCCGTGCTGATCGACCAGCTGATCAACTGACAGCGCCCCCTCGCCCGCCGCAGGCCCGGCGGGCGAGCGCGTTCGTCGCTCTTGTCGCAAGCGGACATTGTGGCCGCTCAACTGCCGTGATTTCATAAAGCCACCTGCGTCCGCCTGCCGCATGTCCGGCACGCGACTCAATCCAGAACCACGCCCATCCTCCGTTGAAGAAGCTGCTATCGGATGCGAACTTCCAGTAAACCTGGGGTAAAGGAGCACGGGCGATACGACGGTCTGCTACGTCTCGCCCGCCACGCGGGTGGCGATTGCGCCGTCCTGCTCATCGACATGCACGGCCAGTTGCTCGGCCACCTCGGCATCGAGAGTGCCGTTGCCCTCTCCCTGACCACCCTGCTTTCCCTCGATGCCGCCACCACTCCCCTGCACCAGCAAGGCCGTGAGCTGCACCTGCTCTCCAGCGAAATACTGCGCGACGAGGAAGGCTTTCCACGGGCCCGACTGCTGCTGCTCGGCAACGGCGACAGGCCGCTCAGCCAGGACCAGCAAAGGCTGCTGGCGGACGTGCTGGAACTTGGCGAAGCCCTGCTCGAACGTGCCCGCGCGCCACAGCGGGAAAGCGAGCGGCGCATGGCCCTGGCGGTTGACGGCAGCGGCACCGGGATCTGGGACCGCCACGTAACCACCGGCCAGATACACTATTCCAGCGCCTGGAAATCACTGCTGGGCTACGCCGATGCCGAAATCGGCAGTTGCATCGAGGACGCCTACACTCGCATCCACCCGGTCGACCTCGACTATGTGCAAAGCGCCATGCGCGACCACTTCGAGGGCCGTACCGAATCCTATGAAGTGGAGCACCGTCTGCGGCACAAGGATGGCCACTACCTCTGGGTCTGCAGCCGCGGCAAGGTAGTGGAGCGCGATGCCGCCGGCAATGCCCTGCGCATGCTCGGCACCACCACCGATATCACCGCCCTGCGCGAAGTCGCCGAACAACTGCGCGAAAGCGTGCAATTGCTCACCGACCTGACCAATGAAATCCCCGGCATGGTCTTCCAGTTCTGTCGTTTGCCTGACGGTACCGGCACCTTCCCCTACGTCAGTGCCGGCGTCCTGGATATCTATGGTGTGTTGCCCGAAGAGGTTCGCGGTGACTCCAGCTTCCTGCGCCAGGTGATCCACCCGGAGGACCTGGACGCCTGCCTGGCATCCCTGGAGAACTCCGCCCTCCAGATGCAGCCCTGGCGCCACGAGTACCGCGTGATGATTCCCGAACGCGGAGTGTTCTGGCGGCAAGGCAATGCACACCCCAAACGGATGGAGGATGGCAGCCTGATCTGGCACGGCTTCATCACCGACATCACCGAACGCAAGCGCATCGAAGCCGAGCTGCAACTGCTGGCGACGACGGACTACCTCACCCAGTTGCCCAACCGCGGCCACTTCATGCACCTGATCGAGGCCGAACTGGGCCGCGTGCAGCGAAGCGTGGAGCGCAGCGCGGCGATCCTGATGTGCGACATCGACCACTTCAAGGCGATCAACGACCGTTGGGGCCATGCCGTGGGCGATGAAGCGCTGCGCCACTTCGCCGGCATCCTGGCCCGGGCCATCCGTCGCGTCGACTTCGCCGGCCGCATGGGTGGGGAGGAATTCGCCGTGGTGCTGGGCGACGCCGACCTCGGCAGTGCCGAGGTGTTCGCCCAGCGCCTGCAGCAGCAACTGGCCGACCAGCCGCTGATGCACGCAGGCCAGCGCATACCGCTGACCATCAGCATCGGCGTCGCCGTCCTGGAGGCCGGCGACAGCTCCGCCGAGGCCGCCCTCTCCCGCAGCGACAGCGCCCTGTACCGGGCCAAGCAGAACGGTCGTAACCGCGTCGAATGCCACTGACGGCAAACCCGCGAGGCAGAGCGCGCCGCCCGGCGCGCCTGTGGATGATCCCGCACAGCGCCATGAAAAAATGTGCAGAATTTTTCACCATTAGCGCCGCGCGTTTTAAATAATGGACTTTTCAGCACGCATAGATATTTAAAAAATCCTTTAAAAACAATTATTTAGTATAATTGTCGAACAATGTGTCGGCCATTATTTTTGACGCCCTCCGTCGAATTCGTTTGACATATTTAACGGCTCTGGCAGGCTGGTAGGCAGGTTTCGACCGGGAAACTTCGCCTTCTGTGCGCTCCCGGCAGTGCTCGAGGCCTCAGGTAGCGCGCCTTTCCGCTGCGCGCCTGCACAAAAACGATGGGCTGCAGCCCGTCCAAAGGTGACATATGTCCAACAGCAACATTGGCAACAAGAAACAGACTCTCCGAAAACCCGTCGTCCTGATGTCCATGGGCAGCCAAGAGCGCAAAGGCCACGACTATCAGGTAATGACCCACAAATACATCGTGCCCCTGGTCGAACAGTCCGATTGCGTGCCGGTACTGGTACCGACCTGCTGCGGCATCGAAGACCTCGAGCAATACCTGGACATGGCCGACGGCGTGTACCTGACCGGCGCCGGCAGCAACATCGATCCGACCCTGTATGGCCAGGAGAACGAAACTCCCGGCAAGGGCCAGGACAAGGACCGCGACAACTTCGACATCCCGCTGATCAAGGCCGCCATCGCGCGTGGCCTGCCGATCTTCGGCATCTGCCGCGGCATGCAGGAAATCAACGTGGCCCTAGGCGGCGATATCTACCAGAAGGTCTACGCCGAACCCGGCTTCAATGACCATCGTGAGAACCCCGACGACCCGGTCGACGTGCAGTACAGCCCGGCCCACGGCGTTCGCCCGAAAGCGGGCAGCTGGTTGCAGCAGCTGCTGGGGGACGAGATCCGCGTCAACTCGCTGCACGGCCAGGGTCTGAAGAACCTCGGCAAGGGCATCGAAGCCATCGCCCACGCCGAAGACGGCCTGGTCGAAGCGATCCATGCGCCGACCCTTTCCTCCTTCCTCTTCGCGGTGCAGTGGCACCCGGAATGGCAGGCGGCGAAGAACCCCGACTCGGTGAAGATCTTCCAGGCTTTCGGCGATGCTTGCCGTCAGCAGGTGAAGAAGAAGCAGGCGCGCCAGCTGGCTGCCTGATTCGCTTCCCGCGTCATGAAAAAGCCCGGCCCTGTGCCGGGCTTTTTCTTTGGCGATCCCGGCTGCGGCATACCCGCTCATCGATGGGTATCGCTTCGCTCCACACCATCCCACGTCCGGTTCCACCGGCCATGATGGAGCGTGGCCGTAGGATGGGTGGAGCCTAGGCGATACCCATGCGGAAAACGTCATCAGCCGCGCGAATGGCGCACCCTGCACGCCCTTGAGGGCGCCTCGGGCTAACCTTGGCGGTCAGCGATTACGCTTGACCGACCAAGGAACAGCCATGAGCAACGACCTCTTCTCTCTCGCCGGCAAGACCGTGCTGGTCACCGGCGCCTCCAGCGGCATCGGCGCCCATCTGGCGCGCGTGGCTGCGCAGGCTGGCGCCCGCGTGGTGCTCGCGGCGCGACGCACCGAACGCCTGGCGCAGCTTGCACAAGCCATTCAAGCCGAGGGCGGCGAGGCCCACGCCGTGGCACTGGACGTGACCGATCGCGCCAGTGTCGAGGCGGCGTTCAACAGCGCCGAGGCGCAGTTCGGCGTGGTCGACGTGGTGCTGAACAATGCCGGCATCGGCAACGGCCAACGCGCGCTGGAAGTCAGCGAGGAAGACTGGCGCGCCATGCTCTCCACCAACCTCGACGGTGTCTGGCGCGTCGCCCAGTGTGCGGCGCAGCGCCTGGCCAAGGCCGGGCGTGGCGGCAGCATCGTCAACATCGCCTCGATCCTCGGCCTGCGTGTGGGCGGCGGCTACAGCCATTACTGCGCGGCCAAGGCCGGTGTGGTGCAGCTGAGCAAATCCCTGGCGCTGGAACTGGCGCGCTTCAACGTGCGGGTCAACGCCATCGCACCGGGCTACTTCAAGACCGAGATGAACGACGCCTACTTCGACAGCGACAAGGGCCAGGCCTACATCCGCGACACCGTGCCGATGCGCCGCCTCGGGCAGTTGCAGGAGCTGGAAGGCCCCTTCCTGCTGCTGGCCAGCGACGCCGGCGCCTTCATGACCGGCGCGGTGCTGGCCGTGGACGGCGGGCACCTGGTGAGCAGTCTCTAGAACGAACTGGCCAGGCCTCCGCCCAGCGCCCCCAGCAGCACCAGCGTCCAGGGCGGCAGGCGGCCACTGAGCAGCACCAGGAAGGCCAGTGCGACCAGGCCGATATCGAGCAGACCGACGATGGTCTCGCTGCCGATGGGATGGATCAGCGCCGCCAGCAACAGCCCGACCACGGCGGTGTTCACTCCGGCCAGCGCTGCGCGCAAGCGACGCTGGCGGCGCAGACTCTCCCAGAACGGCAAGGCGCCAAGTACCAACAGGAACGACGGCAGGAAAATCGCCAGCAGGCAGAGCAGCGCACCGGCCACACCCCCCGGTTCAGCGTTGGCTGCACCAAGGAATGCGGCGAAGGTGAACAGTGGCCCCGGCAACGCTTGTGCCGCGGCGTAGCCGGCGAGGAAGGTCTGCGCATCGACCCAGCCAGGCTCGACCACCGCGCTCTGCAACAGCGGCAGCACCACATGCCCACCCCCAAAGACCAGGCTGCCAACGCGGTAGAAGGCGTCGAACTGCGCCAGCCATGGCAAATGCCACACTGCCGCCGCCAACGGCAAAAGCGCCAGCAGCGCGAAGAACAGCAGCAGGTAGAAGCTGCCCCGGCAACGAGGCGTCGAATGACCAGGGCCCACAGCCTCGCTCGCCACGGACGGCTGCAACCAGGCCATACCGATCAGCGCGGCGCCGAGGATTGCCAGCAACTGCACAGCCACTCCGGGCCAACGCAATGCGACAGCGGTCACCAGGATCATCAGCCCCTGGCGCTGCCAGTCCGGGCACAGTGACCTGGCCATGCCCCAGACGGCATGGGCAACGACCGCCACCGACACCAGCATCAGCCCGTGCAGTGCCCCAGCCGGCAGCCATTGGCCGTGTCGCGACAGCCCCAGGGCAACCAGAATCATCAGCAAGGCCGACGGCAGGGTAAAACCGACCCAAGCCACCAGCGCGCCCCACTGCCCCGCGCGCAAGGCGCCGAGGGCCATGCCCAGTTGGCTGCTGGCGGGGCCCGGCAGGAACTGACAGAGCGCGATCAGGTCGGCGTAGTGATGCTCGTCCAGCCAGCGACGGCGGCGCACGAACTCCTCGCGGAAATAGCCCAGGTGCGCCACCGGCCCGCCGAAGGAGGTCAGGCCCAGGCGCAGGAAGATCAGCAAGACGGTCCAGAGAGAATCGCGCGGCGTCGGTTCGGTCATGGGTGGCGATCAGGAGAAACCAGTCGGGTAGTCTGGCAGCTCGATGTTGCAGTGCAACTCACTTGCCCAGCTCGCGAATCCGCTGTTCAAGGAAGCGTCGTTCCGGCTCCAGCTTCGTCAGCGCCAATGCCCGCTCGTAAGCTTCGCGTGCCTGCCCATGGCGCTCCAGCCGGCGGCAGAAGTCCGCACGGGCAGCGTGGGCCAGGTGGTAGTCCTGCAACTCGCCGCGGGCGAGGATGGCGTCCACCTGCGCCAGCCCGGCTTCGGGGCCGTCGCGCATGGCCAGCGCCACGGCACGGTTGAGCTCGATCACCGGCGAGGGCTGCATGGCCAGCAGCAGGTCATAGAGACCGACAATCTCCGCCCAGTCGGTGCTGGCCATGTCGGCAGCAGCGGCGTGTACGGCAGAGATCGCCGCCTGCAAGGTGTACGGGCCGATACGCCGGGTGGCGAGCGCGGCGGTGATCAGTTGCTGCCCCTCGTCGATCTGCGCACGGTTCCAGCGCGAGCGGTCCTGGTTTTCCAGCAGCACCATTTCGCCATCCTCGGCGGTACGCGCCTCGCGCCGCGACTCGTGCAGCAGCATCAGCGCCAGCAGGCCCATCACCTCGGCCTCCGGCAGCAACTCCAGCAGTTGCCGGCCCAGGCGGATGGCTTCGGCGGACAGGTCGGTGCGTGTCAGCGAGTCGCCGGCCGAGGCCGAATAGCCTTCGTTGAACACCAGGTAGATGACCCGCAGCACGCTGGCCAGGCGCTCCGGCAGCTCCGCCGCCTCGGGCACCTGGTAGGGAATCTGCGCATCGCGGATCTTCGCCTTGGCGCGCACGATGCGCTGCGCGATGGTCGAGGGCGTGGCGAGGTAGGCGCGGGCGATTTCCTCGGTCTTCAGGTCGCAGACTTCGCGCAGGGTCAGCGGCACCTGGGAGTCCGCCGGCAACGCCGGGTGGCAACAGGTGAAGATCAGCCGCAGGCGGTCGTCCTCGACGCTTTCGTCAGCCTGCTCCTCTACCGATTGCGTGTCGATTTCCAGTTGTTCGGCGATCTGCACCAGGGAAGCATCGAAGCGCGAACGGCGGCGCAGGCCGTCGATGGCCTTGAAGCGCCCGGCGGAAACCAGCCAGGCGCGCGGGTTGGCCGGCACGCCGTCGCGCCGCCACTGGTCCACGGCGGCGACGAAGGCTTCGTGCAGGGCCTCTTCGGCCAGGTCGAAATCACCCAGCAGGCGGATCAGCGTGGCCAGCACCCGACGCGACTCGCGACGGTAGATGTCGTCCACCACGTCGCGCAGGGGCTGGGGAGCATACTCGTGCATGGGCCGAAGATCCTTGGCGGGAAGTGGGTCTTCCTATCCTGCACGGGTTTTCGTCGGGGTGGGAGGCGACCGGACGGGTGTGCGGTGGGAGAGCGTTGCGGGGTATTTCTCTGAGGCCGGCCATGCACCGGGGTCGATGGAGCATTGTAGGAGCGAGCTTGCTCGCGAACCCGCTTCACGCCGGAGCTGCCGGGAAATGCGTTCGCGAGCAAGCTCGCTCCTACAAGTCGAGGTCAGGGCTTGGCATCGAAGAGCAACTGCCCCGTGGCCGGATCGAAGGGAATGGAGAAGTGCTCGTGGGCGATCTTCCACTGCCCAGCCTCGCGGCGCAGGCCGACGCTGACCCGCGCCCAGGAAGCATTGTGCTGGCCCTTGTCGTCGGTGCCGCCGCAGTAGGCGAGGTAATGCCCGAAGGCCGTCTCGCCACCAATCTCGAAGCTCAGCTGGTGAATCTCGAATATGGGCTCCTTGCACATCTGCGTGCAGTCGCGCCAATGGCTGGCGTAGGCCTCGACGCCCTGGAATTGCAGTTGCTTCACCGCATCGAAAGCGAGGATGTCACGGGTGTAATGGCGGGTGATGCCTTCCACATCGGAGGCGCGGACGGCTTTCAGCCAGCTCTCCAGCAGCGCGTGAAGTTCGGCTTGGGCGGCGTTCTTTTCAGCGGCAGTCATGGGGTGTCTCCTGCTCAAGCATCAGGACCCGCAGCAGCTGTGCGGCTGCGGGGCTTCGTCGTATTCGTCGTGGAAGCGCGTCCAGTTCATGCCCTTGCCCTGGTAGTCGGGCATGCCGCCCCAGCCTTCGCCACGCCCCAGCGGGGTGAGGTCGAGCAGGTGGTAGGTGAACAGCGGCGCTTCCAGCCCGCGGCCGTAGGTCGAGTAGCTGTGGAATATCTGCTCGCCGTCGCGCAGGAACACGCTCATGCCCGGCTGCTCGCCGCGCACGTGGTAATCCTGGCCCAGGCTCTCCAGTTCCGCCTTGTCGCGGTAGTTGTATTCAACCGGCGCGACGGACTCGTCGACGCTGACGTGGAAGTCGTAGTTGAAGTCGCAGCCAAAGGACGAATACCAGGGGAACTGCCAGCCCATGCGGGCGCGGAAAGGCGCGATCTCTTCCAGCGGTGCGCGGGACACCATGGCGAAGGTGGTACCGCGGGCGTGCAGGTGCTCCAGGCGGCCAAGATTGTCGATCAGGTAGGAGCAACCCTCGCAGCCCAGCCCCGTGTCGCGGTGGAACATGAAGTGGTAGACGATCAGCTGCGGCCGCCCCTCGAACAGGTCGAGCAGGCGCAACGGGCCGTGCGGGCCTTCGAAGCGGTAGTCCTTGTCGATTCGCACCACCGGCAGTTCGCGGCGCTGGGCGTTGAGCGCGTCGCGGGCGTGGGTGGCGGCCTTTTCCTGCTCCAGCAGGCGTATCCGCGCCTGGCGCCAGGCGGCCTGGGAAACAACACGGGGAAAGTCCTGATTGGCCAGTTTCATGTTGCACGCTCCTGGGGACGCTCCTGAGAAAGCCCCCGTTGCTCGTTGGACCGGACGCGGCGCTTGCCGCGCAGGCGGGTGACGGCGAATGCGCTGACGCCGCCGGCGGAAAGGACACTGGTCACGGCCAGCGTCAGGGTCGATACGCACAGAGGGCACATGGCTCGCCTCCTTCAGGTTGCGGCTTGCATCAGCCCTTCTCGGCCAGCACCTTGAGGTTGGCCAGGCCCGCCTCGAAGTCCTTGCCGACCATGCTGTCCACATCGATGAACAGGTGCATGATCTTCGCCACGAAGGGCACCGGGCCGAACATCGCCCAGGTCACTTCGGTGCCGCCGTCGCGCGGCACCAGGGTGAACTCGGCGGTGTTGCTGGCCTTGAATGGTTTGAGGAATTCCAGGGCAAGGGTGGTGCGGCTGCCGGGATCGTTCTCGACGATCTCCATGCGCCCAGCCCCGGCCTTGCTGTTGCCGGCCCAGGCATACACCGCGCCGCGGCCCTTTTCAGCGCCGGAGAAGGTGCGCTGCATGTCGGGGTCGAGCTTTTCGTACGGAGACCACTGCCGCCACTGGTGGAAGTCCTCGATATAGCCCTGGACCCTCTCCGGCGGCGCCTGGATGCGCAACGAGCGCTCCACGCGGAAGGTGCCCGGACGATTCGCCGCCAGCACCAGGACCACCGCCACCGCCAGTACCACCACCAACGCAATCCACTTCAGCATCACATCCTCCTGACGTTGCCATCACTTGAAGAACCGGGCCTCAGCGCCCGGCGAAGTATCGGTCCCAATCGCGCACCGGGCGGACCTCCACGGCGCCGAGGCGGCCGCTGGGAATCCGCTGGGCGATCTGCAGCGCCTCGTTGAGGTCGCGGGCGTCGATCAGCACGAAGCCACCCAGGTACTCGCGGGTCTCGGCGAAGGGCCCGTCGGTGATCGACAGCCCCGCCGGCCCATGACGCAGCGTAGTGGCGGTTTCCACCGTTTCCAGCGCTTCGGAGGCCAGCACCCGGCCGGCGCGGCGCTGGTACTCGTCGTTGGCGAAGCACTCGTCCATCAGCCGGCGGTATTGCCCGTCGGACAGGCTGGAGAGTCGCTGGTCATCCACGTAGATCAGGCAGAGGTACTTCATGGTCGTCTCCCCAGGTAGTGCGCTTGCAGTTACCTCTTAGTCGAAGCGCGCGAGCAGGATTCGACAGCCGGACAGAAATTTTTCGCGCGACGCCGGACGGTGCACGTCGGCTGCACCAGCCCAAGACTCTGCCACGGTGGTTGCGCCGTCCGTCAGGCGCCTTGTCAGGCGTGCTCCAGCGCTTTCAGATTCGTCTCAGAGAGTTCCGTACGCCAGGAAGGGAAGATGGCCATGGGAAAAAACCCCTGACCATGGAGCTCAAGAGAATGAAACTTCGCGCAACCGCCCTGGCTGTCGCAGCCACCTTCGCTGTGCCGGGCTTTGCTTTCGCCGCCAACACCATCAACTTCAGCGGTGAAGTAACCGACCAGACCTGCTCGGCCGTGGTCGACGGCAACACCGACCCGACCGTTATCCTCGACAGCGTGCCGGTCAGCGCCCTGAACGGCACCGTCGGCCAGACCACCGGTGAAACCAGCTTCACCCTGCAACTGACCAACTGCGCCGCTCCCAGCGGTGCCGCCGAACACTTCACCACTCTGTTCCAGGCCACCAACGCCACCGCCTCGGGCAACCTGACCAACACCGCCAGCGGCGGCGCCACCGGTGTGGCACTGCAACTGCTCGACGGCCCGGCCGGCGCTCCGGTCAACCTGGCGGGCGGCGCAGCCGTGGCAGCCGGTGACATCGTCCTCGCCGACGGCCAGACCAGTGCCAGCTACGACTACGCCGTGCAGTACATCTCCGAAGCGACCACCGTGACTCCCGGCCCGGTGCTCGGCTCGGTGACCTACACCCTGCGCTACGAGTGATACCCCGCGGCACCGCCCGCGGGTGCCGCACTCCCGCATCAAGCCGCCCCGCTCAGGGACAACCGCCCCGCGTACCTGTCCCGAGCGGCCCGGCCACAAAGGTGAACCGGATGAACGCCCTCCCACTGCGCCCGCTTCGCGCGGCGACGCTCGCGCTCGCCCTGCTGGCATCCTTCACCGCCTCGCTCGCCCAGGCCAGCGTGGTGATCACCGGCACCCGCGTCATCTACCCCGGCGACGCACGGGAAAAGACCGTGCAGATGACCAACAAGGATGGCTTCCCCAACGTCATCCAGGCCTGGATTGACGTGAACGACCCCGCCTCCACGCCCGATACCGCCAAGGCCCCCTTCCTGGTCAACCCGACGGTATCGCGCCTGGCACCCGGCAGCGGCCAGACCCTGCGAATCATCTATACCGGCTCCGGCCTGCCCCAGGACCGCGAATCGCTGTTCCATCTCAACGTGCTGCAGATTCCGCCGCGCAATGCCGCCAAGGCCGACCAGAACCAGATGCTGCTGATGCTGCGCAACCGCCTGAAGCTCTTCTACCGCCCGGCGAACATCGCCGGCAGCCCGGAGCAACTGCCCGAGAAGCTGCGCTTTTCGCTGGTGCAGAACGGCAGCGCCTGGCGAGTGAAGGTGGAGAACCCCACCGGTTATCACGCCTCCTTCGGTGGCGCGACGCTCAGTGTCGGCAATCGCCAGTGGACGCTCCAGCCGACCATGGTGACGCCGATGGGCGAGGCCCAGTGGCAAGCGGAGAAAACCTCGGAACTCCCCGCCGGCACGGCGAGTCTTTCCGCCATGCTGATCAACGACTACGGCGCAAGAGTGGAACTTCGCCATGATCTGCCGCGTTGATCTGCACCGTGGAGCGCTGCTGCCCTTCGCCCTCGGAACCCTGACCATGGCGGTCGCGGGACTGGCGCGAAGCGAAGCGGACTACCGCTTCGACGACAGCCTGCTGATGGGCTCCGGGCTGGCCGGCGGCAACCTGGAGCGTTTCAACCGCGCCGACCAGGTGGACCCCGGCACCTACCACGTCGACCTGTACCTCAACGGCCAGTACGCCACCCGCGCCGAAGTGGAAATGCGCCAGCGCGGCACGCGCGCCGAGCCCTGCTTCAGCGAACGCTTCCTGCGCCAGAGCCTGGGCGCGCGCCCGGACCCGCTGGCCGGCAAGGACGACCAGGGCATCTGCCACTGGATCAGCGAGCGCCTGCCCGACTCGACCTGGAACCTCGACACCGCACGCCTGCGCCTGGACCTTTCGGTGCCCCAGGCGCTGCTCGACATCAAGCCGCGCGGCTACGTCAGCCCGGACGAGTGGGACGCCGGCAGCACCATGGGCTTCGTCAACTACGACGCCAACCTCTACCGTTCGAGCTTCGAAGGCTCCAGCAGCGGCGGCGATTCGGACTACGGCTACCTCGGCCTGAATGGCGGCGTGAACCTCGGCCTGTGGCGCCTGCGCCACCAGTCCAACTACACCTACTCCAGCTATGCGGGGAACACCCGCAGCGACTGGAACAGCATTCGCACCTACGCCCAGCGCGCGCTCCCCGGCCTGCGCAGCGAACTGACCCTGGGCGACAGCTACACCGAGGGCAATCTGTTCGGCAGCATGGGCTACCGCGGCGTGCGCGTGGCCACCGACGATCGCATGCTGCCGGACTCGCAACGCCAGTACGCACCGCAAGTGCGCGGCACCGCGAACACCAATGCGCGGGTGGTCATCAGCCAGAATGGCCGGAAGATCCACGAAACCACCGTGGCGCCGGGCCCCTTCGTCATCGACGACCTCTACGGCACCGCCTACGACGGCGACCTGGACGTGCAGGTGATCGAGGCCGACGGTAGCGTCTCGCGTTTCTCCGTGCCCTTCTCCGCCGTCCCCGAATCCATGCGCCCCGGCCTCTCGCGCTACAGCGCCACGGTTGGGCAGGCCCGCCAGTACGGCGATGGCAACGACCTGTTCGGTGACCTGACCTACCAGCGCGGCCTGACCAACGCCCTCACCGCCAACCTCGGCGCGCGCGTCGCCGAGGACTATCTGGCACTGCTCGGTGGCGGCGTACTGGCGACGCCCTACGGCGCATTCGGCATGAACACCACCTTCTCCAGCGCCACCGTGGAGAACAACCAGCGCAAGCAGGGCTGGCGCGTCGGCCTGAACTACAGCCGGACCTTCCAGCCGACCCAGACTACCCTGACCCTGGCCGGCTATCGCTATTCCACCGAAGGCTACCGCGACCTCGGCGATGCGCTCTCGGCACGCGATGCCAGCGACCATGGGGACACCTGGGACTCGAGCAGCTACAAGCAGCGCAACCAGTTCACCCTGCTGGTCAACCAGGGCCTGGGGCAGTACGGCAACCTCTACCTGTCCGGCTCCACCGCCGACTACTACGACGGCAAGAGCCGCGATACGCAGTTGCAGGTCGGCTACTCCAATACCTGGCGCCAGCTCAGCTACAACCTCGCCTACTCGCGCCAGCAGACCACCTGGTACCGCGACGTGAACGACGACTACGACCCGTCGCAGCCGCCGCAGTACAACCTGCAGCACGGCAGCAACCGCAACAACACCCTGACCCTGAGCGTATCGATGCCGCTGGGCTCCACCAGCCGCGCACCGAACCTCAGCGCCATGGCCTCGCGACGCTCCGGCGACACCAGCGGCAGCACCTACCAGACCGGCCTCAACGGTACCCTGGGCGAAGACCGCACGCTCAGCTACGCCCTCTCCGCCGGGCGCGACAGCGAAGGCCAGGGCACCGACTTCAACGGCAGCCTGCAGAAGCAGACCTCGGTCGCCACGCTCAACGCCGGCTATGCCGAAAGCTCCAGCTACCGCCAGGTCAATGGCGGTATGCGCGGCGCGGCGGTGCTGCACAGCGGCGGCCTGACCCTGGGCCCCTACGTGGGCGACACCTTCGCCCTGGTGGAAGCCAAGGGCGCCAGCGGTGCTGGTGTGCGCGGCGGCCAGGGCGCACGGGTCGACAGCAACGGCTACGCCGTGGTGCCGTCGCTTTCGCCCTACCGCTACAACCCCATCAGCCTCGACCCGCAAGGCATCGACGAGAACGCCGAGCTGGTGGAGACCGAACGCAAGATCGCGCCGTACGCCGGCGCCGCCGTGAAGGTCGAATTCAAGACCCTCACCGGCCACCCGCTGCTGATCCAGGCGAAGCTGCCCGATGGCCAGCCATTGCCGCTGGGCGCAGATGTGCTCGACGGCAACGGCGTGAACATCGGCATGGTCGGCCAGGGCGGGCAGGTCTATGCCCGCGCCGAAGGCGAACAGGGCCGGCTGCGCGTGCAATGGGGCGAGAGGGCGGAAGACAGCTGCTTGCTCCCGTACGACTTGAAAGGCGCCGATCTCGACCAGGTGCTGGTGCGCCTGCAGGCGACCTGCCTACCGGAGGCTTCATGAATCCCATCCTGCGCAGCCTGCCGCTGCTCGCCCTGCTGCTTGCACCGAGCGCCTGGGCCACCTGCTACAAGGTCACCGGCGTGGGCACCGCGACCACCACGCTGACCTACCAGATCCGCCCCGGGGAGGGCACCGCCGGCAGTTGGGCCGGCGCCTGCGATACCTGCAACGGCCCGCTCGGCCTGCCCAGCGTGATCAACGTCACCGACGCCAGCTTCCAGCCCGATGGCACCCTCATCGCCAGCTCGGTCGCCCCGCTCACCCAGTACGGCGTCACCGCAGGCTACGACCCCGAGCGCGTATTCTTCCGCTGCGCTGCCGGTGACGAGGTCTTCGAAATGTTCTCCACCAACGGTGACGACCTCTACAGCGGCTGGTACCAGGGTGGCGACAGCGTCGGCAACTCCATCGGCCTGCCAGCCGCCTATCGCACCGCCTGGCCCAACGTGCTGCTGCGCCTGACCCACGTCGAAACCGGCCAGTACTTCACCGACATCTGGCGCGAGCGCCTGCTCACTGGGCTGGATATCGATTCGCGCGGTTTCCAGCTGGTCAAGGCGAAGAATCTGAGCGCCGTGCGCGCCGAACTGTTCCGCGCCCCGCTGGAAAGCACCCGCTACTACTCGGCGACCATCTCCTCGCAGAGGTACCTCTATACGCAGCCGGCGGGCTACATCGCCATCAAGGGGCCGGGGCTGTCCTACCCCAACGTCGGCCAGACCCACTACGGAAACTGGTCCGGCTGGCACGCCAACTGGCCCGGCGCCATCGGCCTGTACAACTTCATGACGCTCAAGCGCTACCCCACCTGCGCCATCACCAACGTCACCCCGCACGTGGTCTTTCCGTCGATCTCCATCGGCGAGATCAACGCCGGCGCCAGCCGCGAAATGCCCTTCGAAGTCGCCTTCAAATGCCAGACCGGCGTCATCAACAGCACCGCCGCCAACGGCACCGCACTGGGCATCAAGGTCTCCGCCGGAGCGCTGGCCGCGTCCTCGTCCCTGGGCCTGGTGAACGGCAATGGCGGCCTCTCCTACCTCGTCTCCGACCGCTACGGCCAGCCGGGTGTCGCCCAGGGCGTCGGCATTCGCCTGCTGCGCAACGGCAGCGAGATGAACCTTCTGGCCAACGAAGACTCCGCCAACGGCAGCAACGCCGAAGCGCGCGGCTGGTACCCGGTGATCGGCAACGCCTCGAACAAGACCGGCGAAGTCGGTGGCATCTCGCAATACAGCGAAACCTTCCGCGCCCGCCTGGAGAAGCTCAGCGTCGGCAGCATGCCCACCGTGACCCCCGGCCGCGTGGAGGCCACCGCGCAGGTGGTGATCCGTGTTCAGTAACCGTCTGCGCGGCGCCCTGCTCGGCCTGGCGCTGCTGGCCGGCGCCAATGCCCATGCCGGCGTCACCGCCGAACGCACGCGGGTGATCTTCGATGAAGGCCAGCGCGAAGCCTCCCTTGCGCTGGCCAACCAGAACCCCTATCCGGTCATCGTGCAAACCTGGATCGACGACGGCGAACTTGAATCCAGCCCGGAAACCGCCCAGGCGCCGATCATGCCGCTGCCGCCGGTCTTCCGCCTGAACCCCGGCCAGCAGCGCAGCCTGCGCCTGCTCCATACCGGGGAAAAACTCCCCACGGATCGCGAGTCGCTGTACTGGCTCAACCTCTATGAGATTCCACCGCAATCCAACGAGCCCTTGGCCGAAGGGCAGTCGCGCCTGACCGTCACGCTGCGCACCCAGATGAAGGTCATCTACCGGCCGCACTCGCTGGCAAAAGACGCTGAAGAGGCTCCGCGCCAGCTGGTTTTCCGGCGGGCCGGCAATGCGGTGCAGGTGGAAAATCCCACCGCCTACTTCATCACCCTCGCCGGCGCCGAAGTACGCCAGGGCAACACAGGCTCGCCGCTGCCGGCCGAACTGCTCCCGCCGTTTTCGCAGCGCACGCTGTCGCCCAGGCAAGGCTTGCCGGCGAACGCTGGAGAGGTGCGTTACCTGTGGATCGACGATGGCGGGAACAGCCAGCAGGGCGAGGCCGAGCTGCGCTGAGAGAGAGGCACCCGTCCGTGCCGGCTGACGCCATCGTTTGTTTCTGCACCGAACAGTCCCCTCTCCCGCTTGCGGGAGAGGGTTAGGGTGAGGGGCTCTTGATCTGGCAGGAGCGGAGCCTCAGGAAGAGGACAGTTGGCCTACCATGGACTTCAGCATCGCGGCAGTTCGCGAGCAAGCTCGCTCCTACAGGCGCATCCTGGGCCCGACTTACTGAAACAGATTGGCCATCACGCAGAACGTCAGCAGTGACTGGTCGGTATCCACGTCCAGCTTGCGCATGGCGGATATCTTCTGCGCGCTCACGGTCTTCACGCTGCGGTTCAGGAGCAGGGCGATGTCGCGCACGCTCATCCCCGATACGAAATGGCGCAGCACCTCGTACTCCTTCACCGACAGGCTGGCGATCCGACCCTCCACGTCGTCCCCGCTGGCCATCACGCTGTTCGAGGACTGCATCCCCGGCCCACGGTAGATGCGGTCCTGCGACAGCGCCTTGAGCGCCACGAGGATCTCGTTGAGGTCACCGTTCTTCAGGATCACCCCCGACACCCCCAGATCGTAGAGGCTGGAGAGGATCAGCGGATTGGACAGCATGGTGAGGATCAGGATGCGCGTTTCGGGAAAGTTACGCAGCAGGTACTCGATCAGCTTGATGCCGTCGCCATAGGTCTGGTCGCCCGGCATGTTGTAGTCGGTGATGACGATGGCCGGGCGCTGCTCGCGGTACAGGGCCACCAGCTCGCTGGAGTTGTGCGCCTCGCCGATCACCTCGAAGCGATCATCCCGTTCGATCACCTCGCGAACGCCCATCAGGACGATGGGATGGTCGTCCGCTAATGCCACTCTGACTTTTTCCATGAGTTTTCTTGAGTCCCAACGTTTGCGATCGTCGGCCGGCCACTGGGGCACGGCCACTATTCCAGAGTAGCCCCGGTTACCGGAAAGGCTCTCAGAGGCTGGCCAGGGCCACCTCGATTCGTCCCATCAGCGTCGTCACCGCCGCAGACAGTTCCGGCCCGGCGGGCTGCGCAATCAGCGCCTCCTCCACCGCACCGCAGGCATCACTGAGCCCATGGGCCTGGACCACCGCCAGCGCGCCACGCAGGCGATGCACCTGCTGACGGACGGTCGCCAGATCATTGCCATGCAGGGCGTCGGTCACGCCCTGCATGTCCTGGCGCATGGTGCGCAGGAACAGGTCGCGCATCTTTTCCGAGACCTGAATGCGGTCCTGCGCCGGCGACTCGGCATGCACCTCGCTCTCCGACGGCTGAGCCGCCGCACAGCCGCACACCTTGAGCAGCCCGTCGTGCAGCGTGCGCAGGCTCATCGGTTTGACCAGCCAGGCGTTCATGCCCACCGCCATGCAGCGTTCACCCTCCTCGCGCAGGGCATTGGCGGTGACGCCGATGATGGGCAGCCAACTGTCATGGCGGCGCAGCTCGCCCACCAGCTCGTAGCCATTCATTATCGGCATGTTCACGTCGGTCAACAGCGCGTCGAAAGCACCGGGCGCCCAGCGCTGCAGGGCCTCGCGGCCGTTGCTGGTGAGGGTGACGCGGCAGCCCAGCTCCTCGAGCTGCTCCTTGAGCAGCGCCTGATTGATCGGATTGTCCTCGGCCACCAATACCCGCAGGCCGAGCTTGCCCAGCCGGGCAGCACGGGGTGGCTGGCGCGTCTGGCCTGCTCCGCCCTGTTGCGCCAGACGCAAAGCCTGGGCGATGCCGGCGAGGTGGTAAAGGCTGACCTCCCAGCCCAGGGCCGACGCCATTGGCTGCGCGCCCGCCTCGGCCAGCGCGCAGACACGCGGCCCGCTCCACAACGGCTCGCTGCCGGCTTCGAGAAGGTCCAGCAGCACCGCACCGGACGGGGTATCCGCCGGCAACTCTTCCTGGACCAGCGCCGAACCTCCCCAGCCGTCGATCCACGCGGCCAGGTTCTGCGCCAGCTCCTTGACCGGCGCCCGCACATACACCGGCTGCGGCAGCAGCGGCGCGCTGTCGGCCAGCGGCTGGGCGCGCTCCAGAACAGGCAGCGCCAGGGTAAAGGTGAAGCTGCTGCCCAGCCCGGTTTCGCTCACCACGCGTAGCTGACCGCCCATCAGTTGGCTCAGCCGCGCGCAGATCGACAGGCCCAGGCCGGTGCCGCTGACCGTGTGTTCATGGCCGTGGGCCTGGTAGAAGGGCTCGAACAGGCGCTGCTGCTGCGCATCGGACATGCCGATGCCGGTATCCGTCACCTGCCATTGCAGGGCCGTCTCGCCGGACTCGTCAGCCACGATGCGCAAGCGCAGCACCACGCGGCCGATATCGGTGAACTTCAGCGCATTGCTCAGCAGGTTGGCGAGAATCTGCCGGATGCGCGCGGCATCGCCGCGCACCAGGCCCGGGGTGTTGGCGTCGATGCAGGCATACAGCTGCAACTCCTTGCCTCCGGCTACGGCGGCGTACCCGGCGACGACATCCTCGGACAGCTCCAGCGGGTTGAATTCCACCACCTCCAGGGCCATCTGCCCGGCCTCGATCTTGGACACGTCGAGGATGTCGCTGATCAACTGCAGCAGGGTCGAGGACGAGCGCTGGATGGTGGCGAGATAATCACGCTGCTGATGGGTCAACTCGGTCAGCCCGAGCAGCTCCAGGGTGCCCAGCACCCCGTAGAGCGGCGTGCGGATTTCGTGGCTCATGGTGGCGAGGAATACCGATTTCGCCTCGCTGGCGGCATCCGCCGAGAGTTTGGCATCGGCCAGCATCTGCTGCGCCTGCTTGTGCGCACTGATGTCGTTGAAGGCACAGAGCACCACGTTCTCGCCTCGGTAACGGGTCGGCGCAAAGCTGGCGTGCAGGGCGCGGCCTTCCACCTCGAAGACCAGCTCGCCACTGCCCTCACCAACCCTGCCGCTCAGGTCCCAGTCGCGGCTGATGCGGGTGATGGCATCGGCGTCGCCCAGCCACTGTTCGGCCAGGCGGTTCTGCATCACCACCTGGTGGCTGCCGTGGCGCAGCACGCAGAGCGCTACCGGCGCGGTCTGGATCACCGCGCGGCTGAAGGCGTCGCTCTCCACTATCTCCAGATGCGCCCGGCGCGCCGGTTTGATCACCCGCCGCGAGTACCAGCCAATGGCGAACCAGCCGCCGGCGAGGCTACCGATGACAAGCGCCAGACCACCGAGGAACTGCCACTTGGCGTAGCGGAAGAAGCTCGCATAGCTGAGGCGGTAAAGTGCGGTCCAGCCGCTCTCTCCGCCGCTGTGCACCTTGAACACCATGCCGTCGGCGCTCAGGTTCAAGCCTTCGTCGTAGTCCCCCGCCGCGCCCACCGAGTCAATCAACACCCGGCCATTGGGCGAGATCAGCTCCAGTTCGTCGAACACCGGGCGCTCGAGAATCTGCTCGAAGTCGTTGATGCGATCCAGGTTGAGCAGGGACACCGCGACCACCTGGCGATCCAGGTCGGAATCCCACCAGAGCTTGTCCGGCAGATCGACACTGACGAAACCGAGCAACTCACGCCCCGGCCCGCCCGTATAGGACTCCGCCTGGGCCCAGTGCACCTGGGTATCGCCGCGCTCCGGCTGGCGAATTTCCAGGCGATGGCGCACCTGATCGATCACCGTCAGGTAACTGCGTCGGGTCAGCGGGCGCTGGCCTCGGAAGTTGCCAATGGAGGGCACCGCCAGGCTGGTCGGCCCGCGCAGATCGATCACCAGCACCTGGGGCGAAGGGAACACGGAGGTGCTCCAGTAGCTGCTGTAGAAGTTCGCCAGCATCACCCCGAAGGAGAACGGCCCCGGCTTTTCCTGCGGCCCGATGTGGCGCACCTGCTGCGCCAGGGTGAAGGGCATGGCGAAGGAAAATTCACGCCCCTCGTGGATTTCCATGCCCTTCTCGCGGGCCAGCATGCGTCGTTGCAAGGGAATGACGTTCAGGTCTTCGCGCTGGGTGGATTCATCGCTCTGCTGGGCGATGCGCGCCAGGAAAGCTTCATGTTCGTGGATATCGCCCACCAGGCGAGTGAAGTGGAAAAGCACCTTGTCGCGCTCTTCCTGCACCACCCGGCCGAGCGCCCAGTAGCAGGCGCCCACCAGCATCAGGGCAAGGAAAACGGCGCCCAGCAGCACAACGTTCAGGCGCAGAGAAGTACTGGCCAGTTTACGAATCGAGCCGTTGTCGTGGTCCTTCATGCAAAGCATCCGGTGTCGCAAGAAATGGCGGCGGAGGGCCCGCCGGATACCAGCAGACTGTAGATGTGAGTATGGGATTAGGCGACCCGACAGCCCTGGACAGGCCAATGATCGCCCTTGCATCTGCGATGTGCCTGCCGTGGGTCAATGAGCCATGGCGGTGCGCTCCTGGAGCAACTGGCGGGTGAACACGTCCTGCGGAACCGCCTCGGAAAACAGGAAGCCCTGGGCGCAATCGCAACGCAGCCGGCGCAGCAGGGCAAGCTCCTCGGGGTGTTCGACGCCTTCGGCGATCACCTCCAGCCCCAGCTGCCGGCCGAGCTTGACGATGCTCTCCAGCGCCGCCGCCAGCCCGTCGTCATCCACGCAGCCATGCACCAGCGCACGATCGATCTTGAGCTCCGTGAAAGGAGTCGAGACCAGGTTGTACAGCGAGCTGTAGCCTTGACCGAAATCGTCCTGCGCAAGGCCGAAGCCCTTCATCCGCAGACGGCAGGTGCCGGCATAGTAGTTGGCCGGGGTCGCCGTGCTGCTGCATTCGAGCAGTTCGAAGACTATATGCGCCGGAACCCCGCCACGGGCCGCGACAAAAGCCGCGAGGCGATCCGGCAGGTCGGCGTCGTCGAGCAGGTGGGTCGGCAGGTTCACCGCCACCGACAGGTGGAAGCCCAGTTGGCCCCAGTCGGCCTGCGCCTGCAGTGCCTGCTCGAGCACCGTCCAGAGCAGCGCCTCGTCCAGCCCGGCGGCGGTCAACGCGGCCATGAAGCTGCCCGGTTGCAGCACGCCGTGGCGTGGATGCACCCAGCGCACCAGCGCTTCTGCCGCGACGATGCGCCCGTCGATCAGCGAGGCCTTGGGCTGGAACCAGGCGCAGAACTGCCGCTGTTCCAGCGCGAGTACCAGCTCTTCTCGGGTAGGCACGGGGATCGCCGGTGCGCGATGCAGCTCTTCGCGCTCCAGGCGTGAGACCAGTTTCTCCAGCAGACGACGAACCACCGGCGCGCGGACAGGCTTGGCGATCTGCTCCAGCACGGTGATGCCATGGGCGCGGGCCACCATGCAGGCACTGCCCATCAGCGGGCGCGACGCTGAACTCATGATCGCCAGCAGCGGCGGATGGCTCAGTGCGGCCAGCCGCTGGATCAGCTGCACGCCGTCCAGCCCCGGCATCATCAGGTCGCTGACCACCAGGTCGAATCGCTCCTGCTCCAGCCAGCGCAGCGCTTCGGCGCCGTCCTCGGCAGCGCGCAGCTCCACGGCGCCCTGCTCGCGGAACAGGTTGAGCAGGTATTCGCGCTGAAAGGGTTGATCTTCAACGATCAGGATTCGCTGATGTCGCACGACGGCACCTCCGCGGGCAGGCTGGTCAGGCATTGGCGCAAAGTGCGCAGGTCCACCGGCTTGAGCAGGCAGAGATTCATGCCAGCGGCGAGGCAACGTTCGTTTTCCTCGTGCATGGCGTTGGCGGTAGCGCCGATGATCGGCCCGCGATAGCCGCGCTGGCGCAACGCACGAGCCAGCTCATAGCCATTGAGATGGGGCATGTTGACGTCAGTGAGCACCACGTCGAAAGCATCCGGCTGCCAGCGCGTGAGCGCCTGCCGGCCGTCGACGGCGAGCTCGGCCATGCAGCCGAGAGTTTCCAGCTGGTCACGCAGGATCAATTGGTTGATCGGGTTGTCCTCCACCAGCAGCACGCGCAGGCCGAGGCCGATGTCGGGCAGGGCCTCGGCCAGCCGCGCCGCGTCTGCGCTGACACACCCCTGCGCCGCCGCCAGAGCGCGGCGCATTCCCTGGAGGTTGTAGCGGCCCACATGCCAGTCGCAGCCCTCCTGGCGCGGCTGCTCGCCGCCCAGGTCGGTCACCAGCACCCGGCAGCCACGCCAGGTGGGCAGCGGCGCGCGGTCGTGGGGGTTGAAGCGCAGGTCCAGCAGCACACTGGTGGCGTCTTCCTCGACAGGCTGATCGCAGGCCACCACCTGGGCCCGCGCTCCCCAGCGAGTGACCCAGCCGCATAGGCTCTCGGCCAGTTCGCGGGTCGGCGCATGTACCCACACCATCGAGTTGCACAGTCGGGGCTCGTTGCTGGCTTGCCGGTCCACGCATTGCAGGGGCAGGCTGAGGGCGAAGCTGCTGCCCAGGCCGACGTCGCTGACGACTCGCAGCTGCCCGCCCATCAGTTCGGTGAGGCGCTTGCAGATCGACAGACCAAGGCCCGTGCCACCGGCTACGCGCGCGTGGCCGGAAACCTGGTAGAAGGCATCGAACAGATGCTCCTGCTGGTCCGCAGGGATACCGATACCGGTGTCAGCCACCTGCCAGTGCAGCGTGTCATACCAGCCCTCGTCCGGCTCCGAGCGGACTCGCAGAACGATGCGCCCGCTGTCGGTGAACTTCACCGCATTGCTCAACAGGTTATTGAGGATCTGGCGGATACGCGTGGCGTCACCCAGCACCCGCTCGGGCATCTGCGAATCGCAGCAGGCATAGATTTGCAGGCCCTTGGCGCGGGCGGTGGCGGCGTAGGACTGGACCGTGTCCAGGGTCAGCTCCAGCGGCGAGAATTCCACCGGTTCCAGGCCCAGTTGGCCGACCTCGATCTTCGATACGTCGAGCACGTCACTGATCAATTGCAGCAAGGTCGAAGATGAGCGCTGGATCGCGCGCAGGTAGCCGGACTGCTGATGATCCAGCGCCGTGCGGCCGAGCAGCTCCAGGGTACCGAGCACGCCATACAGCGGTGTGCGGATTTCATGGCTCATGGTCGCCAGGAACAGCGTCTTGGCCTCGTTGGCGGCGTCGGACAAACGCTTGGCTTCGGCCAGCGCGGCTTCGGTCTGCTTGCGCGCGCTGATGTCGCTGAAGGCGCAGCACAACACTTCCTCGCCCTTGTAGCGGGTCGGCGTGTAGCTCAGGTAGAGGTGCCGCCCGGTGTGGGTTTCCACCTCCTCCGAACCACCCTTTTCACCACTGTTGAAGCCCCGTTCCAGCCAGCCGTGGCTCCAGTAGCGGCGTTCGTCGCCGCAGCCGAGCCATTGCTGGGCAAGACGGTTCTCCAGCACCACCTCGGCATCGTTGCGGCGCAGCACACAGAGCGCTACCGGCGCGGTCTGGATCATTGCGCGGTGGAAACCCTCGTTCTCCACCAGTGCATTCAGGCGATGCTGCGCCGGGCCGATCAGGCGCCGGTTGATACGCCGGCACATACCCCAGACCAGCAGCGAGCAACCCAGCAGGAAAGCCAGCGAGGCCAGCACCCGGGGCCACATTGGCACCAGCAGCTCGGAGAGATTGAAGTAGTAGACGAGCGACCAGTCGGAACTGCCCAGGTGCTTGAGCAGCGCCAGGTGGCTGGGCAGCAGGCCGGCACCACTGAAGGCAAAATTGTCGCCCTTCCACAGGTCGCTGAACTGCAGGCCTAGCTGCGGCGTGACCGCGCTGCCGAGGATCGCCCGGTGATCACGGTCCAGCAACAGAAAGCGCCCGGCCTCGGGCACGCCGAACGCCGCAGACAGATCGGCGCCGAACAGTTCCAGGCCCAGCCAGCCATTATCCTCCTCGCCGGTCACGCGGGTGAACAGATACTGCCGCACCTGCGGGTCGGTCGGGTCGGCGAGCCAGCGCACCTGCCGCTCCTCCCTCGGCGTACCGGGCTGCCCCAGCGCTTCGAGCACCGACGGCGGCACCACGGCGTTGAGCGCCGGTGCCCCGTACAGCCGCGTCACCGAACGATTCGGGGCGGGCGAGACATAAACCAGGTTCAGCCGCTTGGCTTCCATCTCCGACAGGTCGCGCCCAGACAGCGCCAGGCTCCAGCTGGAGCCTGACTCGCCCAGGGTGACGAAAACCTGCTCGTGGGGTGGCACCGGCACACTCAACTGGCGCCACTGCACCAGCGGTTCGCGGGCTTTCCAGGTCACGCCCCGGCTGATGTGTTCCAGCAGCGACTCACGCTGCCCCAGGTAGTCCTGGGCCTCGTACATGGCCGCATTCATCTGGCGCCGCAACTGCGAGACTTCGCCGTTGAAGCTCGCAGCGAGGAACAGGCTGAGCGTGAAGAACAGGCAGGCGATCACCACCCCGGCCAGCAGACGAAGGAGCTTTCGGGCTGCCTTCGGGGTGGAAAAGGAAGAATCCTGGCGACGAAGGAACTGCTTGAGTTTCATGCCCGCCAGCCTGGCGAAAAGCGGGCCAGGCGGACATCAGACAAATCTAAAAAGCATGGAAATGCGGGTCGGGTCGATTTCCCGGAGCCCGTCACCTCGAAGAGCGCTCAGCGCTTCTGCGCAGCCTTGTAGACGTCGCCGCGCTCCCGTTTCCCCACAGCAATGACCAGCACGACCACCTGGTCATCGAAGACTTCATACACCAGTCGGTAACCCATCGAGGCTAGCTTGATCTTGTAACGATTGGCCGCGCCGTGCAGGCGCGCCGACGGGACATGGGGATTACGCAAACGCTCATCGAGCTTGCGGATGAACTGCGCCTTCAACGGGCCCTTGAGCTTCTTCCACTCCTTGAGCGCCGAGGTGTTGAAGGCCAGACGATACTGCGGATCAGAGCTGGCGAAGCTCATCGAGGGTGACTTCCACTCTCGGTTCATCCTTGCGCTGCTCGGCGATCCGACCGAGCTGCAGGTCGTCGAGCAGTTCCATCATGCGCTCGTACTCGTCGGCCGGCACTGCATAGAACACCGGCTCATTGCGGTTGAGAATGGCAACGGCGTGTCCCATGCCAGCAGCGACAGTGCCCATGGGATCCTTCTTCAGCTCGGTGATGGAAGCGGTAACATCCGCCAGCATGGAATGGGGCATAGCAGCCTCCCAGCGCAAAGACACTTAATTAGGTGCTTTCAAAAGCGTTTAATCAAGTGCTCTTCGTCACATCATGAGAGGCCCAGCAACCCACTCGCCCGCTGCACCCGCCGCTCCGTGGCCGCCTCCAGCACCTGCCAGCCACGCCCGGCACTGGCCAGGGTTAACCACTTCCGTGCGCGGGTAATGCCGGTGTAGACCAGCTCGCGGGTGAGGATGGGGTTGAGGCTGTCGGGCAGCAGCAGCGCGGCGTGGGTGAACTCCGAGCCCTGGGACTTGTGCACGGTCATGGCGAACACGGTTTCCACCGCCTGCAGGCGGCTGGGCAGGATCCAGCGGATGGCGTCGGTGCCGTCGCCCGCCGGGAAGGCCACGCGCGCCACCCAGCGCACCGAACCATCGTCGGCCGTCTGCGGCAACGCCAGGGCGATGCCGATATCGCCGTTCATCAGGCCCAGGCCGTAGTCGTTGCGAGTAACCAGCACCGGCCGACCGGCGAACCAGCCGTTCGCCGAAGGAATCAGCCCTTCGCGTTGCAGCAGCTCGCCGATCAGCGTGTTCAATCCTTCCACGCCCCAGGGCCCGCGACGCAATGCGCAGAGCAGCTGGAACTGGCCGTGGGCTTCCAGCACCTTCCTTGCCCAGGCATCCAGTGCGTCCTGAGTGGCGTTGTCCGCCGGGCGCGAGCCGCTGACCACGCGCAGGTAGTGGGCGTAGCCGACCGGGCCGAAGAGGTCGCCGCCGCGCCCGCCGTCGATCACCAGATCGCGCAGGCTGCGGGTTTCCTGGGCATCCACGGCGATACGGGCGAGGTCTTCGTGCTGCGCCTTCCACACCTGGCGCAGGGCCGGGATATCACCGGCGTTGACCGCTTCAGCCAATTGACCGATGCCACTGTCGGCGCTGAAGCGGTGGCTGTGACGGAGCATGGCCACGGCCTGGTCGAGGTCGCTGCCGGCGCTGTCGATCAGCACGTCGTCGATGGCTTCGCCGGCCACGGCTTGCAGCCAGTCGCGAGTGGCCGGGCGGTAATGGCCTTCACGGGCGCGGCTGCACAACTCGCCGAGCACCGCGCCGGCTTCCACCGAGGCCAGCTGGTCCTTGTCGCCCAGCAGGATCAGCCGCGCACGCGGCGGCAGTGCGGCAAGCAGCGAGGCCATCATCTCCAGGTCGACCATCGAGGCTTCGTCCACCACCAGCAGCTCCAGTGCCAGCGGGTTGCCGGCGTGGTGGCGGAACTGGCGGCTGTCCGGGCGGCTTCCTAGCAGGCGGTGCAGCGTGGTGACTTCGGTGGGGATCGCCTCCCGCGCCGCTTCGCCATTGGCCAGGGCGGAGAGGTCAAGGCGCTGCACGGCGCCAGCGATGGATTCGTTCAGGCGCGCAGCGGCCTTGCCGGTGGGCGCGGCAAGGCGGATGCGCAGCGGGCGGCCGCCCTCCCCCAGTGCCAGGCTTTGCAGCAGGGCGAGCAGCTTCACCACGGTGGTCGTCTTGCCGGTGCCGGGGCCGCCGGTGACGATGCCGAAGGCGTTGCCGGCGACCAGTGCGCAGGCGAGCTTCTGCCAGTCCGCCCCCTGGCTCGCCTGAACATTGCCGGCCTTCTTCGGGAACAGAGCGTCCAGGGCCTGACGAAGTGGCGCGGCGGGCAACGCGGCCCGCAGCGCCTCGCCCTGCTTCAGGCGCTGGTCGATGCCGGCGCGGACTTCCCGCTCGTACTGCCAGTAGCGGCGCAGATACAAGCGGCGCCCGGACAACACCAGCGGCGTTTCACCCGGGCCGTCGCCGACCAAGCGCGGATCGTTCAGCACCGCGCGCCAGGCATCGAGATCGAAGCCGTCCAGCAGTACGCCGGGCAGCTCCGGCGCGTCCTTGGCGGAGTCGCCTTCGGGCGGCAGCGACAGGGCGAAACGGCTGTCGGCCAGCGTCGCATCCAGGTCGAGGCAGACGTGCCCGCGGCCGAGCTGGTGGCTGGCCAGGGCGGCGGCGAGAATCAGCAGCGGATGGGCATCCGGCGCGCGCTCGACGAGGAAGGTCGCGAAGGCGCGGTCCAGCTCGCGCAGCCAGCCGCGCTCGGCCCAGCGGCCGATCAGATCGAGCATTTCAGTGGTGCTCTTCATGCCGGCACCTCCGCGCGGAACAGGCGGTCCAGCTCGTCCATCAGCGCCTTCGGCGGGCGTTCCAGGTACATGCCCTGGGTCGCCGAGGAACTGCCGCGCAGGAACAGGTACATCGCGCCTCCGATGTGGCGGTCGTAGTCGTAGTCGGGCAGGCGCGCCTGCAACAGTCGGTGAAGGGCGAACAGGTAGAGCGCGTACTGCAGGTCGTAGCGGTGCTCCAGCAGGGCTTCGCGCAACGCCTCCTGCGTGTAGGCCTCATCGTCGGCGCCCAGCCAGTTGGATTTGTAGTCGGCCACGTAGTAGCGGCCTTCGTGCTCGAACACCAGGTCGATGAAGCCCTTGAGCATGCCGTTGAGCAGGTTCGCCTGCAGCGTCGGCCGCGCCACGCCGCCCAGCGTATGGCGAATCACGGCGGCATCCAGGCGCTGGCTGTCGACGTTGCGGGTGGCGAACCAGAACTCCATTTCCTTCTGGAACGTCGCCAGCCCGGCCAGGCTGACCGGCGCCGCGTCGGGCACGCGGAAAGCCGTGCGCAGGTATTGCCCGAGCCAGCCGGTGAGCGGTTCGATCCACTCCTCCCAGCCGCGCAGGGCGCAGCGCCGGGCGATCTGGTCACGCAGCGGTTCTTCATCGACGTCGAAGTTTTCGTCGGCGGCCCACTCCAGCAAACCATGGAGGAAGCTGCCGGGATTCGCGCCGCGGGGGAAGGCGTGCAGGCTGAAAGGTGCCGGGACGACTTCCACCTCGCGCAAGTCTTCCAGGCTGCTTTCGCGCAACAGGTCTTCACTGGCGCTGATCGGCTCAGCGGCAGCTGGCGCGGGCGCGATGTCGCTGTCGTCCTCGGTGGCCAGTGTCGCCAGGGCGGAGTAGCTGGCGATCCACCATTTCTCCGCCACCCGGCGGCGCGGTTCACGGGCGGCGCCCAGTTCACCGGCCTGTGCGCCGACGAAGAGTTCGGTGCCGATCTCCGGCGCCGGCTCCAGGGCGATCTCCAGCGCTCCTGCCTGCAAATCGCCCAGTCGCGCGGTCACGCCCTCGACGCTCAGCGCGTTGCCGCCACCGAGCAGGTAACCCATGGCGCCCTTGTGCAACTCCGGGTTCTTGCTGTTGCTCATCACCAGCGGCGCCATGCCCAGCCACACGGCGTGGCGTGCGCGGGTCAGTGCCACGTAGAGCAGGCGCATGTCCTCGCTCAGGCGCTCGTCGTTGGCCTGCTGGAAGGCCGCCTTGGCCTGCTCCTTGTCGCGGGACAACTCGACGACCCGCGATTCGCCGGACTGGAAGCTCGGCGGCGTGCCGCTCTTGCCGTCCAGCTCGCGCCAGGTGCAGATGAAGGGCAGCAGTACCAACGGGTACTCCAGGCCCTTGGACTTGTGGATGGTCACCACCTTGATCAGGTCGGCGTCGCTTTCCAGGCGGAGGATTTCTTCGCTCGTCGGGCTCTCCAGCTGTTCGGCGAGCACCCGCAGCAGCGCATGTTCGCCGTCCACTTCCACGGCCTCGCGCTGCAGCCATTCGGCCAGGTGCAGCAGGTTGGTCAGGCTGCGCTCGCCATCGGTCTCGCGCAGCAGTCGCGCCGGCAGGGCGAAGTCGGCGAGCAGGCGGCGCAGCATCGGCAACACGCCCTGCTGTTGCCAGAGCAGGCGATAGTCACGGAAGCGCAGCACCATGGCTTCCCAGAAGCGCTCGTCCTGGTTCAGCCGCTCCAGGGTCGCCCAGTCCAGCGCCAGGCTGCGGGTGGCCAGGGCGATGCGCAGGGCGCCATCGTCGCCGGGGTCGGCGCAGGCGCGCAGCCAGTGCAGCAGGTCGACAGCCTCGGGGCTGTCGAACACCGAGTCGCGGTCGGACAGGTAGACGCTGGCGAGCCGGCGCCTGGCCAGTTCGCCGCGGATGGCCTCGGCCTCGCTGCGACCGCGCACGAGGATGGCGATGTCCGCCGGGCGCAGCGCGCGCCATTGCCCCTCGGCATCGCGGAAGCCGCTCTGCGGGGAGCTCAGCCAGCGCTGGATGGCGCTGGCGCTGCGCGCGGCCATCTCCTGGCGATACAGCGTGGAGCCGCAGACCTGGCCATCATTGTCCAATTGCCAGAAGGTCATGGCCGGTGCTTCGGCACCCTCGAGCAGCAGCGTCTCGTCACGCCCGCGCGCGCCGACTTCGAGGAAGGGCACGGGGTTTTCCTGCCCTTCCACGGCAAAGCGGAACGCCGCGCGCGGATGACTTTCGGCGAAGAGGAAACAGCGGTTGGCCGCTTCGACCATCGCCAGCGTGGAGCGGTAGTTGGTGCCCAGCGTGTAGTGGCGCCCGGCGGTGGCGGCGCGGGCGCGCAGGTAGGTGTGGATGTCGGCGCCACGAAAGGCATAGATCGCCTGCTTGGGGTCGCCGATCATGAACAGGCCAAGGCTCCGGGGGTTCTCGGCAATGCGGTAGACGCGCTCGAAGATGCGGTACTGCAGCGGGTCGGTGTCCTGGAATTCGTCGATCAGCGCCACCGGGAACTGCTCGCGGATACGCTCGGCCAGGCGCTCGCCGCCGCTGCCGGCCAGGGCGCGGTCGAGGCGCACCAGCAGGTCGTCGAAGCCCAGTTCGGCGCGCTTCTGCTTCTCCGCTTCAAGGTTATGCCGCACTTCATTCAGCGCATGCAGCAGCAATTGCGGGGCGATCTCCGGGCGCTGCTCGGCGCGCTCGACCCAGGCGTCGATGGCCAGCAGCGCAGGGTGTTCCGGCACCACGGCCTTGGCCTTCACTTTGATCCGCGTCTGGCCGAACTTGGCGAGGTTGTCCGGCGCATCGGCGCCTTCGCTCCAGGCGTCCAGCGCTTCGATCCAGCCGGCAAAGACGCTGTCGTCATCCTTGCCGCGATAACTGTTGCCGTTGAGGTCGCCACGCAGGTTGCGCAGCAGCTCGGCGACGCCGGCGCGGTCCGCCGCCCAGGCTTCGCGGGCGCGTGTCTCGGCGGCGTCGAGTTCGTCGTAGAACTGGCCGGTGGTCTCCAGCAGCTCGCTGAGGGAGGCCGGGGCGGTCAACGGTTGATCGGCATAGCGGAAGCCGGCTTCCTGCGCCGCCAGCAGCGGTTGCAGGGCGCGGGCCAGGGCTTCGGGGCCGGCGTAGCAATGGCGCACGGCGTTGGCCGCCGCCACATCCAATGGGTAGAAGTTGCGCCGCCAGTAGTCACGCACCGCTTCGGCGAGCAATTCGCTCTGGTCGGCAGCGAGGTCCTGGGTGAACAGGCTGCCACTGTCGAAGGCGTGCTCGCGCAGCATGCGGTAGCACCAGCTGTGGATGGTCGAGACAGCAGCCTCATCCATCCATTCGGCAGCCAGGCGCAGCAGGCGTGCGCAGCCGGGCCAGCGCTCGGGCGCATAGCTGTCGCGCAGCTTCACCAGCAGGCCGTCGTGCTTCTGCTCGGGCTCGGCGAAGCAGCGCGCGGCCTCGCCCAGGCGCGCGCGGATGCGTTCACGCAATTCCTGGGTCGCGGCTTCGGTGAAGGTCACCACGAGGATTTCCGGCGGGCTCAATGGCCGGCCAAAGGCAGCCTGTTCGCCGCCATGGTCGAGGACCAGGCGCACGTAGAGCAGCGCAATGGTGAAAGTCTTGCCGGTACCAGCGCTGGCCTCGATCAGCCGGCTGCCGTGCAGCGGAAATTCGAGAGGCTTCAGCTCGACCGCGCTCATTGCGCTTCCTCCTTGCGCTGCAGAATCGCGAACAGCGGCCCGTACAAGGCCTCGGCCCAGGCGGCGAATTCCTCGCTCGCATTGAGCGTGGCGAAATCCGGATAGACCCGCGCCAGCGCTGCCGACGAAGCAGCCTCGCCACTCAGGTTGAAGCCGCCGTCATAGCGCTTGGCGGCTTCGCGGGCGGCACGATCCTCATCTTCCCCGGCGGCCAGCCAGGCGAAGGCGGCCTTGCACGCCACCGGCAGCGGGCGGCTCATGCCCTGGAACCAGGCGTCCAGCAACGCGTCCAGTTCGGCGCGCGCGTCCTGCGCCGGCAGCGGTGGGAATTCCAGGGTACCGGTCAGGCCGACCAGCACGCTGGTCACCGGCTCGCCGCACAGTTGCAGCGCAAGATGGCGCACCCATGGGCGCACCAGCCCGTGCCATTTGTAGCCCTTGCCCTCGTGAAGCTTGCCGCTGACCAGCTGCAGGCTGGCGAGCTTGCCATCGGCGTTGCGGCGCAGGCCACCGAGCCAGTCGGCCAGTTCGATGCCGGCATGCTCGTGGTTGAGCTCGCGCTGCTCCTCTTCCACCTGCGACCAGTGCTCCAGTTGCTCACGGTAGCGGGCCAGCAGATCGTGCAGCGGCGCCACCAACGCCTGGGCGGAGAAGTCGCCGAAGGCCGCCAGCGGCAGCCTTCCTTCGCGGCGCAGGCGTTCGACCTGGCCGGTGAGTTGCGCGGCCAGTTGATCGGCCTGCCAGTGCTGCTCGACCCACGGACGCAGGCGCTCGCAGAGTTCGAATTGCAGCTGCCAGACGTCCAGCCCATTCAGCTCGAAGGGCTCTTCGTCCTGACCGGTCAGTTGCTCCTCGGCGAAGCGCACCTTGAGGCGCTGCAGGAAGAAGGCGCCGACCGGATTGGCGAGGAAATCGGCGAGCACGCGCAGGCCGATGGGCGCATCCAGCGCAGGCGGCGGCAGCGGAGCTGCATCCGTCTCGCCGTGGTGTTCGCGGTGCACATCACGCCACTCGCGAGCGTAGGTGTAGAGGCCATCGACACCGTGCGCGGATGGCGCATCGAAATAGGCGCGGCTGAAAGGCTGCAGTGGATGCTCCAGGGTCAGGCCGTGCAGCAGGTCGCCGCCGTCAGCGTTGTGCCAGCCCGCGGCGAGGTGGTCGCGCAACTGGCCGACCAGCACCGACGGCGGCCTTTCGCTGTTGTCGCGGATGCTTCGGCCGACCCAGCTGACGTAGAGCTGGCGGCGCGCCGAGAGCAGCGCTTCGAGCAGCAGGTAACGGTCGTCCTCGCGGCGCGAACGGTCGCCGGGGCGGTAGTCGTTGCGCATCAGGTCGAAATCCAGCGGCGACTGCGGGCGCGGGTAGTCGCCGTCGTTCATGCCGAGCAGGCAGACCAGTTGGAAGGGAATCGCACGCATCGGCATCAGGGTGCAGAAGCTCACCGCGCCGGCGAGGAAGCGCTGGTTCAGGCCGCCGGCATCCAGGCCGCTGAGCCACGCCTCGCGCACCACCGAGAGCGGCAGCGGATCGCTGAAGCCAGCATGGCCGCAGGTTTCCAGCCAGCCTTCGAGCAGTTGCAGGAGTTGCTGGCGCAGCAGTTCATCGTGGTCATCGGTGACCTGGAAGAAGTCTTCCAGCAGGGTACGCAGGCGCTGTACCCAGATAGCGGGGGCCGCTTCCTCGGCGAGCAGGTCGCAGGCCTTTTCCAGCGCGCCAAGCAACCCGGCCAATGGACCGAGCGCGGCGGCGTCGAGTCCGCCGATTTCCGCATAGGGCTGGATGCCCTGGAAGGCCTCGCCCTCGCCCACCGCAAAGCCCAGCAGCATGCGCCGAAGGCCGAAGCGCCAGCTGTTGGCCTCGGCGGCGGAGGGCAGGCCGAGGCGTTCGCGCTGCTGGCCGTCGAGGCCCCAGCGCACGCCGGCGCCGTCGATCCAGCGGCGCAGCAGCGGCAGGTCGGCGTCGGCCAGGCCAAAGCGCGCGCGGACGGCGGCGACGTCCAGCAGGTCGAGGATTTCACTCACGGCAAAGCGGCTGTCGGGCAGACGCAGCAGATGTTCCAGCGCCACCAGCAGCGGCTCGCGGCCGCGCTGGCCCTGGTCAGCCAGGGTGTAGGGGATGAAGCGTTTGTCGTCGCGCGGCAATTGGTCGAACACCGCTTCGATGTGCGGCGCGTAGGGGTTGATGTCCGGGACCATGACGATCACGTCGCGCGGGCGCAATGTCGGGTCGGCGTCGAAGCGGGCGAGCAGTTGGTCGTGGAGGATTTCCACTTCGCGCTGGGCGCTGTGGGCGACGTGGAAGCGCACCGAGTCGTCGGCCTGCGGGTCGACCGCCGGCCAGTGCTCGCGGGTTTCGTTGATCGGCCGCAGTTCGAGGATGTCGTCCTGCAGCTGGCCGAGCAGGTTCGTCGGCTCGACCTCGCTGAACAGGTCGATTCGCCCATTGCTCACCGCACCCAGGCGCGCGCGGTAGGTTTCCGGGTCGTCGTACTGGTCGAGCAGGTTGATGTAGTCGCGCCCCTGCTTGCCCCAGGCGGCCAGCAACGGCTGGGCGTACTGGTGCTGCTGGTCGTCGGAGAGCAGTTCCGGGGTGCCGGCGCGGCGGCGCTGGCGGCGGTATTCGTGGCGCAGCAGGTCCTTGTCGGCGACGATATCGGCCCAGTGGTGGCGGCAGGGGTTGTGCACGCAGAGCAGTACCTGGGCGTGGCGCGCCAGCACGGCAAGCGCCTCGACGGTCTGCGCGGGCATCGCGGAGATACCGAACACCACCACGCGGCGCGGCAATCCCGGCAGCGGGTTCTCGGCGGACTTGAGTTTCTGGATAAAGCGGCCATGCACGCCGGCACGGCTGGTAGCCAGCCCCTCGGCACCGACGTCGTCGAGCAGCGCGCGCCACAGGGCGGCCTGCCAGCGGTTGTCAGCGTCCAGTTCCTTCACGGTGCCGTTGGCCAGACGCAGCTGATCGACGCCGCGGCTCCAGTCTTCCAGCCAGTCGGCGCGGTACACCTGGTACTGGTCGAACAGGTCGGCCAGGCGCTCGGCCAGTTGGTGGCGCTTGCGCAGGTCGGCATCGTCGGCGAGGAAGCGCTGCAGGGTGGCAAACTCGCCCTGCTCCAGCAGGGTCGGCAGCAGGCGCATCAGGCGCCAGGTCAGCGGGCCCTTGTCGAGTACCGAGACCTCGGGGATTTCGTCGCGGCCCAGCGCACCGCGATAGGCGCGCCAGAGGAACTGCGCCGGCAGTTGCACGTCGAGCGCGGCGGTGACGCCACAACCGCCCTCCTCCACATCACGCCCCAGCGCCAGCTTCAGCCACTGGGCGATGCCGTTGCTCTGCACCAGGATGACTTCGTTCTCCAGCGGCGCCAGCGGATGCAGGCTCATCCACTGCACCAGCAGGTCGCGCAGCGCTTCCGGATGGTTGCCGTGGATCACCATCAGGCCGGGGGTCAGTCGCTGCTCGCTCATCGGATCTCCTGGGTCGGGCGGGCACTTCGCATACGCCGCATGGGATGAGCGGCATTTGACCAAAAAGTCCGGCTGCGAGCAGCCTTTTTCCCATTCCTGCGGGCGGAATCTCCGCCGCATGGAAAGAGCCGACGCGAAATCTCACAAAGGCATGCAGGCTCTCGGCAACCTCCCACATTTACGAAACTGACTGCATGACAGCCCGACCATGCGGCCAGCGGCTATGCTGATCCCACGGCCGTTCCAGGCCCGCCATGGAGGAAAAGATGGGCAATAAGAGCAAAGCGAAGAACCCGGCTCCCGAACAGACCGGGAAGATGAAGAACAAGGATTACGAAGAGCACCTGCGCAAGCTGTCGGTTGAGCTGGTCAAGCTGCAGCAATGGGTGGTGCAGAAGGGCCTGAAGGTCTGCATCATCTTCGAGGGGCGCGACGGCGCCGGCAAAGGCGGCACCATCAAGGCGCTCACCGAGCGCGTCAGCCCGCGGGTGTTCCGCGTGGTAGCGTTGCCTACGCCCACCGAAAGGGAGAAATCCCAGCTCTACGCCCAGCGCTACATCCGCCACCTGCCGTCGGCCGGTGAAGTGGTGATCTTCGACCGCAGCTGGTACAACCGCGCCGGGGTCGAGCGGGTAATGGGCTTCTGCACCGAGGAGCAGGCCGACAAGTTCCTGGCCGTGACCCCGCTGTTCGAGCGCATGCTCACCGAGTCGGGGATCATCCTGCTGAAGTTCTGGCTGGAGGTCAGCCCCGAGGAGCAGGAGCGTCGCCTCAAGGACCGCATCACCGACGGCCGCAAGATCTGGAAGCTCTCGCCCATGGACGTGAAGTCCTTCACCCGCTGGGACGAGTACACCCGCGCCCGCGACCTGATGTTCGCCGCTACCGACTCGCCCTGGGCGCCCTGGATCGTGGCCCCTTCCGAGGACAAGAAGCGCGTGCGCCTGAACGTCATCAGCCACGTCCTCAAACACGTGCCATACAAGGAAATCCCGCGTGAGGAAGTGAAGCTGCCCAAGCGCGGCAAGATCGGCAAGTACAAGAGCCCCGACTATCCGATCCACTACATCGAAGAGAAATTCTGAGGCCAACCGGGGTCGGTACACGCCGGCCCTGGATCGTTCGGATCTGGTGGCTACCTGCGGACGCTCTGGCGGCCTTGTTTTTGTAGGAGCGGACTCTGTCCGCGATTGGCTGGCGCGATGCGAGCCTATCGCGGACAGAGTCCGCCCCTACCTTGTGTCCACCTCAGGCAATGGCGCTCAGGTAACCCTTGACCTCCGCGCCCAGCCACCCGGCAAAGGCCGCCACCTTGGCCTGAGCCGCCTCGCGCTCGGGCCATACCAGCCAGTAGGGAAAGCCGTAGGGCACGCGCAGGTCGCTCAGCGCCACCAGCTCGCCGCTTTCCAGCGCAGCGGCCACCAGGCTGCGCCGCTCGAGGCCGATGCCCTGACCCATGCGCACGGCCTCGATACTCAGGTTGGAGTCGTTCACCACGAACTCCGCTGGCTCGTGGGGTACCGCCACGCCTGCCGCCTGGCACCAGTCCAGCCAGGATTCGAAGCCGGTGATACGCGGACAGCGAAGGATTTCCTCGGGATTGCGGGGCAACTGGCCGCCGTTGAAATCCGGCGCGGCGACGACCACCACTTCGTCCTCGAACAGATACTCCTGCGCGAGCCCTTCCCAGTGCCCCTGGCCAATGCGGATCGCCACGTCGGCCATACCCTGGCGCAGGTCCATCACCTCCAGGCTGGCGAGCAGGCGCAGGCGGTACTGTGGATAAGTCGCACGAAATCCGGGCAGGCGTGGCAGCAGCCATTTCTGCCCGAAGGACGGCGTGAGCGCCACCACCAGTTCGTCCTCCCCCGGTCGGGCCTTCGCCAGGCGAGTCGCCTCGGCGATATCGCGCAGCGCGCCGCGAATCTGCAGGGCATACAGGCGGCCCTCCTCACTCAGCCGCAGACCCCGGCCTTCGCGCTGCAGCAGGGTGATGCCCAGCAGGCTCTCCAGCTGGCGCACCTGCTGGCTGATGGCCGAGTGGGTGACGTGCAGCTCACTGGCGGCGAGGGTCACGCTGCCAAGCCTGGCGACGGCTTCGAAGCTGCGCAGGGCGGAGAGCGGTGGCAATGCGCTCATGTAAGTTTTCCTAACCGAATCGGTCACTAATCGTCGCTATTTCCCAGAGGTCAAAGCCGCTAGATTCATGGCCATTGCGCGGAGGACCGCGCCAGCCACCATGCAATTTCCACTAACAGGATGTGCCCATGCAACAGAAGCTTCCGCACCTGATCGGCATGCTCGACTCGCCCTATGTTCGCCGCGTCGCCATCACCCTGCGCCTGCTCGGCATCGAGTTCAGCCACCAATCGCTATCGGTGTTCCGCACCTACGAGGAATTCCGCGGCATCAACCCGGTGGTGAAGGCACCGACCCTGGTACTGGGCGATGGCCAGGTGCTGATGGACTCGAGCCTGATCATCGACTGCCTCGAACACCTGGCCGGCCGCAGCCTGATGCCCGTCGAGCCGGCCGCACGGGTGCGCGCCACGCGCCTGCTGGGCCTGGCCCTGGCGGTCATGGAGAAGGCGGTGCAGCGCTACTACGAGCAGCAACGGCCGCAAGACAAGCAACTTGCCAGTTGGCAGGAAAGGGTCGACCAGCAGTTGCACGCCGCACTGGCACAACTGGAAAGCGAACTGCGCGAAATGTCGCTGGATGCCGCCGCGCCGCTGGACCAGGCCGGACTGAGCATCGCGGTGGCCTGGACGTTCGTACAGCTCCTGCACTCCGAAGACATCCCGGCGGACAGCTATCCGGCGGTAGGCGACTGGGCGCAGCAGGCCGAGGCACTGGAAGTGTTCAAGGCCTTCCCGCCGGTTTGATCCCCGGCACGGAACCCAACTGGGCGTAGGAGCGGACTTTGTCCGCGATGGGTTCCCGGCGCGCCTGTGAGCTATCGCGGACGAAGTCCGCTCCTACGCTCCTTGATGGTCAGTCCTTGGGCAACTCTTCGTGCTGCTGACGAGTGAAGCGCAGCAGCACGAAGCAGATGAAGAAGCCGCAGAGCGCCAGCCCGGCGGCGACAAGGAAGATCGACGCATAGCCGTGACGGGCGGCGACCAGCCCCATCAGCGGGCCGGCGACGCCCATCGCCAGGTCGAAGAACAGTGCGTAGGCGCCCAGCCCCGCGCTGCGGCTGCTGGCCGGGATGCGCAGCACCGCCTCCACACCCAGTGACGGGTAGACCAGCGACAGGCCGCAGCCGGTCAGCGCCGCGCCCAGCAGCGCGAAGCCCGGCCCCGGCGCCTGCCAGAGCAGCAGCAGGCCGAAGACTTCCACACCGAGGCAGACCACCGCGACGGCAAAGCCGCCGAAGCGATTGACCATGCCCGAGAAGATCAGCCGCGCGCCGACGAAGCAGACGCCAAAGGCCGTCAGGCACCAGGCCGGATTGGCCCAGCCCTGGCTGCCGTAATAAAGGGTGATGAAGGTCGCCAGGGTGCCGAAGCCGATGGAGCCGAGCATCACGCACATCCCGTAGGGCAGCACGCGGCCCAGCACCGCGTGGAAGGCCATGCGCGTACCGGGGATGGTCGGCACCTCCGCGCGGTTGCGGGCCGCCAGCCAGCCCAGCGCAGTGAGCACCAGGATGCTCACACCCAGACTCCACAAGCCTAGCGAAGCCGACATGGTCACCCCCAGCGGCGCACCGATGGCAATGCCGCCATAGCTGACGATGCCGTTCCAGGAAATCACCTTGGCGGTGTTCTGCGTCCCCACCAGCGCAATGCCCCAGCTCGCCGTACCAATCCCCAACAACCCCTGCGCCAGGCCGAACAGCAGGCGACTACCGAGCAGCAGCGTCAGGCTCAGCCAGGTCACCGACTCGAGGCTGGTGGAAGCCAGCACCAGCGCCCCGCCGATGCCCAGCACACCCAGGCCATAGAGCACGGCGCGCTTGGCGCCGTAGGTGTCCGCTATGTGGCCTGCCAACGGCCGGGATACCAGGGTGGCGATGTACTGCAGGCCGATGACCGCGCCGGCGATCACCGTCGAGTAGCCCAGGCCTTCATGGACGAAGCCGGGCAGCACCGGCAGCAGCAATCCGATGCTCAGGAACAGGACGAAGGTGAAGACGACGGTCGCGAGGATGCGCAGGGTGACGGAGGCGGTTCGCTGCTCGGACGAGCTCATGGACGGGCCTGACGGTGGGTGGCGGAGCGTGTGCGGGGACGATTGAAAGCAGGCTATCTATTTCCGCCTCGATTGCCAATCCGAACCTCGCGCGCCGTTCGATGCTCCTATAGTTGTTCCATTGCCGCGCGCCGCAGCGGTGCGCTCCACCTGCAGCAAGGAGATCGTCATGGATACCAGCCAGCACAGCCTGGGCGCCCTGTTCAAGCAACTGGGCCTGCCCGACGGGCGCAAGGAGATCGATGCCTTCCTCGGCAGCCATAGTCTCGCCGAAGGCCAGAAACTGCCGGACGCGCCGTTCTGGAACGAGGCCCAGTCGCAGTTCCTGCGCGAGGCGCTGCAACAGGACTCGGACTGGACCGAGGAAGCCGACGAACTGGCGGTTCGGCTGTCCAACTGAGCCGCCGCTACCTCACTTGAGATAGGAGCGCAGTACGCCCATGACCTGTTCCAGGTCTTCGTGACGCTGCGCCACGGTGCGGTCCTCGGCGCCCAGGTGGTCGCGCAGGTGGCCTTCGAGCACCTCGGCCATCAGGCCATTCACCGCGCCGCGGATGGCGGCGATCTGCTGCAGGATCGCCGCGCATTCGCTGCCCGCCTCCAGCGCCCGTTCCAGCGCCTCGCTCTGGCCCTTGATGCGGCGCACCCGGGTCAACAGCTTCTTCTGGTCCTTGATGGTATGTCCCACGTCAAAAGCTCCAAAGGTATACTGGGGTATAGTATCCAGACTGATCCTACGGACCATCATCATGCAGCATGCCGCCCCCTCGCAAGACGGTCGCCACGACCACCAGTTCCACGAAGGCAATCCCCTGGCCGAGCGCAACACCCTGCGCGCCGCGCTGCTGACCGTCGTGATGATGGTGGTGGAGATCGCCGGCGGCTGGGTGTTCAACTCCATGGCGCTGCTCGCCGACGGCTGGCACATGAGTTCCCACGCCCTGGCGCTGGGCCTGGCGTTCTTCGCCTACGTGGCGGCGCGGCGCTTCAAGGGCGACGCACGCTTCGCCTTCGGCACCTTCAAGATCGAGATCCTCGCCAGCTACACCAGCGCCATCCTGCTGCTGGGCGTGGCGGCGCTGATGATGTTCGAGTCCGTCGCCCGATTGCTCTCCCCTTCGCCGATCCATTACCAGCAGGCCATCGCCATCGCGGTCGTCGGCCTGCTGGTGAACCTGGCCTGCGCCTGGTTGCTGCGCGGCGAGCATCACCATGGCCATGATCACGGGCACGGCCACGATCATCACGGCCATGACCATCATCACGGCCACGACCATGACCACGACCTGAACCTGCGCGCCGCCTACCTGCACGTGCTGGCCGACGCCGCCACGTCGGTAGTGGCGATCATCGCCCTGATCGGCGGCCTGATCTGGGGCGCCGCCTGGCTCGACCCGCTGATGGGCATGATCGGCGGCGTACTGGTGGCCGTCTGGTCGATCGGCCTGCTCAAGCAGAGCGGCCGGGTGCTGCTGGATGCGGAGATGAACGACCCGGTGGTGGAGGAAATCCGCGAGGTGGTCGCCGGCTTGCCGCAACCGGCGCGGATCACCGACCTGCACCTGTGGCGCGTGGGCAAGTCGCGCTATGCCTGCATCCTCAGCCTCGCCAGCAGCGGCAACCTGACGCCGGAGCTGGTGCGCCAGCGCCTGCAGGTCCACGAGGAGCTGGCGCACATCACGGTGGAGATCAACCCCCTCCCCGCGTGAACGACCGGAAGTCGTGGCGGCTTTGACGTCCGCCACGCCGCTGCGGCCTAATGCGCAGCCTGTCGAACCCCGGTCGCGCCCGAAGAAGATGTCCAGCTCCCGTTTCTCCGCCGCCCAGCAACGCGCCAGCACCCTGCACCTGCCCGCCGGGCCCTGGGCGACGGTGCTGGACTGTCTGTGCGCGCGCTTCCCGGCGATCAGCCGCGACACCTGGCTGGACCGCATGGCGCGCGGCAAGGTGCTCAACAGCGATGGCCAGCCCATCGGCCCCGAGCATCCGTACCGCGAAGCGATGCGCATCCATTACTTCCGCGAGGTGCCGCAGGAAACGCCGATCCCCTTCCAGGAAAGCGTCCTGTACGCCGACGAACACCTGGTGGTGGCGGACAAGCCGCACTTCCTGCCGGTGATGCCCGCCGGCCAGTACGTCGAGGAAACCCTCCTCGCCCGTCTCGCCAGGCGCCTGGACAACCCGCTGCTGGTGCCGCTGCATCGCATCGACCGGCTCACCGCCGGGCTGGTGCTGTTCTCCACCAACCCGGACAACCGCGATGCCTACCAGGCGCTGTTCCGTGAGCGGCGCATCCACAAGATGTACGAAGCCATCGCGCCAGCGCTGCCGGAACGGGAGTTTCCCCTTGTGCACCGTTCGCGAATGGTCGAGGGCGATCCCTTCATCCGCATGCAGGAAGTGGACGGCACGCCCAACAGCGAAACCCGAATCGAGGTGCTCGAACAACGCGGCGACCTCTGGCGCTATGGATTGCACCCGGTCTCCGGCAAGCGTCACCAGTTGCGCGTGCATATGTCGGGCCTGGGCGCGGCGCTGTGCTTCGACCCGCTCTACCCGACGCTGCCACCGCGCGGCGAGCGCCCACCGGAGGACTTCGACAAGCCGTTGAAGCTGCTGGCCCGGCAACTGGAGTTCATCGACCCGGTCACCGGCGAGGCGCGGCATTTCAGGAGCCAGCTGGAGCTCTCCTGGCCTTCCATCAATTTCATCGATGGTCACCCTTAAGGCGATCCATTTCCGTCGATGGTGGCCCCGGTGTTTTCATAGCTCCACCCCAAGGAGAGAAAGCATCGGGAGCCCGATCATGAGCTACAGCGCCAAGTCCTTTTCCGCCCTCGTCAACGCCCTGCGTGCCGACGGCATCACCCGTCCCGAACAGATGGCTCGCCAGCCCTTCCGCAATGCCCAGGGCTTCTGGTCCGCGGTGGCGAAGAAATGAACCTGGTGCGGCGACTCCCGCCTGCGCTGCGCATGGATGCGGTGATCGTCCTCTACGCACTGGCTGCGGCCTGGCTGGTGTTCTCGGGCCTGTAAAGTCGGGGGCAATATCGCCGGGACTCATGATCGGCAGGATGTTCGCGAGCAAGCTCGCTCCTACCAGGAGCTTGCCGAGACATCCCACTGCAGGAGCGGGCTTGCTCGCGAACCCGTCACAAACGAAAAAGGGCAGCCATGGCTGCCCTTTTCATATCCCACGCGGCCCTGCCGCGCCCCATCCTCACTTCTTCAGACAGGTGCTCATGAACGCCTTGCGTTCGTCGCCCTTGAGCGCCTTGGTGGTCGCATCGGCGTTGCAGGTCTTCATCTTCTCCTGCTGCGGGGTCATTTTCTTGGCGTCGCCGCCGCCAGCCTTCAGGCAAGTGCTCATGTACGCCTTGCGCTCATCGCCTTTCAGCGTCTTGGCGGTGGCATCGGCGTTACAGGACTTCATCTTCTCCTGCTGCGCGGTCTGCGCGGCGGTGGCAGCAAAGCCTTGCGCCGAAAACAGCAGGGCCAGGACGAGCAGCGGAATCCGAACGGTGGTCATGGAGTGGTCTCCCAGGATGGAATTGCCACTCTGAGCGTAGCTCGCAGCCCAGCATTCGCGAGGCCTGCGACGCGATGCAGCGGCTGGCGTCGCCGGCCCCGTGATCGTTTCCACGGCCTCTGAATACAAATAGTTATATATAAATTCTAATTGATAATTTTTTGAAATAACAAAAATGCCGCAGTATGGCGCTGCCACCCATCCGGTACGCCAGGAACCTGCCATGTCGCTGTTGACCCTTCCCAATGCCCGCGAGCAAACCAAGTCGGTCCGCGCCACGGTGCTGGTGTTCAAGGACCCGCGCTCGCAGGAGCTGCTCAACCGCATCGAGCGCCTGGCGCCCAGCGAAGCCAACGCGCTGATCATCGGCGAGACCGGCACCGGCAAGGAGCTGGTCGCCCGACATATCCACAAGCTCAGCCGGCGCAGCACCGCCCCCTTCGTGGCGGTGAACTGCGGCGCCTTCTCCGAGACCCTGGTGGAGAGCGAGCTGTTCGGCCACGAGAAAGGCGCCTACACCGGCGCCACCAGCAGCAAGGCCGGCTGGTTCGAGTCGGCCAACGGCGGCACCCTGTTCCTCGACGAAATCGGCGACCTGCCGCTGAACATGCAGGTGAAGTTGCTGCGCGTCCTGCAGGAGCGCGAAGTCGTGCGTCTGGGTTCGCGCACGCCGGTACCGATCAACGTGCGGGTGGTTGCCGCGACCAACGTCAACCTGGCCGACGCCGTGGTGGCCGGGCATTTCCGCGAGGACCTGTTCTACCGCCTGCACGTCGCCACCATTCGCCTGCCGCCACTGCGCGAGCGCCCCGGCGACATTCTGCCGCTGGCCGAGTTCTTCCTCGAGGAACACTGCCAGCGCCTGGGCTACAACCGTGCGTCGCTAAGCCCGGAGGCCGAGCGCAAGCTGCTGGGCCACACCTGGCCGGGTAACATCCGCGAGCTGGAGAATGCCATCCACCACGCCCTGCTGGTGTGCCGCAACCAGCAGGTGCAGCCGGGAGACCTGCAACTGGCCGAGCTCCCGTCGGCGCCGCGCCACGAATCGCTACGCCACGAAGCCTTCCCCCACGCCCTTGCGCCACGGGTCGAGGCCACCCTGGAGCAGGCGCTGCTGGAGTTGTTCGAAAGCAACAAGCCTGACCTCTACGAGCATGTCGAGGAGGTCCTGTTCCGCACCGCCTACCACTTCTGCCACGGCAATCAGCTGCAGACCGGCCGTCTGCTGGGCATCAGCCGCAACATCGTCCGGGCGCGCCTGGAGAAGATCGGCGAACTGAACCTCAGCCGCACCGGCTGAGGTGGTTTCAGCCCGCGCCAGCGCTGGGCTGAAACCGTCCGTCGGCGCTCCTCGCCCGGCCGCCCCCCGGCAAAGGTTATAATCCGCGCCGTTTTTCCGGCCGGCACGCCAGCGCCCCCTGAACGTCTACACTGCCAGAACGACACCCCGGCGCGGTGTGGATTGCCCGTGCGAGGCCCATCTTCAAAGCTTCAAGCCATCAGCTATTCATCAGGAATGATCGTGACCAAAGACGAACTGCGCGCGGAACTGGAGCGCCAGGAGCAACGTTTCAAGGATGAACAGGGCGGCGAAGTGACCCTTTATGCCGCCCAGCCCGAACCCGGCAAGAAGCCCTGGCGCAAGCGACCCAGCGTGCAGGACAAGGCCTTCGACCGGGAGCTGGAAAGAATCGAAGAAGAACGACTGAAAAAGGATCTGGAAGCCCCGTCCCTTTAATCGCAGGTACGGCCCCAGGCCGAAAGACTCCCCCGGAATCTGCCGGGGAAAATCTTGCGGCGATGGGCGAGCAGTGCTCCGTGGGAGAGCCCGCCAGTTGGCCTGCAAACACTCATCCGATGGGCCGGCGGCCCGCGTGGAAGCATTGCAAACTTTTTCCACCCTGCCTGAAAGCGCCGTGCGACGAGGCGTCGCGCAAATTGGAGAAACCGTTTCAGGCTGAATACGGTGCTCCAAGCTTCTGGCATAATCGCCGCCCCGTCTCCGACCGGTCATAGAATTTTCATGTTCGATCTCTTCAGCGGACTCGATCTCTGGGTGGGTATCAGCCTGGTGCTGGCACTCGCGTTCGTCCTTGCCTTCGAGTTCATCAATGGCTTCCACGACACCGCCAACGCGGTGGCCACGGTCATCTACACCAAGGCCATGTCCCCGTACCGCGCGGTGATCCTCTCCGGCATCTTCAACTTCCTCGGCGTATTGCTCGGCGGCGTTGGCGTCGCCTACGCAATCGTCCACCTGCTGCCGGTGGAACTGCTGATCAACGTGAACACCGGCCACGGCCTGGCGATGGTGTTCTCGCTGCTCGCCGCCGCCATTACCTGGAACCTGGGTACCTGGTACTTCGGCATCCCGGCCTCCAGTTCGCACACCCTGATCGGCTCGATCCTCGGCGTGGGCCTGGCGAATGCACTGATCAACGGCGTGCCGGTGGCCGACGGGATCAACTGGGGCAAGGCCATCGACATCGGCCTGTCGCTGATCTTCTCGCCACTGGCCGGCTTCCTCGTCGCCGGCGCCCTGCTGATCGGCCTGAAGTGGCTGTACCCGCTGTCGAAGATGCACAAGACGCCGGAAACCCGCCGCGACGTCGACGAGAAGAAGCACCCGCCGTTCTGGAACCGCCTGGTGCTGGTGATCTCGGCCATGACCGTGAGCTTCGTGCACGGCTCCAACGACGGCCAGAAGGGCATCGGCCTGATCATGCTGGTGCTGATCGGCATCGTCCCGGCGAAGTTCGTCCTCGACCTGAACAGCACCACCTACCAGATCGAGCGCACCCGCGACGCCGCCATCCACCTGCAGCAGTTCTACAACCGTCACTCCGACACCCTCGGCGAGATGCTCGCCCTGGGCAGGGCCAACGAAGCGGACCTGCCGGACCTGTACCGCTGCGAGCCGAAACAGACCGAGGCGACCCTCAAGGGCCTGCTGAGCGACCTGCACGGCGTTTCCAGCTACACCGAGCTGAACGACGATGAACGCGTGCAGGTACGCCGCTACCTGCTGTGCCTGGACGACACCGCGAAGAAGGTCGGCAAGCTGTCCGAGCTGCCATCGCGCGAGAAGGCGGACCTGGAGAAGCTGCGCAAGGACCTGACCAGCACCACCGAGTACGCGCCGTTCTGGGTGATCATCGCGGTGGCCCTGGCCCTGGGCATCGGCACCATGGTCGGCTGGAAGCGCGTGGTACTCACCGTCGGCGAGAAGATCGGCAAGCAGGGCATGACCTATGCCCAGGGCATCGCCGCCCAGCTCACCGCGACCGCCGCCATCGGCATGGCCAACATCTACAGCCTGCCGGTCTCAACGACGCACGTCCTGTCCTCGGGCGTGGCGGGCACCATGGTGGCGAACCGCAGCGGCCTGCAGGGCAGCACGATCCGCAACATCCTCATGGCCTGGGTACTGACCCTGCCCGTGTCGATCGCGCTGGCTGCCGGCCTGTTCTGGCTGTCTTCGCGCTTCATCGGCTGAGCCCGCGTCACGCACCACGAAAAACGCCTGCATCCGCAGGCGTTTTTCATTTCCGAGCCCTCAGAGACTCACGGCCTGTCGCGGCAGGCGGATGACGAAACGCGCACCGCCCTTGTAGTTATCCACAGACAGGCTGCCGCCCATGTTGCGGATCAGGTCGTGGCTCACCGAAAGCCCGAGCCCGGTGCCCTTGCCGATGGGCTTGGTGGTGAAGAAGGCCTCGAAGATGCGCTCCATCACAGCCGGGTCGATACCGCCGGCGTTGTCGCGCACGTGCAGTTCCACCCACCCGGTGTCGGTGCACGGCTCCTGCGCCACGCCGACCCAGCGGGCGCCCTCCTCGCCCCGCCCGAGCAGCGCGTCGCGAGCGTTGGCCAGCAGGTTGATCAGCACCTGCTCGAGCTGGTCGGAGTAGCCGTGCACCACCACCCGTTGCGCCGGCGGCCGGCACTCCAGGCTGATGCCCTGCTGCGTCAGGCTTTCGCCCAGCAGCGCAATGGCGCCTTCGCAGGCGTCGTAGGGATCGAAGGGCGCGGCCTCCAGCTCCGATTTACGGCTGAACACGCCCATGTGGCTGATCACCCGTGAAAGACGGTCGATCTGCGCGTCGGCGCGCTCCAGCTTATCCCTCAGGTACTCCGGTTCGCCCAGCTTCTGCCGGGCGTTGTAGAGGGACATGCGCATGACGTGCAGCGGCTGCTTCATCTCGTGGGCCATGCCGCTGACCATCTCGCCCAGGCTGGCCATCTTCGCGCCCTGGGCCAGCTGCTGCTGTGCATGGCGCACGGCCGTGTTGTCGCGGCCCACGGCCTGGACTTCCACCAGCCGGCCTTCGGCATCCAGCAGCGGGCGGTCCGACCAGATCAGCCAGAGATTGCGCTGGCCGGGCAGGCAGAAACGCAGCTCCCAGGAATCATCCGCCGCGCCCTGGCCGCCGCCTACCAGGCGCGCCCGCAAGGCGCTGCAATCCTGTTGCGACAGCCACTCGTCCAGCCGTCGGCCCAGCAGCGCCTCCACCGGTTCGCCCAGCACCTGGGCGAACGTGCGGTTGATGAAGGTCAGCCTCAGGTCCGGGTCGTAGCGGCAGATCAGCGCCGGCGAGTCTTCCACCAGTACGCGGTAGCGCTCCTCGCTTTCGGCGATCTGCAATGCAGCAAGACGCTGCTCGGTGACATCCAGCCAGAGGCCGACAGCCTCCTGCGGAATGCCCTGGATATCCCGCAGCAGCTTGGCCTCGTCATACAGCCAGTGCCATTCGCCGCTACTGTCGCAGAGGCGGTACTCGGTGCGCACGCGGCCCTCGCGCAGCAATTCGCGGCCACGGTCGAGGAAGGCCTCCAGATCCTCGGGATGCACCCGTTCGGCCAGTGCCTGCCAGCTCTGCCCCTGCAGGTCCAGGCCGAGAATATTGCCCGCGCTTTCGCTGTAGAACTCGGGGATCAGGTGCCCCTCTTCGACGCGCTGCACGTAGATCACCACCGGTGCGCTGTCGATCAGGTTGCGCAGCCGGGCATGGGCGGCCAGCGCCTGTTCTTCCTGCAGCTTGCCCTCGCTGATATCCAGCAGCACGCCGTCCATCAGCTGGTCGCCGGCACGGGCCTGCCGCCGTCCCTGCAGGCGCAGCCAGCGGCGCGTCTGGGTCGACGCTGCACTGCGCAGGCGCAGGTCCTGGACCAGGCGCCCGCCCGGTTGCAGGTTGCGAAGGCGCAGGCTGAGCTCGTCGGCGTCGGCCGGGTGCAACAGGGCCAGCAGGTCGGCCAGTGCCAGCTGCAATTGCCCTTCCGCCAGGCCGAGACTCGCCGCGACGGCCGGTGACAATTCGAACAGGTTCTCGTCGACCCGCAACCGCCACCAGCCACCGCCGACCATGTCCTGCAACAGGCTCAGGCGCCGGCTGCTATCACGCAGGCTGTGCAGCTCGGTGCGCTCGTGCACGAGGTTGGTGAGGATTTCCGCCAGGTACTGCCAGTCGCTCGGGGCCAGCCCTGGCCAGGTGCCGCCGTGCTCCATGGGTTCGGCCAACAGCCCGGCGAGGCGCCCGCCCCGAACGGGCGCCGGAATCAGGTAGAGCTGGGCGCAGCACAAGGTACGCAGCAGCTCCGACGGCCTGTCATCCGCCCCCAGCAGGCAGGCACCACTGGCCGCGCGCAGCTCGTCGCCGGGCAGCGCGAGGTTTTCCCGCAGCAGGCTGTCGAATCCGGGCTGCACGTAGCAGGCGAAAACCCGCAGGCTCTGGTCCGGAGCCTCCAGCAAGAGTGCCATGCTGCGCATGTGGAAGTTGCTGCAGAAGGCCTCCAGCACTTCGCTTACCGCCTCGCCGAGGCGGCGCTGAGAGCTGTGGCGCAGGCGCGCCAGCAGGAGTTTGCTGAGGTTGAGGCACTGCAACTTGTGCTGCTGGTTGTCGGATTGCCAGTTCAGGTCGGAGATGTCCGTGCCCAGCAACAGGCAGTGCTCGTTGGCCTGCAGGACGGCGCGGAAGCGGCAGACCAGCGGCAGATCGCCAGTGCTGCGCAGCACCAGGTCGAGGCGCTCGCCGCCGCGCAGGCTGGATACCTGCATGCCGCCGGGAATACGGCGGTCCAGATAATCGCCGAGGCCCGGCAGTTCCCCGTTGCCCGGCAGCGGCGGCAGCAACCTGTGGGCCTGGCTGCCGCCACGGGCGATGACGCGGTCACGACTGTCCAGCTCCAGCCACAGGTCGCAGTGGCCGGTCACCACGGGCTCAGCCAGCTCTTCCACCGGCAGAGCCGGGCGTCGCCGTGCGGCCAGGGGCCGGCTTGGCAGCGGGCTTTCGTTCAATTCATGCTGGCCACGGGGCCTGGAGCGCCAGAAATCGAACATCCAGCGCCTCAGAGCAGGACGCTGGCCGTGCCGCTGAGCACGTCCGGCAAGCGCGGCACGGTACCTATCCCCGGCAGGGTCAGCAGCGGCACGATGGGCGAGGTGGCATAGGGATAGCTGACGCAAACCTGCACGCGGGTGTAGTCACGGCCGGAAACGGTTTCCGTGACCGGAGGTTTCATAAACTCCCCGTTGTAGCAGCCATTGCGCCAGCTCGTCGGCATCCAGCTCAGGCGCTGGGTCACGGCGCTGTCCACGGCAGCCTTGAGCGCGGCGTTATAACCGCCCGCCGCCTGTGGATTCACCGAAACGGCCACCCGCGCGCCGGCCGCCGCCGCATCGTTGAAGGACTGCAGCATCAGCAGGGGTACGCAATAACCCAGCAGCCCGTAAAGAACCGCGAAGAACAGAACGAAGACCGCGGCGAACTCGATAGCTACCGCGCCCCGCTGCGTGCTGCGACCGCCGACTCCGTTCATGCGTAATACTCCCGGACCAACTTGCAACTTGAATGATCGTTCAACTTATCGGCACGGCGAAACTTTGCTGAAGATACGCGCCGTCGGATAATTACCGCTATCCAGCAATACTAGGCGGTCTTCGGGGATTCGCCGGATGTCCTGTCGGAATAACGTTGCGAGCCAAATTCGAATTCAGCTGGCTTGAATTGCAATATAGCGCTGGAATAGCAAATACCTTGAGAATCCCCGTACCTGCTTCGACATCGCCGCCACCGGGATAAGGATATTCTCGATGCTGTTCAAACTCTGCCTTCTGGCCTGGTTCGCGGTCTGTGCCTACCAGGATCTCACCCGGCTGCGGGTCAGCAACTGGCTGACCCTGGGCGGCGCCCTGCTCGCCCTGCTGTGCCTGCTGGCCACCGGCCACACGCTGACCGGGCATACCCCGCAGGCCGCGGCACTGGCGGCGCTGCTGGCGGCAGTGCTCACCGTACCGGGCTACTGGCTGGGGAAGCTGGGCGCGGCCGACGTGAAGCTGCTGGTCGCTCTGGGCCTGGCCAGCGACCCGCTGACGGTGCTCTACACGCTGGCCCTGGCCAGCCTGTTCTGCGTACTGCTGATGCTCGCCAGCAAACTTTTGATTGATTCGGACAAAGTGGCGATTAATTGCAAAAAGAAATTAGCCAGACTGCAACCGTCAAAGTTCAAGTCATTTCCTTTCATATTCACGCTATTCGCCGGTCTTCTGACGGCCTTTTCCTTGCCTTACTGATGCCGCTTCTTTTATTGGCGCGATGCAAACTTAACGACTATATGCTAAGGGTTAATACCACCCATCGCCTGATGGAACGATCCGGCTACGGTTATTGAACAACCGGACGATAAAAATAATGGATATGTATTTTCAAGGAGCGTGCAGTCATGGACAAAACGGCCAATCGCCGTTTCAGCGTGCTGGTCATCGATGACGAGCCGCAGGTCACTTCCGAGCTTTCCGAGTTGCTGGAAAACAGCGGTTACCACTGCGTGGTCAGCGACAGCAAGGACAGCGCCCTGCAGAAGTTCCGCGACGATCCCTCGATCGGCCTGGTGATCTGCGACCTGGGCCTGGGTCGCGACAACGGCATCCGCGTGGTCGAGGCGTTGAAGGAGGCGGCCGGCACGGCGCGGTTCTTCGAAACCATCATCCTCACCGGCCAGCAGGGCAGCCAGGAAGTGATCGAGGCCATGCGCGTGGGCGTTGCCGACTACTACCAGAAGCCGGTCGCGCCGATGGACCTGCTCAAGGGCCTGGAGCGCCTGGAGGCGCGCCTGCACGAGCGCATTCGCAGCCAGCTCAGCCTGAGCCATGTGAACCAGCGCCTGGAATACCTGGCCGAATCGCTCAATTCGATCTCGCGGGATATCCACAAGATCAAGTACGAGGTGCATGGTGGTGGCCAGCCCGTCAGCAACAGTGCCCTGAAGCAGGAGCAGGAAGCGCCGGCGAGCACCACCCCGAGCAACGCCGAGCAGATCGCACCGGTGGTCAACAACCCGCTGTTCAACAAGCTCTCGCCGCGCCAGCAGGCGGTAGCGCGCCTGGTGAGCAAGGGGCTGACCAACTACCAGATCGCCTACGACCTGGGGATCACCGAGAACACCGTGAAGCTTTACGTCTCGCAGGTGCTGCGGCTGATGCACATGCACAACCGCACGCAGCTCGCCCTCGCCATCTCCCCCACCGCCTCCCAGAGCAGCGCGGTGCACTGAGCACCGCGCTCCCTCCGGGCGACCTTCAGATCAGTAGCTCGGCGCCGCCGGTCTGAAGGTCGATCAGGCGTACATCAATGACTCCCAGGCTGACGCCCAGCAAATGCAGCAGCGGGTCCAGCACAACGTGCCCGAGCGCCGAAATCGCCGGTTTCAGCAGCGTCAGCAGGCTGCTGACCAGGCCACCCAGGGTCGCCCCAATCAGCCCTAGCGGATCCAGCCCAAGAATCGTCGGCGTGACCTTGATCGATGACGCCAGCGTTGTCAGGGCATTGTCGAGCGAACTCCCCAGAGAACTGCTCGCCGACTTGTCTTCGGTGGGAAGGTCCGATGGCTTGGTCACCTTGTATTTCAAGGTCGTTCCCGTGGCACCGCCAACCACTCCGGTGGCCGACACGTCCAGCTTGACCAGACCGCTGAGGACATTGACTGAAATAGGCGAGACCACTCCGGTCTTGGGGTCGGCATATTTCCCCAGTTGCAAGCGTGCGATGCCCGGCAATGCGTTCACCGAGACGTCTACGGGCTGGCCAACACCACCGCATGCGATGGTGTCCAGTGCAGCTGTTCCCTGCGCGACGTCCACCGCCAAGCCCAGATTCACATCGAGAACTCCTGGAATACCGGCCGCCGCCTCCACGCTGGTGCGCAACGCAGCGGTATGCACCTGCGTGCGCCACTGTCCATTGCTGGCCTTGCCCGGATAACCGAAGGCGATCTGCGGCGGCTCCACGATCCAGAGTTTTACGGTCGCCCCCAGCAGCCCACCCAGGTTGATATCCGCCCCCAGAGTGACGGCATGCTGCTTGTTCGCCACCATGGCCAGCGCGGTGATCAGATCCAGCGCGTTGACCTGTCCCTGCAACGCCTGGTCGCGCACGGAGTCCGGCGCGATCACAGTCAGGATGCTGCCCAGCGTCACGCTAGCCTGCTTGATACCGCCGGTGATCAATTGGCTGTGCAGCAGCGAGGTATCCAGGCCGAGCACCTGGGATGGGTCAATGGCATCCACCGTCGCGCCCAGCAGCTGGGCCAGACTGGCTTGCGCACCCAACAGGGAATCCACGCTGCCCGCCTCGACGTTGATCCCCGCCGCTCGAAGATTGTCGGAAAGTTCAAGCAGACTGAGATTGGCATTGGCCAGCCCCTTATAACCCAGCGCATTCAACGACAGATTGCTGCCCAACAGCGAATTGAGCAGGTTATTCAACAACAACGACTGCGAGCTATCGAGGTTAGCCAGTTCGGTCCCCGCCGACAGTCCTGCCATCGCCGTGCGCCGCGCTACCGCCTGGGCGGTCAGTTCTGTTTGCGTAGGAAGGTCGCTGAACACGGCCGCCACATTCAGCACCAGACTCGACGGAACCGAGTGCGTCACCCGGACCTGCACGGCATCAGCCATGTCTCCGCCAGGGCTGAAGGTCCGGCCCGAATCCTTGCCACCGTATCGATCATCGAACGTCACAGAGCCCAGTTGCGCACTAAGCGAATCCCCTGAACCGGGTACGAAGCCATTCTTTGCGGCACTCGCGCGCGACAGTTCCGTAAGGTCGGCATTGGCGACACCACACATGCCGCCCTGAGTGGCGGCCTCCAGCGCTGCCATATCTGCCACACGCTGCAACTTGCGCTGCTCGTAGTACAAACGTCCGGTGTCGATCACCAGCGCCAGGCAGATCAGCGCCAGCAACAAGGTGCCGGCCGCCATGACTCCAATCGCGCCCCGCTGCCGTTCGCGTCCCATGGCACGCTCCCGAAGGGTTACTTCTTGTCGGTGCTGAAGCTGTTGTCGTCGAGCAGATACTCGGGGATTTCGCGGGTATAGCTCTTCAGGTAGCGCTGGTAGGCGCGGTCACGCTCGGCTGGCGTCGCACTCTGGTGATTGGCCGAGGCGGCGCGCCCACTGGACTGCAACTCCAGCCAGCTGAGAACTTCCTGCTGATCGCGGGCCGTGGTGCCCGCCTTGGTGGGCACCGCCGCGCGTTCGGCGGCCAGCGTCATCATCGGCGCAGCCAGCAGGGCGCCGACCAGAATCCATGCCTTCATCGCATCCTCCCTGCTCGCCTCAGCGAGCCTTGAACAGCAACTTCGCATCGTGCGCCACGGCGGGCGTAGAGTCGGCCAGCGCCGGATGCGCATCGACGGCGGGCTCGTCCACGTAACTGACGGTGTCCGCCTCCACCTTGGGTTGGCTTGCCGGGCTGCCATGTCCCAGGTCACGCGCCTGATCCTGCGCTTCACGCACCTGCTCGGCCGACAGGCCGACGCTCTGGATCAGGCGAGTAGCTTCGGGGGTCTCGCCCTGCATGAACATCAGGCTCAGCAGGTTGGTCGCCGGCAGCTTGTCGTGCTCGTCCAGCTCCATGGCGGTGATGAATTCGAAACGCGCCTTCTCCAGCTCGCCACGGCGCAGCAGGACGTAACCCAGATCGTTACGCAGGGCGCTGTCGGTGGGCTGCAGACGCGCGGCTTCGCGTAGCTCGCGCTCGGCTTCCACGGTATTGCCGCTGCGCATGGCGATCTGCCCCAGGCCGTGGTGGGCCTCGGCGGACTTGCAGGTGCCCAGAAGCCCCTCGTAGACGACCCGTGCCTTGGGGTCGCCGATGCGACGCAGGGCCAGCGCCTTGCTTTCACGCACTTCCAGCGAGTTCGGCGGCAGGGTTTCCAGATTGGCCAGGGCGGCGTGGGCGCGTCCGTTGTCGAGCATCTCGCGCGCCAGGTTGAGCTGCAGCTCCACCGCCTGGCCCAGCTTCTCTTCGCAGTTCTGTCCGACCCTCGGCCCGCCCAGGGTGTCAAAGTTGGCGCAGCCGCCGAGCGTGAGGCCCAGCAGGCCGATCAAGCATGCGTTTCTCATCCCATTCTCCCCAGGGCCTTGGTGATCGCGAGGAAACCGGGTCCGGCGAGGATGATCAACAGTGCCGGGAACAGCAGCGTCATCATCACCAGACTCATTTTCGCCGACATCTTGCTGACCTTTTCCTGCAGACCGGTCAGACGCCGATCCTCGAACAGTTGTTTGAGCGTCAGCAGCGACCCACGCGCGCTGCCGCCCTGGCGCACCATCTGGCGCAGCACGTTGCAGCAGTCGCTCAGCTCCCCCACCGCCAGGCGCCTGCTTAGCAGATCCAGCTCGTCGGCAAGGTCCAGACCACTTTCGGCATGGGTCAGCACGCCATCCAGTTCCTCGACCAGCACCGGCACGATGCTCCGTCCCTCGCGGCTGACCACGCGCAGGCTCTGCTCCACGGTGAGGCCGGAGTCGAAAAGGATGCGGATCAGCTGGATGAAAAGGATTACTTCGTCCGCCAGGCGCTGCCGGCGCTTGCTAGCGAAATAGGCCAACACCCGCTTGGGCAGCAGGAAGCCGACCCCGGCGGCGAAGGACAACGGCAACAGCGGCGAGGTGTGGGCGTGGCCCGGCGTGGCGAGAATCACCAGCACGATGGTCACGAACAGCAGGGGTACCAGGAAGATCGACACCAGGTAGATGCTGCGCGGCGTACTACCGGACCAGCCGGCCTGGTTGAGCAGCACCCGGACCTCTTCGTCGCGCAGTTGCAGGCGCTTGCCCAGGCCACTGCCGCTCATCCGGTCGAACACCTGCGCCACACGCTGGCCGGCCCCGCGCGGCAGGGGGTCGCCACCCAGGCGCTGCTGGATCAGACGCTGCTCGCGACCAGCAGCGCGGCTCTGAGAAAGCCACAGGAGGACCGCCGCCAGGGCCAGAATGACCACCATCAATCCGTACATCAGGGGCATGTCGACCTCCTCAGATGCTCTTGAGCATGCGCCAGAGCGTGTAGCACCCCAGCACCTGCAATCCCAGGGAGGTCAACAGCATCAGGCGGCCGCCATGGTCATGCCACATGTTCATCAGGTAGCCCGGATTGCTGAACAGGATGTAGCCGCCCAGGCTGATCGGCAGCAAAGCCAGTACCAGGGCACTCATGCGGGTTTCGCCGGTCATGGCGCGCAACTGGCGGCCGAGCTTCTCCCGTTCGTGGATGACCTTGATGATGTTTTCCAGCAGGTCGGTGGTGTTTCCGCCGTAGCGATGGTTCACCGCTACGCCAAGGGAGAGCACATGCAACTCCTCCACGTCGTAGAGTTCGGCGACTTCCTGCAGCGCCTCAGGCAGGCTGATGCCCAGCAGCACATGGTTGTTCACCAGCGAGAAAATTTCCCGCAGCGGGTCGTCGGCAACACTCACCGCCTGGGTGATGGCATCGCCCAGGGTGCGGCCGGAGTGCAGGCTGCGCACCACCTGGTCGAGGAAGTTGGGCATCTGCCGGATCATCTTCTGCAGGCGCCGCCGGTACAGCAGGTTGAGCAGCGCATGAAAGCCCAGCACGCCCAGCCCCACGCCGCAGAGCGCGCCCACCGGCCCGGCCAGGCGCTGACCGACCAGCGCCAGCACAATACAGACCACAACTGCGCCGAGCAGCCAGCGGCGCATGTCGGCAATGCCGGCACGGCGCATACGCCGTGGCAACCAGTGGCTGCTGCGGGCGCGACTGCCTTCGGTGACCACTCTTTCGCCGCTCAGCCGGCGCATCACCAACTCATGGTGCCGCGCGCGCCAGCTCATTCCCGCCAATAGCACCCCCAGCGCCGCCAGCGACAGGCTGGCCACGACCAGCCAGAGCGCGCCGCTCACAACAGCACCTGGCGGAATTTCAGCCCGCTCGGCTGAGCGGTGCGGACGAACTGCCCGGTGCCGCGTCGATCCAGGCTGAACAGCGAGTTGGTGACGTAGACGCCATCGCGCACTTCCAGCACTTCGAGTATCTCGCTGATGCAGCGGCGGCCGTTGGACAGGCGGGTGATCTGCACGACGACATCCAGCGCCGAGCAGAGCATCTGCCGCAGGGTCTGCTCCGGCACGCGCTGGCCAGTGAGGCCGACGAGCATCTCCAGGCGCAGCAGCGAGTCCATGGCCGAGTTGGCGTGCACCGTACTCATCGAACCGTCGTGGCCGGTGTTCATCGCCTGCAGCACGTCGAGCACTTCCACGCCGCGGATTTCGCCGAGGATGATGCGGTCCGGGCGCATCCGCAGGGCGTTGCGGATGAGGTCGCGGGCGGTGACTTCGCCGAAACCCTCGGCATTCGGCGGGCGGGTTTCCAGGCGTACCACGTGGTCGTGGCCCAGTTGCAGCTCGGCGGTGTCTTCGATGGTGACGATGCGCTCGCGCTCGTCTATGAAGCTGCTCATGACGTTGAGCAGCGTGGTCTTGCCGGTGCCGGTACCGCCGCTGATGAGGATGTTGCAACGGCTCGCCACGGCCTGGCGTAGGAACGCCAGCATCTCCTCGTTGACGCTCTGGTAGCCCAGCAGGTCGGCGCTCTTGAGCAGCTCCTTGCTGAACTTGCGGATCGACAGGCACGGCCCGTCCAGCGCCACCGGCGGAATGATAGCGTTGACCCGGCTGCCATCGGGCAGGCGCGCGTCCACCATCGGGCTGGACTCGTCCAGGCGCCGGCCCAGCGGCGCGAGGATGCGCTGGATCACGCGCTGTACATGGTGGTCGTCGATGAAGCGCAGGTCGCTCTGGTACAGCCGGCCTTCGTGCTCGATGAACACGCGGTCGGGGCCGTTGACCAGGATTTCCGAGATGCCCGGATCTCGCAGGAGGATTTCCAGCGGGCCAAAGCCGGTCAGCTCGTCCACCACCTCTTCGGCGAGGCGGTCCAGTTCATAGCGGGAGATCGCCAGCTGGCGGCGCGCAGCATATTCGCTGACCTTCTCGGAGACGTACTGCGCCACCGCCGGCCGCGCGCCCTCCAGCAGGTTCATGCCGTCTTCGTCGATCTCGTCGATGATGTAGCGGTGCAGGCGCATCTTCAGCGTCTGCAGATCCTGGTCGTGGCGGCCGTGACCTCCGCCGTAGTGCTGACTCATGAGCGCGCGGCCTTCGCCCGGCCGATCCAACTGAACAGTCCGCGCTTCTCGGTCACGCCTGCGCCCAGCGCTTCGGCCAGGTCACGCAGCTTCACCGTCAGCGGGTCGCGCGGGGCCAGGTCGAACAGGCTCTGGCCGACGTTCTTGGCACGCAAGCGGGCCTCGGGTGAAGCCGGCAGGATACCGAAGAGTTCCAGGCCGAACATCTTGCCCAGCGCCGGAGCATCCGGCGGCACCGAGGCCCAGTAACGCTCGATCAGCAACTCGATGCGAGGTAGCGCAGGTGTGCGTTCGCGCAAGCGGCGCAGGCGCTCCAGGCCCTTCTTACAGGACGGCACGCTCTGGTCCACCAGCCACAGCACACGGCTGGCCTGCATCAGCAGTTGCCCGCTGAGTTCGCCCTCGGCGACGCCGGTGAGGTTGATCAGGATATGGCTGAAGGCGCTGCGCAGGTTGCCCAGCAGCAGGTACAGCTCGGCGGTGGTGATACGTTCCAGCACACCGGGCTCGTCCGACAGGCTGAGCACGCGCAGGCCGGACTCGTGGCGGGTGAAGGCGCTGTCGATCAGGGTCTGGTCCAGGCGGCGCAGGTTGCGCAGAGCATCGGCAAAGGTGAATGACGGTTCCATGCCGAGAATGGCCAGTGCCTCGCCGGTGGGCTGACCGATGTCCACCAGCAACACGCGATGCTCCGGTTGGCGTTGCAGCGCCAGAGCCAGGTGCAGGGCGACGAAGGCACCGTCGGCGTCGGGCCGGGCGCTGATCAGGCTGATCAGCTCGCCCTGCTGGGTGGCGCTCACCGGTACCGTGGGCAGGCGCCCGCCGAGACGGCGGACCAGTCCGCTCAGCTCGCTGGCGCGGGCACCGTAGGTGACGAAGTCCCGCGCGCCCGCACGCATCGCCGCCAGCACCAGTTGGTTGTCCAGGCCATCCCCCACGGCTACCACCGAGAGCAGCGGACGCGCCGAGACCAGCCCTTCGATCAGCGACCCCTGGGAAACCAGATTCGCCTTGTTCAGGCTGGTGAAGAGCACCGTCGCACCCGTGACGTCCAGCAGCGACAGCAGCTCTTCCAGGGTTCCACTGTTGGCCAGTACCACCTGCCCGCAGCCAGCCAGGCTGCTCTGCAGCCATTCCTGCTCCCCGGCATGCTGGACCAGCGCCACGAAAGTCTGACTCATGCCCGTGCTCCCTTGCTTCGCCTTGCCTCCCGCTCTCTGGCGGGTCAGCGCTTCGTAGGTATCCATCAGCGCGACATCCCGCTGTTGGCCTTGCGCCGGTCGAACCGGCCGTCTTCGAGGAAGTAGAACTCGGCGAAGCCCGGGTCATAGTTGCGCAGGCCCTCGCCTGGCAGGGTCGGCAGTGCAGCATTGGCGGCCAGCGGCTGGACCAGGTGCGGGGTGACGATCATCAGCAGTTCGCGATCGTCCTTGTCCAGGTTCGAGGAACGGAACAGCGCGCCGATCACCGGGATGCTGCCCAGGAACGGGAACTTGTCGATGTTGCTGATGGTGTTGCTGCTGATCAGCCCGCTGATCACGAAGCTCTCGCCGTCGGCGAGCATCACGCTGGTGTCGGTGCGGCGGACGTTGAGTGCCGGCACGGTGATGTCGGCGGTGCGAATGCCGTTGGAGAAGTCCAGTTCGCTGACCTCGGGGGCGACCTTCAGGGCGATGCGCTTGTCGTTCATCACCGTTGGCGTCAGCGTCAGGCGCACGCCGAATTCCTTGTACTCGATGGTGATGTTGTTGTTATCGCCATTGGGCACCGGGATCGGGAACTCGCCACCGGCCAGGAACGATGCGCTCTGTCCGCTGGTGGCGACCAGGCTGGGGCGCGCCAGGGTGTAGGCGAAGCCGCTGCCTTCCAGGGCATTGATGAAGCCCAGCCACTTGCTGCTGCCACCGCCCCAGATGATGTTGAAGCCGCTCTGGTTGGTGCCGAAGTTGCCGCCCAGGCCGCCGTCGACGCCGACCTCGAGATTTCCCAGGCTGCCCGGAGAGCCGAGCACAAAGGTGTTGGAGCCGCGCCGCACCAGCGACGTGCTCGCCTGCTTGAGCTTGCTTCGGCTGACTTCGACGAAGCGGATGTCGGTCTGCACCTGGTTGGGCAGACTCCCGGCACCGGCCCCGGTGATACCGGCCACATCGGCTACCGCGCGTGCGGCGACGCGCACCACGGTGCGTATCGGCTGGTCGCTGCAACTGGTCCAGATCAGCAGGCTGGTCAGCCCCTCGGCCTTGCCGGTGATGAGGAAGTCGCGCTTGTCCAGCACCTGCACGTCGGCGATGTTCGGGTCGCCGATGGCCAGGCGCTTGATCGGTACCGGGAGCTGCTGGTCGCGCTGCGCGCCCTGCTCGACATCGAGGTTCAGCTGCTGGTCAGCGAAGCCGGCGCAGGCGCTCGGCACGGCCTGCGCCACGGAGTGAACGGCGCAGGCCAGCAAGGCGACCAGGGGAAGAATGAAGCGCTTGGACATCGATGCACTCCTTGCTCAATGTGCTTCACGGGAAACGGCGGTACCGCGATAGACCACCACGCCGGCGTCCACCTGTGGTGCTGAGACCTGGCGCATGGCGGGAGCTTGGGCCTGGCGAGGCTTGCCGATCAGTTGTTCGAGTGTGATCGGCTGGCTGGAGCCGGCACCGAGCGAGGCCTGGATGTACCGGCCCTGCTGCTCTTTCTCATAGAGGTTCTCGTCTTTGCTGCGCACAGCCAGGCGCAGCGAACCGGCCTGGCTGGCGAGCATCAGGCGCGAAGCGGCCTCGGCAGGCACCGCCAGCACGGCGGTACGGGGCGGTTTCGGGGTCTTGTCCTTGGGATCGCCAGCACTGCGAGCCTGGCCATCGGTGGCAACGGCGATCTGCTCGCCGTAGGTCAGCACCCGTACACCGGGCAGCACCACCTGGGCGCTGAGGTTGCGTTCGGTGCTCTGCTGGTCCTGGACGAAGAGCATGACGTCGACATAGTCCCCGGGCAGCACAAAACCGCCACCACCAATGACCTCGTCCACGGCAATCGCCATGGCGCGCTCGTCCGGCCGTATGGTGCGAGCCAAGGGGCCACCCGGTTCGGTCACTGCGGAGGTGAGGATGTTGCCCGCAGGAACGGCGACCCAGACACGCTGGCCAATCAAGACGTCGGCCTTGGGGAAGCTGCCGGCGGGCGCGGTGCGCAGCATTTCCACGCTGACATCGTCCTTGCCGATCACCGTCAGGGCCGGAAGATCCCGGGCCGCCACCACCACGGCTGTGCGTTGCAGCTTATCGGCCTCGTCCATGGCAGCAGGCGCTATCTCCTGTACCACTCCGGCCACCGGCGCGGCCGGCTTGCCGATCTTGAGTCCGAGATACCCCACTACACCGGCGCACACCAACAACAGCCCGGCGAATACCATCAGCACCTTGCTATTCATGAGCACTTCCTTGGGCAATGTCGGGAATGCAGACCTTGAGGGCCCACGGCCTTGTCGTAAGAAGTCCGGTCAGCGGCAGCGCCGATGCTTTTCCTTCAGACCTTTATTGTTGTTTCGGCCGGATGAGGAAGTTCGATAAGAACCATTCCTCATAATCAGCGGTTACTTGTTACAAAGCAGAATCTAGTAGCTGTATTTATAGCGTCAACCGAACCCGTTAAATTTCCAATCCCTAGTTAGTTCTACTCAGGCCTGACTATAACTTTGGTATTAGCGCTATTTGACCAATTGCATTCGGCCATACTGCGCCTAGCCTGACGGTGAAGTCGGGGCGCCGCCCCGGTGGTATTCGAGGGAGCATCCGCGATGGACCTGAAAATAAAAAACCTGTCCCTGAAACTGTTTTGCATGGCCAAATCATTCGCGGCTGACAAGGAAGGGGCGACAGCAATCGAGTATGCGGTTATTGCGGGTTTGATCTCAGTGATCGTCATTACCGGAGCTGCGCTGATCGGAACCGACCTCGGAACGATCATGACTAAAATTCAAACCGAAGTTGCGAAAGCCTTATAACAGATACCGCTGACCGACCTAATTAAATAGTTCCCGCGCCTCCGCGCGGGAACTCATTCGTCTGCCCGCCGAAAAGTTTCGCCTAAAGTTTTGATCTCAACCGCCGATACATCCTGCCTAACCCTTGTTCCACCTGCAGGATGCTTTCCCCATGCTTCGCTCGCTGTCCTTCTCCAGGAAGATCCTCCTGGCAGCCTCCCTCGTCGTCACCTTCGCCTTCGCCTGCTTCATCCTCTTCAACGACTTCCGCCAGCGCGAGGCGATCCACTCCGACACCGAGTCCTATCTCTCCGAGGTGGGCAGCCTGACCGCCAGCAACATCCAGAGCTGGCTGGAAGGCCGCATCCAGTTGGTCGAGGCGGAAGCCGCGCAGCTGGCCGATGGCGAACCAACGCCCGAGCGCATCCAGCACGTGCTGGAACAGGCGGTGTTCCAGAAGAACTTCGAATCGGTCTATCTGGGTGAAGCCGCCAGCGGCGTGTTCACCATGCGCCCCTATGCGCCGATGCCCGATGGCTACGACCCGCGCACCCGCGGCTGGTACAAGGACGCCGTGGCCGCCGGCCGGCTGATCGTCACCGAGCCCTTCCTGGATGCCGGCACCAACGAGCAGATCCTCGCCATGTCGATGCCGGTCATGCGCAACGGCCAACTGGTCGGCGTGGCCGCCGGCGACATGAAGCTGGAGACCATCACCGCGATCATCAACTCGCTGAAGTTCGACGGCGACGGCTATGCCTTCCTCGTCAGCGATGCCGGCAAGATACTCCTGCACCCGGACAGCAGCCTGATCTTCAAATCCCTCGGCGAGGTCTACCAGCAAGGCGCACCGAAGGTGCAGCCGGGCGTGCAGGAAGTCAGCATCAACGGTGAAGAGCAACTGGTCTCGATGACGCCGGTGAAAGGCCTGCCGGGAGTCACCTGGTACGTCGCCCTGGTGCTCAACAAGGACTCCGCCTACGCAATGCTGAGCGACTTCCGCAACACCGCGATCATCGCCACCGTGATCGCCATCGTCGCCATCCTCTTCCTGCTGGGCATGCTCATCCGCGTGCTGATGGCGCCACTGACCGACATGGGCCGCGCCATGCAGGACATCGCCCAGGGCGAAGGCGACCTGACCAAGCGCCTGCAGGTCGCCAGCAACGACGAGTTCGGCGTGCTGGCCAATGCCTTCAACCGTTTCGTCGAACGTATCCACGAATCGATCCGCGAAGTGGCTTCCACCGCGCGCAGCCTGCATGACGTTTCGCAGCTGGTGGTCAATGCCTCCAACTCGTCCATGAGCAACTCCGACGAGCAGTCCAACCGGACCAACAGCGTCGCCGCGGCGATCAACGAACTGGGCGCTGCCGCCCAGGAAATCGCCCGCAACGCCGCCGACGCCTCGCACCACGCCACCGATGCCTCGCACCAGGCCGGCGATGGTCGTCAGGTGGTCGAGCAGACCATCAGTGCGATGAATCAGCTGTCCGACAAGATCAGCTCCGCCTGCGCCAACATCGAGGCGCTGAACAGCCGCACGGTGAACATCGGGCAGATTCTGGAGGTGATCAAAGGCATCTCCGAGCAGACCAACCTGCTGGCACTGAACGCCGCCATCGAGGCAGCCCGCGCCGGGGAAGCCGGCCGTGGCTTCGCCGTGGTCGCCGACGAAGTGCGCAACCTGGCGCACCGTGCCCAGGAATCCGCGCAGGAAATTCAGAAGATGATCGAAGAGCTGCAGATCGGCGCCCGCGAAGCCGTGGACACCATGACCGAGAGCCAGCGCTACAGCCTGGAAAGCGTGGAGATCGCCAACCGCGCCGGCGAGCGTCTGGCCAGCGTGACCCACCGCATCGGCGAAATCGACTCGATGAACCAGTCGGTCGCCACCGCCACCGAGGAACAGACCGCCGTGGTCGACTCGCTGAACATGGACATCACCGAGATCAACACGCTGAACCAGGAAGGCGTGGAGAACCTCCAGGCCACCCTGCGCGCCTGCGCCGACCTGGAGAACCAGGCCGGCCGCCTGCGCCACCTGGTGGACAGCTTCCGCATCTGACCGCAGCGGAAAGCGAAAAAGGCGCCTTCGGGCGCCTTTTTTGTTCGCGAGCAAGGGCTAGGCGCCCCCCACGGTCCTACAGGGAGGGCAGTATCTTGTAGGAGCGAGCTTGCTCGCGAACCGCCCCGCGACGAAACCGCCGGTGAATCCGCATTCCCGGGCCTGGCCCAGCAACCTGTATCACGGCTGAAACACCCGCCACAGAGCCACTCCTACCGTTCGTCCGACTCTTTCAAGCTTCCACAGGCCACGCCGAAAGCAAGGGTGAGGCCTTTGATAGCTACCAACAAACCGGGCCTGTCTTCACTGCCGGGACAAGGGAGTCCCGGCCAAGCCCGCACGGCTATCCGCCGCGCCGGCGCTGTCCGTTTCACACCACGGGGACGGACGTTCTGCGGCGACACCGGATCTGTCGCCCGGACCCACGCCGTTCAGGCATCCCACTACCTCCGGACTCGACGCAGCATGATCAAGAGCCTGAAATTCAGCCATAAGATCCTCCTGGCCGCTTCTCTTGTTGTTTTCTCGGCATTCACCCTCTTCACCCTCTACAACGACTACCTGCAGCGCAACGCGATCCGCGAGGACCTCGAGGACTATCTGCGGGAAATGGGCGAGGTGAGCGCCAGCAACATCCAGAACTGGCTGAGCGGCCGGCTGCTGCTGATCGAAAGCACCGCACAGACCATTGCCCGCGACAGCGCAGCGGACCACCTGAGCGCGCTGCTGGAACAGGACACCCTGCGCAAGACCTTCAACTTCACCTACCTGGGCCAGGAAGACGGCACCTTCACCATGCGCCCGAACAGCGCCATGCCTGATGGTTACGACCCGCGCACCCGCCCCTGGTACAAGGATGCCGTCGCCGCCGGCGGCACCACGCTGACCGAGCCCTACATCGACGCGGCCACCCAGGAACTGATCATGACCGTGGCCACCCCGGCCCGCGCCGGCGGCAAGACCGTAGGCGTGGTCGGCGGCGACCTCGGCCTGCAGACCCTGGTGCAGATCATCAACTCGCTGGACTTCAGCGGCATGGGCTACGCCTTCCTGGTCAGCGGCGACGGCAAGATCCTGGTGCACCCGGACAAGAGCTTCATCATGAAGTCCCTCTCCGACATCTACCCGCAGAACACCCCCAGGATCGGCGGCGGCTTCAGCGAGGCCGAGCTCAACGGCCACACCCGCATCCTCAGCTTCACCCAGGTCAAAGGCCTGCCATCGGTGAACTGGTACATCGGCCTGTCCATCGACAAGGACGCCGCCTATTCGATGCTGAGCAAATTCCGCACCTCGGCCGTCATCGCCGCGGCCATCGCCATCGTCGCCATCCTGCTCCTGCTGGGCATGCTGATCCGCGTGCTGATGCAGCCGCTGACCACCATGGGGCGCGCCATGGAAGACATCGCCCAGGGCGAGGGCGACCTGACCAAGCGCCTGCAGGTCGCCAGCAACGACGAGTTCGGCGTGCTGGGCAACGCCTTCAACCGCTTCGTCGAACGTATCCACGAATCCATCCGCGAAGTGGCTTCCACTGCACGCCAGTTGCACGACGTCTCGCAGCTGGTGGTGAACGCCTCCAACTCGTCCATGAGTAACTCCGACGAGCAGTCCAATCGCACCAACAGCGTCGCCGCAGCGATCAATGAACTGGGCGCCGCCGCCCAGGAAATCGCCCGCAACGCCGCCGACGCCTCGCACCACGCCACCGATGCCTCGCACCAGGCCGGCGACGGCCGCCAGGTGGTCGAGCAGACCATCAGCGCGATGAACCAGCTGTCCGACAAGATCAGCTCCGCCTGCGCCAACATCGAGGCGCTGAACAGCCGCACGGTGAACATCGGGCAGATTCTGGAGGTGATCAAAGGTATTTCCGAGCAAACCAACCTGCTGGCACTGAACGCCGCCATCGAGGCCGCCCGCGCCGGGGAAGCCGGCCGTGGCTTCGCCGTGGTCGCCGACGAAGTGCGCAACCTCGCCCACCGCGCGCAGGAGTCGGCCCAGCAGATTCAGAAGATGATCGAAGAGCTGCAGGTCGGCGCCCGCGAAGCCGTGGACACCATGACCGAGAGCCAGCGCTACAGCCTGGAAAGCGTGGAGATCGCCAACCGTGCCGGCGAGCGTCTGGCCAGCGTGACCCACCGCATCGGCGAGATCGACTCGATGAACCAGTCGGTCGCCACCGCCACCGAGGAACAGACCGCCGTAGTCGACTCGTTGAACATGGACATCACCGAGATCAACACCCTCAACCAGGAAGGCGTGGAAAACCTCCAGGCCACCCTGCGCGCCTGTGCCGACCTGGAGAACCAGGCCGGTCGCCTGCGCCACCTGGTGGACAGCTTCCGCATCTGACCGCAGCGGAAAGCGAAAAAGGCGCCTTCGGGCGCCTTTTTTGTTCGCGAGCAAGCTCGCTCCTACAAAAAACCTCGCTCCCTGCAGGACCGAGCGGAGCGCCTAGCCCTTGCTCGCGAACCGCCCCGAGACGAACCCACCGGTGAATCCGCTCCGAACTGATTCGCCACAGGCGGCTCCGCGCTTACCGCCGCTTGCTACCGCCCAGCAGCGCGCCCATCAGTCCTCGCACCAACTGCCGGCCGATCTGGTTCGCCGCCTGGCGTACCACGGTCTTGCTGACCTGGCTGGCCAGGGAACCGAGGATCTCGCCGGCCATACCTCCGAAGTCGGTGCCCTTCTCTTCCTTCCCCTGGGTCGGCGCCATCTTGTCGTCGGCACGGCCGGTGAGCTTTTCGTACGCGGACTCGCGATCGATCGGCTGGTCATAGCGCCCGGCCAGCGGCGAGCGACGGATGACGTCAGCACGTTCGGCATCGGTCAGCGGGCCAATGCGCGACTGCGGCGGCGCCACGGCCACGCGCTGGACCATCGCGGGCGTGCCCTTCTCTTCCAGCGTGCCCACCAGCGCCTCGCCGATGCCCAGTTCGGTGAGCACCTTCAAGGTGTCGAACGCCGGGTTCGGGCGGAAGCCATCGGCCACCGCGCGCAGGGACTTCTGCTCCTTGGCCGTGAAGGCGCGCAGACCGTGCTGGATGCGCAGGCCCAGTTGCGCCAACACGTCGTCCGGCAGGTCGCTGGGCGACTGGGTGACGAAGTACACACCCACGCCCTTGGAACGGATCAGCCGCACTACCTGCTCCAGACGATCCTGCAGGGCCTTGGGCGTACCGTTGAACAGCAGGTGCGCCTCGTCGAAGAACAGCGCGAGGATCGGCTTGTCCGCATCGCCGCGCTCGGGCAGCTGTTCGAACAATTCGGCCAGCAGCCAGAGCAGGAAGGTGGCATAGACCTTGGGCGCGTCGTGCACCAGCTTGCTGGCATCCAGCAGGTGGATGCGCCCGCGACCATCGGCCTCGGGGCGCAGCAGGTCCTCCAGTTGCAGCGCCGGTTCGCCGAAGAAGTCCTCGGCACCCTGCTGCTCCAGCAGCGCCAGGCGCCGCAGCAGCGCCTGGGACGAGGCACCGGTAAACAGCGCGCGGTCCTCGCCGAGCACTTCCGGGTGTTCCTTGAAGTGGTTGAGCAGCGCCTTGAGGTCCTTCAGATCGAGCAGCAGCAGGCCTTCGCGGTCGGCCACCTTGAAGGCGGCGAATAGCGCCGCCTGCTGGCTCTCGGTCAGTTCCAGCAGGTTGGACAGCAACAGCGGGCCCATCTCCGACAGCGTGGTGCGCAGTGGGTGGCCGGTCTTGCCGGCGATATCCCAGATACTGACCGGGTAGGCCTGGGGCTTGTAGTTCAGCCACGGCATGCTGGCGATGCGCTCAGCCACCTTGCCCTGAGAATTACCGGCAGCGGCGATACCACACAGGTCGCCCTTGATGTCCGCAGCGAACACCGCGATACCCGCATCGCTGAAAGACTCGGCGAGGTGCTGCAGGGTCACCGTCTTGCCGGTGCCGGTAGCGCCGGCGATCAGGCCGTGGCGGTTGGCGAGCTTCCAGGACTGGCCGACCGGCTGCCCGTCGGGACCCGCACCGATGATGAGTTCGTTCGTGGCTGACATCCGTTGTTCCCCTTCAGTGGGCCTGTCGCGATGAGTGCTTGAGCAAGAGTGGCGCGTCCCGGCGCGCCGCGCAATCGGCTACCCCGGTACTTTGAAGACATGCTTGAGGTAGTGCAGGAAGTTCTCGTCCTTGCACTGGGTCTTGCCTGGTGCGTCTGAGATCTTCGCCACCGGATGACCATTGCAGGCGGTCATCTTCAGCACGATGTTCATCGGCTGTACGCCCGGCACATCACAGGTGAAATGCGTGCCGATACCGAAACTGACGTCAATGCGCTCGCGCAGCGCGCGATAGATTTCCAGTGCCCGCGGCAGGTTGAGGCCATCGGAGAACACCAGGGTCTTGGTCTGCGGGTCGATGCCCAGCCGCTCGTAATGCTGGATGGCCTTTTCCGCCCACTCCAGCGGGTCGCCCGAGTCGTGGCGCAGGCCGTCGAAGAGCTTGGCAAAGTAAAGGTCGAAGTCCGCCAGGAAGGCGTCCATGGTGATGCAGTCGGTCAGGGCGATGCCCAGTTGCCCACGGTACTCGCGTACCCATGCGTCCAGCGCGGCGGCCTGGCTGTCGATCAACCGCGGACCGAGTTGCTGGTGTGCCATCAGCCACTCATGGGCCATGGTGCCCAGCGGTTTGACGCCCAGCTCGCGCGCCAGGTGAACATTGCTGGTGCCGACGAAATGCCCCGGGAAGCCGTCGCGCAGATCGCGCACCACCGCCTCCTGCACCGGGTAGGAGAAGCGTCGGCGAGTGCCGAAATCGGCCATCTTGAAGCCGGCCAGTTCTTCCGCGCCGGCCTCCCCGCGCAGCCAGTCGAATTTTTTCTGCAGCCGCTCGCGGGCCATCGTCAGCGTGGCGCCCGGATGACGGTGTCGGTTGCGCACTTCGCTGATGATCGCCAGCAGCGGCACTTCGAAGAGGATCACATGCAGCCATGGGCCTTTGAGCCGCAGGTACAGCTCCTCGTTCTCCACGCCCAGCTGGACGTAGTTGGGGTTGAAGCGGAAAAGGCCAAGGAAGCGGATGAAGTCCGGCTTGAAGAACGGGATGCGCTCGAGGAAGGCCAGGTCCTGCGGCGCAAAGGAAAGCTCCGCCAGGCGCTCGATCTGCTCGCGCAGCGGCTCCAGGTAGGCGCGCAGATCCTCTTCGTTGCGGCAACGGAACTCCCACTCCACCTCGGCGTTGGGGTAGTTGTGCAGCACTGCCTGCATCATGCTCAGCTTGTAGAAATCGGTATCCAGCAGGTTCTGCACGATCCGCCGGGAAAATGCGCTGTCGCTCATGCTCGTCTCATTGCAGGCTTCGAACCGGCAGTCTAAACCCGCCGCCCACAAAAAACCCCGCCGAGGCGGGGTTTTGAGTTCGAATCAGAAATCAGCGTGCTTTGCTCTGCGACATCCCGAAGAGGAAAAGCAGCAGGTCATCGTCCGGGCGGATGTCCTGTTGCTTGGCGCGCAGGTTGGGCGGGATGGGGCAGCTGTCCAAGCCGCCTTTTCCGGTGATGACCGAAGGCCCCGGCTCATGCCAGGCCGCCGCCGCCAGGGTTGCCACCCCGAGCGCGCCAACGAGGAGCAAACCTCGCGTAATTTCTAACTTCATGTCTGCAACCCTTTGATGGCGCTGCCAAACGCCGCTTGGTAACCATAGACAAAGGCCTGCCATTGCGCCTCAGTCCACGACGAGCGGCGTTTCACCTGGCGAAGATCATGACGCGCAGCACGCTGAGCGCTGAAGCGCTGGCGGGCTTTTTCCATGTCAATCAGGGCCACTTCGATCTTGTCGCCGTCCACCTTCACGAATACGTGCTTGAGGTAAAGGCAGCCGTGCTGCCAGCGGCCGGCGTTAAGTTTTGCAAGGGTACTACCGTAATGTTGCAGAATTCTTTGGTGCAGCGCTTCGCCCCAGCGATCCTGGTCGCCACGGGCGTAGCAGTCTTCAAGGCTGCTGAAACCGTCGAGGGACTCGGTAACCAGCAGGGCCTGCCATTCGCCATCCACCTTGCGGCAACCGGCATAGACCAGGGTCGGCACCTTCACGCCAAGCGCTTCGGCAGCCTTGAGCGCATTGCGCTCGCGAATCGCGGTGGGATAGCCGAAGGGGTGCAGCAGGTCACGGTAGATGTGGCCCATCTGCTGCTTGCGATAGAGCATCCGGCCGTCGGAGGTCAGGACTCGCTGCACGCCGCTCTCGCCACCACGCCGACGGTTCGGCTCCTCGACCCACTTGCCGGGTACCTGGAGCCAACGGTCGATGGCGTTCTCACCGGAAATTTGCTGCAGCGAAGCCAGATCAACGGCCATCCATCACTCCTTACGCAGAATGTAGACCCGCCACATATGGATGAGCGGGACGAAATCAATGTGATCCTGGACCTTGAAACCAGCCTGGCGGAACTCCGCCTCGATGGTCTTGGCGGGAATCACGAAGCGGTTCTGGTAGGCGTGTTTCTTGCGGGCCGACTCGGCTCGCGCGCGTTTCCAGGACTTGAAGTTGCCATCGACCCACAGCGACAGGATCACCGAATCGCGACTTACGCGGTGAAATTCGCGCAACATCGTCAAACGATCATCAGATTCGCCGATGTGGTGCATTAGACGCATCGAGAAGATGCTGTCGACGGCATTGTCCGGCAGATCAATGGCAAACGCCGAAGTCTGCAAAGGTCGAACGCGTTTGACAACCTCATTCGGTTGACCGGCGCAGGCGACGGCGATCATGTCAGGCGAATTGTCCGCCCCGATGATCACCCGGTTCTCCTTTTCAGCCAGCATCGGCCAGAAGCGTCCGGCACCACACGGCAGGTCGAGCACCAGGTTGGGCTGGCCGGCGAGCTTGAGGGCCTGGCGGGCTATCTGGACATCGCGCCAATGGGAAAGTTTCCGGGACAGTCCGGCCTGGTGCTTGCGCAGGTAACGCTGCGCATGCTGGCGGTCGTACTTCTGGGAGAATTCCAAGTCGACGGGTTTTTCAGTCATCGGATTATTACCTTTCCCGAATTCAGGGCGAACGATACAAACCAGCCTGTCACAGCCGGGTCATGCACTTGTGAAGATTTTGTCAAACCACGGCTAGGCGAACTTCGAAGCGGCAGCCATGGGGTTCTGCGGGGCGCAGCGTGACGTCCCAGCCTTCGGAGGCGCAGATTCGCTTGACCAGCGACAACCCAAGCCCAAGCCCCTCACCACGCGGGTTCTGGCCACGAACGAACGGCTGGAAGACGCGTTCGCGCTGTTCCTCCGGGATGCCGGCGCCGGTGTCTTCGACCCAGAATCCGCTCGGCCCAAGTTGTAAGCGGATGCTGCCGCTTTCGGTGTAATGCATCGCATTGCGCAATAAATTGCTCATCACCGAGCGCAGGAAAGGCGCGTTGAATAGCCCGGGCATCTCCTGGTTCGCCTCGTATACCAGCGTCAAACCTTTCGCTTCGATCGGGCCGCGCCACTGCGCTACCAATTCATCTCCGATCTGGCGAAGCCCGGCCTGCGAAACGATGGCCATGTCCTTGCGCTGGGCCCTGGCCAGCATGAGGAAGGTCTGCACCAGGTCACGCATCTCCTCGCAGGCACTGTTCATACGCGCCAGTTGAGCACGCGCCCGCGCGCTGAGCCCAGGCTCCTCTGCCAACAGCTCGCAGCTGGTGGCGATCACCATCAGTGGCGTACGCAATTCATGACTGACATCGCTGGTAAAGAGCTTTTCCCGAGTCAGCACGTCGTGCAGCCGCCCCATGGCGTAATCGAAAGCCGCCGCCAGTTCACCCACTTCGTCGTTGGCGTAATCCGGCGACATGGGCGGTGCCAGCTCGAGCAACTGGTCGCGATGCCGGACCTGGCGCGCCAGGCGTGCTACCGGTTCCATGACCTTGCGCGCCAGCAGCCAGCCCAGGACCCCGGACAAGACCAGGCTCAGGACGTAACCGGTGACCACCGCCGCATAGAGAATCTGTTCGCGTGCTTCGAAGTCGCTCTGATCCTGCAGCAGGACGAAGCGGCGACCATCGACGTCGCGCGCCAGCGCATGGAAGGACAACTCGCCATCGAAGACTTCGTGGAACCCTTCGTCCAGCCGGCGCAGTGCCGGCGGCATGGCGTAGACGCCTGCGCCGTCGCTGATGAAGAAACGCATGCCCGGATCGAGCTTGGGAGCCTGGCCGTCGCCCAGGTCCTCATTGATGATGCGATCCAGCTCGCCGCCCAGGTCACGGGAAATCAGGCGCTCTTCGACGATGTGAACGACGCCGACGATTCCCACCGAGAACAGTCCGCCGACGGCGGCGGTCATGAGTACGAAGGCAAAGACAATCCGGCGGGAAAGGCTCTGCTTATACTCCATGCGTTTCCTCTGCCAGCTTGTAGCCGACACCGTGCACCGTGTGCAGCAGGGAGGATGCGAAGGGCTTGTCGATCACCTGGCGAAGCTGGTGCACGTGGCTGCGCAGGCTGTCGCTGTCAGGGCAGTCGTCGCCCCAGACGGCTTCCTCGAGCACATCGCGGCGCACGACGTGCGGGCTCTTCTGCATCAATACCGCCAGCAGCTTGAGGCCGATGGGGTTGAGTTTCAGCGGTTTGCCGGCACGGTTCACTTCGAGGGTGTCGAGGTTGTAGCTCAGGTCGGCGACCTGCAACTCGCGACGACCGCCACCCTGGCTGCGGCGCAGCACCGCTTCGATGCGGGCGGCCAGCTCGGACAGCGCGAAGGGCTTGAGCAGGTAATCGTCGGCGCCCGAGCGGAAGCCCTGCAGGCGATCGTCCAACTGGTCACGGGCGGTGAGCATGATCACCGGTGTGTCGCGGCGCGCGTCTTCACGCAGCCGGCGGCACAGTGTGAAACCGTCCAGCCCCGGCAGCATGACGTCCAGTACGATCAGGTCGTAATGGGAGGTCGCCGCCAGGTGCAATCCGGACAGGCCGTCCTGGGCGCAATCCACCGTATAGCCCTTGAGGCCCAGGTAGTCGGCCATATTGGCCAGGATGTCCCGATTGTCTTCAACCAACAGAATGCGCATGTGCTCTCCTTTCGCGAACAGCACTCTAGCCTAACTGGCTTAAATGGAACTTAAGCGCCTTTGACGGTTTTTTCACACTTGTTCGCACTGACACGGTAGCACTCACACGCCGCCCACTGAGCGCAAGAGCTCGGCGGTGATCAGTCGTCCTCGCCGGTGACGCCAAACTCGATTGGCGTCTTCACGTAGAACAGCTTCACGCCCGCTTGGCGAATGGCGGCGAAGATGCGCCCGGACTCCTCCTCGCTGACAGCCATGGTGACTTCCTGCGGCTGGTCGGCCAGCTCGAAGAAGTGCGCATAGTGAATGCGCCCGGTCTTGCCGAATCCTTCGCTCGCCGTCATCAGGGTGGCGCCGCGAACACCCTGCCGGCGCGCCTCCTCCAGCAGCCACTGGGCCAGCGGCAGGCCGGCATGCTTGCGATCCTGCTGGGTGAAGAACTTCAACTGGTAGCCGTTCATCTCTTCCTCCGAAGGCCTGTGGCCTCTCTATCGCTGGCGCCCGAGCGGGAACTCTCCTGCCCGAACCTAGCGGCCCATCAGCGCGTGCACCGACCACAGCCCGGCCAGGGTCATCAACAGGGATCCAGCAAGGTGCGTGGCGACAGTGCCCATTGCCCAGGCCAGCCGGCCCTGCTGCAACAGCACGACAACTTCCGCCGAGAAGGTCGAGAAAGTCGTGAGGCCACCGCAGAACCCGGTGATGATCAGCAAGCGCCACTCGGGTGCTACGTCGGGGGTGTTGGCGAAGAAGGCGATGGCCGCGCCGATGATGTAGCCGCCGACCAGATTGGCGACCACCGTGCCCGGCGGCATCGACGGCAAAAGGGTATTGAGCTTGAGCCCGAGAACCCAGCGCAGCAAGGCTCCGAGGGCGGCGCCGATAGACACGGCGAGAATGGATTTCAACATGATCCTGTCCTGGAAGGGATGATTTGGACAGGCTGCAGGCGAGCGCCTACGCGCCTTTCCAGGTCAATGCGTAGGCATCATCAGCCACAAGGGCGGTTGAAGGAGGAATGCCATCTCCTGCGCCGCAGTCTGGCATAACCCACGCCCATGAAAAAGCCCCGCCTAGGCGGGGCTTTTTCTTACAGCAGGTGCCGGGTGGCTTACATCATGCCGCCCATGCCACCCATGCCGCCCATGTCCGGCATGGCCGGAGCTGCCTTATCGTCAGCCACTTCGGCGACCATGGCCTCGGTGGTGACCATCAGGCCGCCGATGGAAGCAGCGGCTTGCAGGGCCGAACGGGTGACTTTGGCCGGATCGAGGATACCCATCTCGATCATGTCGCCGTACACGCCGGTAGCAGCGTTGTAGCCGTAGTTGCCCGAACCTTGCTTGACCTTGTCGACCACGACGCTCGGCTCGTCACCGGAGTTGGCAACGATCTGGCGCAGCGGAGCTTCGACAGCGCGACGCAGCAGGGCGATACCGACGTTCTGGTCTTCGTTGTCGCCCTTCAGGCCTTCGATGGCTTGCAGAGCACGAACCAGAGCGACGCCGCCGCCAGGAACCACGCCTTCTTCGACCGCAGCACGGGTAGCGTGCAGGGCGTCTTCAACGCGGGCTTTCTTCTCTTTCATCTCGACTTCGGTGGCAGCGCCAACCTTGATCACGGCAACACCGCCGGCCAGCTTGGCCAGACGCTCTTGCAGCTTCTCGCGGTCGTAGTCGGAGGAAGTCTCTTCGACCTGCTTGCGGATCTGCAGGACGCGAGCTTCGATGTCGGCCTGAGCGCCAGCGCCATCGATGATGGTGGTGTTTTCTTTGCTCAGTACGACGCGCTTGGCGTTACCCAGGTGCTCCAGGGTGGCGCCTTCCAGGCTCAGACCGACTTCTTCGGAGATGACGGTACCGCCGGTCAGGATGGCGATGTCCTGCAGCATGGCCTTGCGGCGGTCGCCGAAGCCCGGAGCCTTGACGGCTGCGACTTTCACGATGCCACGCATGTTGTTGACGACCAGGGTAGCCAGGGCTTCGCCTTCGACGTCTTCAGCCACGATCAGCAGCGGACGGCCGGCTTTGGCAACGGCTTCCAGGACCGGCAGCATTTCGCGGATGTTGGAGATCTTCTTGTCGACCAGCAGCAGCAGCGGGCCGTCGAGCTCGGCAACCATGGTGTCCGGCTTGTTGATGAAGTAGGGGGACAGGTAGCCACGGTCGAACTGCATGCCTTCTACGACGGACAGTTCGTTTTCCAGGCCCGAGCCTTCTTCAACGGTGATCACGCCTTCTTTACCGACCTTGTCCATAGCTTCGGCAATGATGTTGCCGATGGAGTCGTCGGAGTTGGCGGAGATGGTGCCGACCTGGGCAATGGCCTTGGTGTCGGCGCAAGGCTTGGCCTGCTCTTTCAGCTGGGCAACGATGGCGATGGTGGCCTTGTCGATGCCGCGCTTCAGGTCCATCGGGTTCATGCCGGCAGCGACGGCTTTCAGGCCTTCGTTGACGATGGCCTGAGCCAGAACGGTAGCGGTGGTGGTGCCGTCACCGGCAGCGTCGTTGGCCTTGGAGGCAACGTCTTTCACCAGCTGGGCGCCCATGTTCTCGAACTTGTCTTTGAGTTCGATTTCCTTGGCGACGGAAACGCCGTCCTTGGTGATGGTCGGAGCACCGAAGCTCTTGTCCAGGATGACGTTACGGCCTTTCGGGCCGAGGGTCGCTTTAACCGCGTCGGCCAGGACGTTTACGCCGACCAGCATTTTCTTGCGAGCGGAATCGCCGAACTTAACTTCTTTGGCAGCCATGTTCTGTTTCCTCTAAATCGAATTCGGTGGGGAGTGGACGGACTGAAATCAGTCTTCCAGGACGGCGAGGATCTCGGACTCGCCCATCACCAGCAGTTCTTCGCCGTCGACCTTGATGGCGTTGCTGCCGGAGTAAGGACCGAACACCACCTTGTCACCGACCTTGACGGCCAGAGCGCGAACTTCGCCGTTGTCCAGGACACGGCCGGCACCAACAGCGACCACTTCACCGCGGTTCGGTTTCTCGGCGGCGGAACCCGGCAGCACGATGCCGCCTGCGGTTTTGGTCTCTTCCTCGCTGCGACGGATGACGACGCGGTCATGCAGAGGACGAAGCTTCATAGTCGTAACTCTCCCAAACTGTGATTTCCAACGGCCAGATCGATGCCCGGCAGGTTTTATTGAATCCGGCGTTGCCGGTTTGCGTCCCGGCTGGCGAGACGCGTAAAGAGCAGCCTGTCCATGCGACAGGGACCTTGCGGTGACCGGTACATAAGGTCGCTACAAGGCATTTCAAGGGTGTGACGAAAAAAAAATTGCAAACGGAGGGTGCTCGCGGCGGCCGAAACCGCCCGAAACTCAACGCAGGCGGTCGCGGTCTTCCTCGCGGCGCTGGTACTCGCCTTCGATCACGCTGGGGCCGCCACGTTGCTGGGCGGCCGGATCGTCGGCGAAGGCCCGGCGGCGCTCGGCCTGTTCCTGCATGCGCTGGCGCACGCGGCCAAGCATCAGGCGGCGGGTGAAGGGGATCAGGCAGAGCAGGCCGATGGCGTCGCTGATGAAGCCCGGCAGCATCAGCAGGCCACCACCCAGGGCGATGACCAGGCCTTCGAGCATTTCCTGTTCGGGTAGCTCGCCGCGATTCAGGCGCTCGCGGGCACGCAGCGCGGTGGCGACGCCAGCGACACGCAGAACGGCGGCGCCGATGAAGGCACCGGCAATGATCAGCAGCAGGGTCCAGCCCACGCCGATCACGCTGCCGACCTTGATCATCACGGCCAGCTCGATCAGCGGGAACAGAAGAATCAGGAAAAGAGGAACTCGCATCGATGTTTCCTTGGCGGGGCATTTACCCAGATAGCAGGCAAGGTGGCGACGTCCCGCGCCAATTTCAAGGGAATGGCCGGGGATTGTTCAAGCCTGGATGACTTCACTACCCGGCCAGACGTCCGCCCTGGCCAACTGCACCAGAGCCTGGCGCACCGCACCAGGATTGCCGCAGGGCGCAGGGAACGGCAACCAGTGCAGGCCCTGGCCGATGCGCAGGTGGAAACCTTCGGTATCAATTCCCGCCAGTTGCGGATCCTTGCCAGCGGGCAGCCCGGCCAGCTCGACGTAATGTTCGATGGCGCTGGCATGGTCGCTGTTCATGTGCTCGACCATGCTCCTTTCCACCTCGCCGATGAAAGGGTTGGCCAGCGGCACGCTGTCGGCGCCCAGCCAGTGGATATCGCCGAAGCCGCCGATAAAACGCCACTGCACCGGCTCGAGCACCCAGAAATCGAAGTCGTGGACGATGTGGTAGTCCTGCGAACCGGGAAAATAGCGGTAGTAGCGCTCGGCAGCGCCGGCGATGGCGTCGACATCCTCGATCATCAGCGCCTCGGCCAGCAGGGTCAGGCGGCCGGCGGCCTGGATGTCGTCGACGCCGCGCTCGCCGATGAGCAACGAGCATTTGCCATCCATCTGCAGGTTGTGGGTGTGCTGGGCGATACGACTGATCAGGATCAGCGGCCGGCCCGCCTCGTCGAGGCAGTAGGGCACGACGGAGCCGAAGGGAAAACCGGGCCACTTCTTCGAGTGGGTGGAGAGGACGCCGCGGTATTCCTTGAGCAGCAGTTCTCGGGCATGCTTGGCAGCTTTCACGCTCAACTTATGACTCCTCGCAAAGAATCCGTCGTAAACGGACGGGCAGGACTGACTCTGTGCACAGCTGCCGGCGGGGCCTTTTACCAGAAACTGTTCGTGGGGTTGTTCCGATGCAATTGAAAGACAAGGTCATCATCATCACCGGTGGCTGCCAGGGCCTGGGCCGTGCCATGGGCGAGTACCTCTCCGGCAAGGGCGCTCGCGTCGCGCTGGTTGACCTCAATGCCGAAAAACTGGACGAAGCCGTGACTGCCTGCAAGGCCGCCGGTGGTGACGCCCGCGCCTATCTGTGCAACGTCGCCAATGAAGAACAGGTTACCCACATGGTGGCCCAGGTCGCCAGCGACTTCGGCGCCATCAACGGCCTGGTGAACAACGCCGGCATCCTGCGCGACGGCCTGACCATCAAGGTCAAGGACGGCGAGCTGAGCAAGATGAGTCTGGCCCAATGGCAGGCCGTGATCGACGTCAACCTGACCGGTGTGTTCCTCTGCACCCGCGAAGTGGCGGCGAAGATGATCGAGCTGAAGAACGAAGGCGCGATCGTCAACATCTCCTCCATCTCCCGCGCCGGCAACATGGGCCAGGCCAACTACTCCGCAGCCAAGGCCGGCGTCGCTGCCGACACCGTGGTGTGGGCGAAGGAACTGGCGCGCTACGGCATCCGCGTGGCCGGCGTGGCTCCGGGCTTCATCGAGACCGACATGGTCGCCAGCATGAAACCCGAAGCGCTGGAGAAAATGACCTCCGGTATCCCACTCAAGCGCCTGGGTAAACCGCTGGAAATCGCCCACTCGGTGGCCTACATCCTCGAGAACGACTACTACACCGGCCGCGTGCTGGAGCTGGACGGCGGCCTGCGCCTGTAATCCTCCCGTCCATGAAAAAGCCCCGCCACGTGCGGGGCTTTTTTGTGCTTTTTGTAGGAGCGAGCTTGCTCGCGAACGTTTCCCCGCCGTCGTTGGGGTTGTTCGCGAGCAAGCTCGCTCCTATATAAATCGGCGTTACCAGCCCACACCCAGGCCAACGGTGTAGCGACGCTCGTTGACGTCGCCATCGTTGCCGCTGAGCTTGTCCCACTCGGCCTTCAGGCTCAGGGACGCCCAGGAGGTCAGCTTGTAGCGAATGCCCGCCTCGCTCTCCAGTTCGTAGTCCACGTTGGACTCCAGTGGCTTGCTGACTTCGCCGTTGGTGAACAGCTCGAACTGCTTGGCCAGCAGGTAGCGGTTGTAGTCCCACTTCAGGCTGGTGCTGTAGAAGTGGGATTTCTCGTCGTCGACGAACTCGTAGTCGTTGCGGTTGACCAGCGTGGCCAGGGAGAACGCGCCCAGTTCGTTATCCCAGAACTGGTAGCCCGGACCGGTACCGACGGTGCGCTTCTTCTGCAGGTCCTCGATCCAGTCGCGCTTGTACTGCGCCTGCCCCTGCCAGAACCAGTGCTCGTCGAGGAAGCGGTCGAGGGCGTACTGCGCCGAATAGTTGTCGGTGCTGACCTGGTCGTTCTTCTTCTCGCGGTTGTACTCACCCTGCAGGTTGTGGCGCCAGCGGCCGTGGCGGGCGTTGGTCTTGAAATCGATGTCGTAGTCCTCGACATCGTTCTCGGCCTGCTTGTGGTCCAGGGAGAAATCGACGTTGCCAGTCCATACCCAGTCTTCGAGGATCGGCTTGGGCGGCATCATCTGCTCGATCTTCGCCAGCTCCACGGTACGCGGCTGGCCGTTGACCAGCGTGACCTTGCCATCGTCCGACGCCTTGATGCCCTTGGAGTGCTCGCCGGTTTCCTCGTCGTACTTCACCAGCAGGTTCTGGTCGGTCTCGAGAGTCTTGATCTTGTCCCATTTCAGGGTGATCTCCCCGCCATAATCAGTCGCCAGCAACAGCTTGCCGCCGTCGAACAGCTTGATGGTGCCGGTCAGGCGGTCGCCATTCTTCAACCAGACGGTATCGGCGACAGCGGAAAGGGAACAGGAAGCCAAGGCAATGGAGAGCAGGGTTCTAGACAACATGAGCCTGATTCAACTGGACAAAGTGGGCAAAAAGCCGGGCATTATCCAGATACCCGACGCTAGAGCAACGACTGACAGACCCAGCGGCATGGAGTTCATCATTACTGACAGAAGGGCCGGAAATTTCCTTCATTTAGCCGCGAGCATTTGCCTACCACAGGCTTCGCTATATCCTGACCAGGCCCCCACCGAAGCGACCGTCACCCCATGCCCGAGCGCAAAGTCTCCGCCTCCTCCGCGGACCTGACGCAGGAAAGCCTGCAGACTCGCCGCGAGGCCATTTTTCTGGTGATCGCCCAAGTGCCGGAAGGGCACGTGATCACCTACGGCGACGTGGCCAAACTGGCCGGGCTGGGGCGTTCTGCGCGGCTTGTAGGCCGCATCCTCAGCCAGTTACCCGAAGGCACCCGCCTGCCCTGGCACCGGGTGATCGCCGCCGGTGGTCGCATCAGCCTGCCCATTGGCACCGTTTCGGGTAACGAACAACGCGCACGATTGCGTGCAGAGGGTGTCAGAATCCATAACGATCGGGTGGACATACGTCGGCACGGCTGGCCTAGCGGTGAGCAGTCCTAGTAGAGTTCGCGTAATTTTTCGACCTGCTGGAAAACACCCCCCATGAAAGAGCATTCCTGGCGCGAGGCATGGATTGCCTATAAGTCTCCCGCCAGCCTCGCGCTTTTGCTGCTGGGTTTCGCCGCCGGCCTGCCGTACATGCTGGTGCTCTCCACCCTCTCGGTGTGGTTGCGTGAAGCGGGTGTCGCTCGGGAGACCATCGGATTCGCCAGCTGGATCGGGCTGGTCTACGCCTTCAAATGGGTGTGGTCGCCCATGCTCGACCAGTGGCGCCTGCCCTTCATCGGCCACCTGGGCCGTCGCCGCTCCTGGCTGGTGTTCTCCCAGGGCCTGATCGCCATCGGCCTGCTCGGCATGGCCCTGTGCAACCCGCAGTCGCATCTGAACTGGCTGATCGCCCTGGCGATGGTCGTGGCCTTCGCCTCGGCCACCCAGGACATCGCGATCGACGCCTATCGCCTGGAAATCGCCGAGAACACCCGCCAGGCTGCGCTGGCCGCGTGCTACATGACCGGCTACCGGGTCGCCGTACTGTTTGCCACAGCCGGCGTGCTGTTCCTCGCCGAATGGGCCGGCTCCAGTGCCCTGCACTACAGCCAGTCGGCCTGGGCACTGACCTACGCAGTGTGCTCGCTGGCCATCCTGCCCGGCCTGATCACCACCCTGCTGATGAAAGAGCCGCCGGTGAACGTGCAGCCGCAGGCCGGCAGCTCGGCTTTCGCCTTCAACCACCAGCTGCTCTCGGTGCTGACCCTGCTGGTGCTGCTGATCTCCGTGCCGGCCATGCTCACCGCGCTGACCGCCCAGGCCTGGCCGCGCGCGGCGCTCTACGGAATCTTCATCGGCATCTGCATGACGCCCCACGGTCGTCGGCAGATCCGCCCGGTCCGCGAGCTGCTGTCGAAGGTGCGCCGCCCACTGCTGCTGGCCGTGCACGGGCGCGGCCTGCCGCAGTTCGACTTCGTCCACCAGGCGGTTTCGGTGATCGTGCTGATCATCCTGCTGGTGACCGGCACCGCATTCATCAACATGATCGAAGCCGGCAAGTGGTGGCTCGCCCTCCTCTACCTGCTGATCGCCCTGAGCTGCATCTCCGCGCCGGGTCGGCTGCTGATGGCTCCGGTACTGACACCGATCACCGAGTTCGTCCGCCGCTACCGCTGGCAGGCCCTGCTGCTGCTCGGGCTGATTTCCACCTATCGCATGTCCGACACCGTTATGGGCACCATGGCCAGCGTGTTCTACATCGACATGGGCTTCACCAAGGACACCATCGCCACCGTCAGCAAGCTGTTCGGCGTGGTCATGACCCTGGTGGGCGCGGCGGCCGGCGGTGTGCTGATCGCCCGCTTCAGCATCCTGCCGATCCTGCTCATCGGCGGCGCGGCCTCGGCGGCGACCAACCTGCTGTTCGCCTTCCTGGCGCAGATGGGCGCGATCGACGATCCGCATCTCATGGGGCAGAACGTCTTCGCCCTGCTGAAGGTGCTGGAGCCCCACGTCACCATGCTGGTGGTGACCATCATGCTCGACAACTTCAGCGGCGGCCTGGCGACCTCGGCCTTCGTCGCCTACCTGTCGAGCCTGACCAACCTGAAGTTCTCCGCTACCCAGTACGCCATGCTCAGCTCCACCATGCTGCTGCTGCCGCGCTTCATTGGCGGCTACTCCGGCGCGATGGTCGAAGGCATGGGCTATGAGCGTTTCTTCTTCTTCACCGCGCTGCTGGGCATTCCGACGCTGCTGCTGATCGGCTGGCTGTGGCTGCAGCGCAAGAACGACATGACCAATGGCGCCGCCGAGGAAGCCAGCGAAGCACCGACACAGCCAGCCAGCGCCGAACGCCACTGAGGCAGCGCCCATGAAAAAGGCCGGCAAATGCCGGCCTTTTCCGTACTGCGTGAGGGATCAGTCCGCCAGGACGGCGTCCTCTTCACCCTTGACCACACGCACCACCTTGTTCGGCGCAAGGTCGATGCCGTCGTCGCGCAGGCGCTGGCGCACCTGTTCGTTGAGCATGAAGGTGACGGCCCAGTAGTCGGAATTGGCGGTCCACAGGCGCAGCGACAGGGTCACCGAGTTCTCGCCCAGGCCTGCGACCACGACCACCGGCGCCGGCGACTTGAGTACGCGCGAATCATCCGCCAGCTCCTTGAGGATGGCACGAGCGCCCTCCAGGTCGGCGTCGAAGGCCAGCTTCACATCGAAGGTCACCTGGCGGGTCGTCTGGGTCGAGGTGTTGGTGATGATGCCGTTGGACAGCGCGCCATTGGGCACGATCACCGTACGGTTGTCACCGGTGCGCAGCACTGTGTGGAAGATCATGATGTTGTCCACCGTGCCGGAAACGCCCTGGGCCTCGATCCAGTCACCGATCTTGAACGGGCGGAACAGGAGGATCAGCACGCCGCCGGCGAAGTTCGACAGGCTGCCCTGCAGCGCCAGGCCGATGGCCAGGCCGGCGGCACCGATGGCGGCGACGAAGCTGGTGGTCTGGATGCCGATCATCGACGCCACGCTGACCACCAGCAGTATCTTCAGGATGATGTTGAACATGCTGCCGATGAAGCCCTGCAGCGTCTTGTCCACGTGCTTGGTGGACAGCAACCCGCCGATACGACGGGTGAACAGGTTGATCACCCACCAACCGACCAGCAGGGTCAACAGCGCCAGCACGGCATTGCCCAGATAGGCGAGGACGACCGGTGTCCAGGCCTCCGCACTGTTCATGATCTGCTCGTAATTCATATCCATGGATGCAGGCCCCTTGTCTATTGCCATTCCAAAAACAAAACCGCCATGGCAAGCCATGGCGGTCGGGAGTTCGCCGAGCGACTCTATTACTGCGACGTCGCGCGGGCGCTGAGGTTCCGCAGCTCTTACAGAGCAGCGCGCATCAGTCGCGGAAGTTGTTGAACTGAAGCGGCATACCGAGGGATTCACCACGCAGCAGCGCGATGGCTTCCTGCAGGTCATCGCGCTTCTTGCCGGTGACACGCACCTGCTCACCCTGGATGGCAGCCTGCACCTTGAGCTTCTTGTCCTTGATCAGGGCGACGATCTTCTTCGCCAGATCCTTGTCGATGCCCTCGCGGAAGTCGACTTCCTGCTTGACCACCTTGCCGGAGGCAAAGGAATCCTTGATCTCCATGCATTGCGCATCAATCTTGCGTTTGACCAGGCTCGAGCGAAGAATGTCGAGCATCTGCTCGAGCATGAAATCCGCCTCGGCGGTCAGGGTGATGGACTTTTCCTTGGCCTCGAAGCTGCACTTGCCCTTCAGGTCGAAACGGCGGTCCAGTTCCTTGGTGGCGTTATCCAAGGCGTTGGTCAGTTCGTGTTTGTCCAGTTCGGACACCACGTCGAACGAAGGCATGACATCTCTCCAGATGGACGGCGCGATGCGGTTCACAGTCAGCATCGAGCCTGGCTTGACGATAAAAATGCGCGGTCATTATAACTGACAGACAAGACCGCGCCCGACCTCTGACGCCGTCGGCCGGCATTTCCTATCCGTTTCCGAGACATTCCATGCCAACCAACCATCTCAGCATCCTGGTGGTCGACGACGCCAAGTTCTCCAGCGCCATGATCGGCCGCGCGCTGAGCCAGGCCGGCTACCTGAACGTGCGCTTCGCCAGCAGTGCCAGCGAAGCGCTCGACCTGCTGGAAAAGCAGCCGGTGAGCGTCCTCCTTGCCGACTGGCTGATGCCCGAGATGGACGGCCTGGAGCTCACCGCCCGGGTACGCCAGCTCGACGAGAGTGGCGACCACTACACCTACATCATCCTGCTCACCGGCAAGGAGGGCGACAACGCCCTGGCCGAAGCCTTCGACCGCGGCGTGGACGACTTCGTCAGCAAGTCCTCGATGAACGAGCAACTGGTACCCCGTGTGCTGGCTGCCGATCGCCTCAGCAACACCCTGCAGCGCCTGCTGATGGAAAACCGCCTGCTCACCGAGAACATCACCAGCCTGGAAGAGCGCAACCTGGTGGACAGCGCAACGGGCCTGGGCAACCAGCGCTACCTGAAGCAGAAGCTGGCCGACAGCATCCGCCAGGTGGAATCCCGTGGCGGCGCGGTGTGCTACATGCTCATCGGCCTGCCGGAGCTGGCCGAGCTGGGGCAGAAGCACGGCCAGACGTTCCAGAACGAACTGCTCCACGGCGTCGCCCGTCGCCTGCAGCAACTGGTGCGACCGCTGGACGTACTGGCGCGCATCGACAGCCAGCACTTCGCCCTGATCACCCTGCTCGAAGACCTGCAGGAATGCTCCCCCAGCAGCTTCCGCCGCCTGCACGAAGGCCTGAATCTCAAGGCGTTCAAGACCAGCGAAGGCTTCGTCACCCTCAAGGCCGGCATCAGCCTGGTGGGCCTGGACGCCAAGGCGCTGCCCGTGGAAGTCGAACAACTGATGCAGCAGGGCCGTGCCCTGCTGCCCGATGCCTTCGCCAGCGGGCGAATCAACGCCAGTCGACTGACCGGCCTGCGCTAAACTTCGCGGTAAGCCCCCGAACCCGCGAAGTTCCTCCCATGACCTGGTCTATCCTCGGCGCCGGCAGCCTCGGTTGCCTGTGGGCCGCCCGCCTGTCCCGTGCCGGCCTGCCGGTCCGCCTGCTGCTGCGCGACCGCCAGCGCCTCAACGCCTACCGCGCCCTCGGTGGCGTCACCCTGATCGAAGACGGTCGCGAGAGCCTCTACCCGATACCGGCCGAAACGGCTGCGCAGGGCGCGCCGATCCAGCGCCTGCTGCTGGCCTGCAAGGCCTACGACGCAGAATCTGCCGCCGCCAGCGTGGCCGCGCGCCTGGCCCCCGGTGCCGAGCTGATCCTGCTGCAGAACGGCCTGGGCAGCCAGCAAGCGGTCAGCGCGCACCTGCCGCGCGCACGCTGCCTGTACGCTTCCAGCACCGAAGGTGCATTCCGCGAATCCGACTTCCGCGTGGTATTCGCAGGCTTTGGCCAGACCTGGCTGGGCGACGAGCACGGCGGGCCCGCTCCGGGCTGGCTGGCCGAGCTGGAGCAAGCCGGAATTCCTGCCCAGTGGAGCGAGAACATCCTCGAACGCCTGTGGCGCAAGCTGGCCCTGAACTGCGCGATCAACCCACTGACCGTGCTGCACCAATGCCGCAACGGCGAACTGGCCGGCCACCCCGACGAAGTTGCCGCGCTGTGCGACGAGCTGGGCCAGTTGCTGCACGCCTGCAACTACTCCGCCGCTGCGCAGGAATTGCAGGGCGACGTGGAGCGCGTGATTGCCGCCACTGCGGCGAACTTCTCGTCCATGTACCAGGACGTCGCCCAGGGCCGGCGCAGCGAGATCGCCTATCTGCTCGGCCACGCCTGCCGCGAAGGTGACCGCCTGCACCTCGCCCTGCCGCGACTGCGAGCCGTACACGAGCGCCTGCGCGCCTACCTGGTGGCGCGCGGATTGCCCGACACCTGATCGCGGGCTACCCTGCCCGCCTCTCCTGATTTTCCAAGAAAGCGCCCATGCCTTCACCCATGAACCTGCGCCAGCGCCTGGAAGACCTGCCGGTCGGCCAGAAGATCCTCGCCGCCCTGCTGGTGCTGCTGGCGACCGTGATGCTGGTGGCCAACCTGGCCTTCATCAGCGCGGCCTACTGGATTTCCCAGGACAGCGTCGCGCCCCAGGCGCTGCAGACCATCGGACGGCTGATCGCCAACCCGGCGCTCAGCGAGCCGGCGTTGTCCTCGCCCACCCAGGCCCAGGTGCTGCTGCGCCAGCTGGACGACTACCAGCCGCTGCGCGCCGCGGCACTGTATGACAGCAACGGCGAACGTATCGCCCAGACGCCGGGTAACGGGCCCATCGCATTGCCAGAGCGCCTCGATCACCTGGAGCGCTGGCGCCAGCACGAATACCGCCTCAACGCGCTGTTCGAACTGCCCCAGGCCGGCCGCAACAGCGGCTACCTGCTGCTGGTGGCGAGCAGCGAGCTGCCGGGCGCCTTCTACACCGGCACCCTGACTGCCAGCCTGGTGATCCTCGCCGTCTCGGTGCTGCTCTGGCTGCTTATCGCCCAGCAGATCCGCCGCCTGATTACCCGGCCGATCCGCAGCCTGGAAGAACTCTCGCGCCAGGTCACCCGCGAGGAGAACTACGCCCTGCGCGCCGAGCGTGGCAATGCCGACGAGATCGGCCGACTGGCCGACGCCTTCAACACCATGCTGACCCGCATCGAGGCCCGCGAACAGCAGCTCAAGCGCGCCCGCGACGACGCCCAGGAAGCCGTGGAGCAGGCTCAGTCGCTGGCCGAGGAAACCCGCCGTTCGAACCGCAAGCTGGAGCTGGAAGTCCAGGTGCGCAGCAAGATCGAGAAGAAGCTCACCGGCTTCCAGCACTACCTCAACAGCATCATCGACTCGATGCCCTCGGCGCTGATCGCGGTGGACGAGCAGCTGTACGTCACCCAATGGAACCAGGAAGCCAGCCTGCTCTCCGGCACCAGCCTGGACGACGCGGTGAACCAGCCGGTGTTCCTCGCCTTCCCGTCGCTCAAGCCGTTCCTGCCGCAGCTGACCCGCGCCGCCGAGCAGCATAAGGTCGAACGCGTCGAACGCGTCACCTGGGCCCTCACTGACGCGCCGCGCCATTACGCCCTGACCTTCTACCCGCTGATGGGCGGCACCGGCCGTGGCGCGGTCATCCGCATCGACGACATCACCGACCGCTTAGGGATGGAAGAGATGATGGTGCAGTCGGAGAAGATGCTATCCGTCGGCGGCCTCGCGGCCGGCATGGCCCACGAGATCAACAACCCGCTGGGCGCCATCCTGCACAACGTGCAGAACATCCGCCGACGCCTGTCGCAGGAGCTGCCGAAGAACCTCGAAGTGGCCGGCGAAGTCGGCGTGCGCCTGGACGACCTCAACCACTATCTCGAAGCACGGGAAATTCCCAAGCTGATGGATGGCATCCAGTACGCCGGCTCGCGCGCTGCCAAGATCGTCACCCACATGCTCTCCTTCAGCCGCCGTAGCCACCGGCAGATGGCCGCCTGCGAGCTGCCGGCGCTGTTGGAGCAAGCCGTGGAGATTGCCGGCAACGACTTCGACCTCACCGGCGGCTTCGACTTCAAGTCGCTGGAGATCGTCCACGAGTACGACCCGCGCCTGGGCCCGGTGCCGGTGATCGCCAACGAAATCGAACAGGTGCTGCTCAACCTGCTGAAGAACGGCGCCCAGGCCATCCACCTGCGCGACGACGAAGAGGAAGGCGAGTACGGCCGCATCACCCTGCGCACCCGGCTCAATCCGCCCTGGGCGGAAATCCACGTGGAAGACAACGGCTGCGGCATGCCGGAGAACGTGCGCAAGCGCATCTTCGAGCCTTTCTTCACCACCAAGGAAGTCGGCCAGGGCACAGGGCTGGGCCTGTCGGTCTCGTACTTCATCGTCACCAACAACCACAAGGGACAGATGGAGGTGCAATCCGAGCTGGGTGTCGGCACCTGCTTCACCATCCGCCTGCCGCTGGCTGCCGAAATTTCCCCGCCGCTGCCGCTGCTGGCGCGCGACGACAAGGAGCATTGAGCATGGGCAACCGCCTGTCGAAGATCTACACCCGCACCGGCGATGCCGGGGAAACCGGTCTGGCCGATGGCCGTCGCGTGCCCAAGCACCACCCCCGCGTGGAAGCCATGGGCGCCGTGGACGAGCTGAACAGCCACCTCGGCCTGTTGCTGGCCGGGCTGCACGAGGCGCGTAGCAGTGCGCTGGAAGAAGTGATCGGTGTACTGGCGCCGATCCAGCACCGCCTGTTCGACCTCGGTGGTGAGCTGGCGATGCCGGAGTACCGTGCGCTGAACGATGCCGAAGTGGAACGCCTGGAAATAGTGATCGACCGCTGGAATGAAGAGCTCGGGCCGCTGAAGAACTTCATCCTGCCCGGCGGTTCGCGCCTAGTCGCTCTCGCCCACCTGTGCCGCGCCCAGGCGCGCAATGCCGAACGCCGCTGCCAGCAGCTGAATGCCGAGGAGCCGCTGGAAGGCGCAGGCCTGCGGTACCTGAACCGGCTATCCGACCTGCTGTTCGTGGCCGCGCGCTTTATCGCCCGCCGCCAGGGTGTCGAAGAAATTCTCTGGCAGGCCGCTGAAAAGCCCGCCTGAGCCCCCACCCTCCAGGTACAGAGAAGTGCCGAACCTGTAGGAGCGAGCTTGCTCGCGAACCGCCCAGCACCTCAGCCAGGCCTGTTCGCGAGCAAGCTCGCTCCTACAAAAAACCGTCAGCAACTAACGTGCGGGAATTGGCGTAAAAGCGTCGCAGTAGCCCAAAATCACTGATCGTAGGATGGCGTGGAGCGAAGCGATACCCATCGCCGCCCCACGCGAGGTGCCTATCAACCTTCGATCTTCGGCCAGAACGCGCGAATCCCCGCCACGCCCTGGGCTCCGGCCTGCCAGGCGCGTCCCAGGTCCTGCGGGCCGACACCACCGAGCAGGAACACCGGCTGGTTGAAGCCATCGATCAGCTCCGCTGCCGCTTCCCAACCCAACGCAGGCTCGCCCGGATGGCTCTCGGTGGGCTGCACGGGCGACAGGGTGACGAAGTCCACACCCATGCGGGTGGCCAACTCCAGTTCCTCGGCGTTATGGCAGGAAGCCGCCAGCAGGCGCTCACTGGGGAACGGCCGGCCGTTGGGCGCGTACTTCCGCAACTGCTCGGAGGTCAGGTGCCAGCCGGCCGCCGGGAAGTCTCCCAGCCATTCCAACGGGCCCTTGAGCATCAGCTGCGCCTTGCCGGCGCACAGGCCCTGCACGTCGACAGCAAGGTCACGATACTCAGGGCTGTACATGTTCGGCGCGCGCAGCTGGATCAGGCGGATACCGCTGGCCACTGCGGCGCGCACGCCCTGCACCAGTTGGGGAATTTCCAGGCCGTCCGGGGTGATCAGGTAACGATCGGGCAGTCGCGCTGCCTGGACGATGGGTTCGTTGGCCGCCGGGAACTCGTAGTCCGGCAGATCGCGCGGGGCGACCCACGCCAACGGCTGGCCCTCGGCGCCGTGGGGCGCGCCGGAGAAGGCCGAGACTTCCCAGACATCCAGCAGCACGTGCTTGTCGCTGTAGTCGTGCTGCACCCGGATCAGCGGGCGCGCCTGCTCGACGTCGATGCCCAGCTCTTCCTTCAGCTCGCGGGCCAAGGCGACCTGTACCGCTTCGCCCTCCTCCACCTTGCCACCGGGAAACTCCCAGAGGCCGCCCTGGTGCTTGTCGTCCGGACGGCGGGCGATCAGCACCCGGCCATCGAGTCCGCGAATCACGGCGGCGGCGACATGTACTCGTTTCACAGTGCTACTCCTCAATCCGATTCAGGCAGGGCCCGCGCAGACAGGCATTCTACCGTCATTGGCGGCCGGGTTCAGGCGCGTTCGACCATCGCCGCGTCCAGCCACGGGCGGAACGCCGGCCAGGCGTAGATCGCATCGACATAATTCTGCGCCTCGATCGGCAGCGTCACGCAGTAGCTGCGCAGGCGCGTGGCAACAGGCGCGTAGAACGCATCAGCGATGCTGGCGTGGCCGAACAGGAACGGGCCGTCCTGGCCGAACTGCTGGCGACACAGAGCCCACAACTCGACGGCGCGGGCGATATCCGCCTCCACCGCTTCGGGGACTTCCGCCAAGGGCTGGTTGCGCTGGATGTCCATGGGCATATGCGAACGCAACGCCATGAAGCCGCTATGCATTTCCGCACAGACCGAACGGGCAAGGGCGCGGGCCGCTTCGCCGCGGGGCCAGAGATGCGCTTCGGGGAAACGCTCAGCGAGGTACTCGGCGATCGCCAGGGAATCCCAGATCAGCCCGTGCTCGCACTTGAGCGCCGGCACCTTGCCGCTGGGCGAATGCTCGCGGATGCGCCGCGCGGTGTCCTGGCCACCCAGGGGAACGAGAATCTCCTCGAACTCGGCGCCGGTGAGCTGCATGGCCAGCCAGCCGCGCAGGGACCAGGAGGAGACGTTCTTGCTGCCGATGATCAGGGTGAGGGACATGGACGCGATGCTCTTGAGGGTCAGTCAGGAGACCTTAGAGCGCGGCAGCCATGAAAACAAATTCCCGATTTTCATCTGTCCATGAAAATCGGGAATCCGAATGAAGCGATGCGCCGGCACAGGGCCGGCGCCGGATCAGGTGCGATATTCCGCGTTGATCTTCACGTACTCGTGGGACAGGTCGGTGGTCCAGATGGTCTCGCTGCAGGTGCCACGGCCGAGATCGATGCGAATGGTGATTTCCTCCTGGGCCATGACTTTCGCGCCCTGGTCCTCGCTGTAGCTGGCAGCACGGCCGCCGCGGCTGGCGATGGCGACATCGTCCAGGTACACGTCGATCAGGCTGACATCCAGGTCCGGCACGCCGGCGCGGCCAACGGCAGCGAGGATGCGGCCCCAGTTCGGGTCGGAGGCGAACAGCGCGGTCTTGATCAGCGGCGAGTGGGATACGGCGTAGCCTACGTCCAGGCACTCCTGATGAGTGGCGCCGCCGTTCACCTGCACGGTGACGAACTTGGTGGCACCTTCGCCGTCGCGGACGATGGCCTGGGCCAACTCCATGGAGACGTCCAGCACGGCCTGCTTCAGCGCGGCGAACAATGCACCGGTGGCAGCGGTGATTTCCGGCAGCGCAGCCTGGCCGGTGGCAACCAGCATGCAGCAGTCGTTGGTGGAAGTATCGCCATCGATAGTGATGCGGTTGAAGGACTTGTTCGACGCGTCGCGCAACAGGTCCTGCAGCACGCCTTGGGCAACCTTGGCGTCGGTGGCGATGTAGCCAAGCATGGTAGCCATGTTCGGTTTGATCATGCCCGCGCCCTTGCTGATGCCGGTGACGGTGATGGTCACTCCGTCGTGCTCGAACTGGCGGCTGGCGCCCTTGGGCAGGGTGTCGGTGGTCATGATGCCAGCGGCGGCGTCGGCCCAGTTGTCCACAGACAGGTTGGCCAGCGCGGCGGGCAGCGCGGCTTCGATCTTCTCGACCGGCAGCGGCTCGCCGATCACACCGGTGGAGTACGGCAGCACGGCGTTTTCAGCAACGCCGGCCAGCTCGGCCAGCTTGGCGCAGGTACGGGTGGCATTGGCCAGGCCCGACTCGCCGGTGCCGGCGTTGGCGTTACCGGTATTGGTCAGCAGATAGCGCACCGGACCCAGGAAGCGCTTGCGCGCCAGGATCACCGGAGCGGCACAGAAGGCGTTGGTGGTGAACACACCGGCAACAGTGGAGCCTTCGGCGCAGCGCATCACCACGATGTCCTTGCGGCCGGGTCGCTTGATGCCGGCGGAGGCGATGCCGAGTTCGAAACCGGGGACCGGGTGCAGGGTGGACATGGGGCCGAGACCAACAGCCATGTGGCGCGCTCCTATCTTTTCAGAGATTCGTGTTCAGTGAATCGTTTTCAGTGGAATCGTTCTGGGTGGTTCAAGTGAGAAAAACGCCGCGAGCGGCAGGGCCGGTCGCGGCGTTGGTATCAGGATCGGGGAAGGTTATTCCACCTGACCGTGGCAATGCTTGTACTTCTTGCCCGAACCGCAGGGGCAAGGCTCGTTGCGGCCGATCTTCGCATCGTTGCGCACGGGTTCCATCGGCACCACGTTGTCAGCCGGTACCTCGCCTTCCTCTTCCGGCTCGTCGGTGACCTGGTCCATGGACGGCGCAGCGGCGTGCTGGAACTGCATGCGCTTGGCCATCTCCTCGGCTTCGCGACGCAGGCGGGCTTCCTCTTCGGCCGGGTCTTCGCGGCGAACCTGGACGAAGGACAGCACGCGGATGGTGTCGCGCTTGATGGAGTTCAGCAGTTCCTGGAACAGGTTGAAGGACTCGCGCTTGTATTCCTGCTTCGGGTTCTTCTGCGCATAGCCGCGCAGGTGGATGCCGTGGCGCAGGTGATCCATGGTGGACAGGTGGTCCTTCCACAGGTCGTCCAACACGCGCAGCAGCATCTGCTTCTCGAAGGTACGCAGGGCTTCGGCGCCCGCCATGTCTTCCTTCTCGTTGTAGGCCGCGACCAGCTCGGTGAGGATCTTCTCGCGCAGGGTTTCCTCGTAGAGCTTCTCGTCGTCGTCCAGCCACTGCTGGATCGGCAGCTTCAGGCCGAAATCACTGTACAGCGCGGCTTCCAGGCCGGCGACGTCCCACTGCTCGGGCAGCGACTGCGGCGGGATGTGCTCGCTGACGGTGTTGTTCAGGGTCTCTTCGCGGAACTCGACGATGGTCTCGCCGATATTGTCGGCCGCGAGCAGGGTGTTGCGCATGTGGTAGATCACCTTGCGCTGCTCGTTGGCGACGTCGTCGAACTCCAGCAGTTGTTTACGGATATCGAAGTTGCGGCCTTCGACCTTGCGCTGGGCCTTTTCGATGGCGTTGGTCACCATGCGGTGCTCGATCGCCTCGCCCGGCTGCATGCCGAGGGCCTTCATGAAGTTCTTCACCCGGTCGGAGGCGAAGATGCGCATCAGGTGGTCTTCCAGCGACAGGTAGAAGCGGCTCGAACCCGGGTCGCCCTGGCGACCGGCACGGCCGCGCAGCTGGTTGTCGATACGACGGGACTCGTGGCGCTCGGAAGCAATTACGTGCAGGCCGCCCGACTCGATGACCTGCTGGTGACGCTTCTGCCAGTCGGCCTTGATCTGCGCGACCTGCTCGTCGGTGGGGTTTTCCAGCGCGGCGACTTCCACTTCCCAGTTGCCGCCCAGCAGGATGTCGGTACCACGACCGGCCATGTTGGTGGCGATGGTGACCGAGCCCGGACGGCCGGCCTGGGCGATGATCTCGGCTTCCTTCTCGTGGTACTTGGCGTTCAGTACCTTGTGCTCGATGCCGGCGTTCTGCAGCAGCTGCGAGACGTACTCGGAGGTCTCGACCGAGGCGGTACCCACGAGGATCGGACGGCCCAGCGCCTGGCACTGCTGCACGTCGGTAATGATGGCGGCGTACTTCTCGTCCTGGGTCAGGTAGACCAGGTCGTTGAAGTCCTTACGGGCGACCGGACGGTGGGTCGGGATCACCACCACGTCCAGGCCGTAGGTCTGGCGGAATTCGAAGGCCTCGGTGTCGGCGGTACCGGTCATGCCGGCCAGCTTGGTGTAGAGGCGGAAGTAGTTCTGGAAGGTGGTCGAGGCCAGGGTCTGGCTCTCGGCCTGGATCGGCAGGTTTTCCTTCGCCTCGATGGCCTGGTGCAGGCCCTCGGAGAGGCGGCGGCCCGGCATGGTACGACCGGTGTGCTCGTCGATCAGCAGGACTTGGTCGCCCTGGACGATGTATTCCACGTTGCGGTGGAACAGGGTGTGTGCGCGCAGCGCAGCGTAGACGTGGGTCAGCAGGCTGAGGTTGTGCGCCGAGTAGAGGCTCTCGCCCTCGGCCAGCAGGCCGTTCTGGGTCAGCAGCTCTTCAACGTAGGCATGGCCCTGTTCGTTGAGTTCGACCTGGCGGGTCTTCTCGTCGATGCTGTAGTGGCCCTGCTGGGTCACCTGGCCTTCGACTTCCTCGATATGGCGCTTAAGGCGCGGGATCAGCTTGTTGATCTTGATGTACAGCTCGGAACTGTCTTCGGCCTGGCCGGAGATGATCAGCGGAGTCCGCGCCTCGTCGATGAGGATGGAGTCCACTTCGTCGACCACGGCGAAGTTCAGCTCGCGCTGGAACTTGTCTTCCAGGCTGAACGCCATGTTGTCGCGCAGGTAATCGAAGCCGAATTCGTTGTTGGTGCCGTAGGTGATGTCGGAGGCGTAGGCAGCGCGCTTCTCTTCCGGCGGCTGGAACGGGCTGACGATGCCCACGGAAAGGCCGAGGAACTCGTACAGCGGACGCATCCAGTTGGCGTCGCGGCGGGCCAGGTAGTCGTTCACGGTGACCACATGCACGCCTTTGCCGGACAGGGCGTTCAGGTAGACAGCCAGGGTACCCACGAGGGTCTTGCCCTCACCGGTACGCATCTCGGCGATCTTGCCTTCGTGCAGGGTCATGCCGCCGATCAACTGGACGTCGAAGTGGCGCATGCCCATCACGCGCTTGCCAGCCTCGCGAGCGACCGCGAAGGCTTCCGGAAGAATCTGGTCGAGGGTCTCGCCCTTGGCGACGCGTGCCTTGAACTCTTCGGTCTTGGCCTTCAGTTGCTCATCGGAAAGCGGGACCATCTGGGGCTCGAGTGCATTGATGGCCTGAACCTGCTTGGCCATGCGCTTCACTTCGCGCTCGTTCTTGCTTCCAAAGAGTTTTTTCAACAAAGGCGCAAACATATCGACTGGGTCATCCGAACTGGAGAATTGGAGGGCTGCCCGACTGGCTGGCCGCGGCGCGGAACGGCAATGAAGCGGGCATTCTACCCGGAAACTTCCGGGAAAAAAGTGCCGAAGTCATCCTCCGAAGCTTCGCATTCTGCGAGCCTCGGGGCAATGCATGGACGGACAACTTTGAATCCGAGTGGGTGATATGGTGACGCGGGCGGACAACTTCAAGGGCGGACGGTGGCATCTGGCCCTGAGCGCATCTGTTACCATCCCTCTTCATTCATTCCCGGTTGCTCTCCATGGCTTTCCGCCCCCTGCCCGCCAAGGCGATGACCAAGCTGCTGCGCGAAGCCAAGCCGTTGCAGTCGCTGTTTGCCGAGGCGCAACGCCTCTCGCGCCTGCAGGAACTGCTCGACTCGCAACTGCAACCCGCCGCGCGCCCCTACTGCCGAGTCGCCTCCTGGCGCGAAGGCAGCCTGTTGCTGGTGGTCACCGATGGCCACTGGGCTACACGCCTGCGCTACCAGCAGAACCGTCTGCTGCGGCAACTGGCCGCGTTCGAGGAATTCAGGGGCCTGGCGCGCATTCTGTTCAAAGTGCAGCCGACGACCCAGGCGCCGGTCCGGGTGAACACCAACCGCATCACCGAGTCCGCCTCCGCCACCCTGCACGAAGCCGCCGAAGGCATCAGCAACCCGCAACTCAAGGCCGCGCTCGAGCGGCTCGCCAGCCGTAGCCGCCGCTCATCGGAGCCCGGCGAGGAGTAAATGGCAGGCATAAAAAAAGGCCACCCGAGGGTGGCCTTTGAAGTTGTAGCTGAAAGGAGGAGGTTTCCTTATACGGCCGCAGCGGGTCGCATATAGGAGATCGGCGCGGTCTTGGCGTCCTCGAAGGTCACCACTTCCCAAGCGTCCTTGTCTGCGATGAGGGTACGCAGGAGACGGTTGTTCAGGGCGTGACCGGACTTGTAGCCGATGAACTCGCCGATAAGGCTGTTACCCAGCAGGTACAGGTCACCAATGGCGTCCAGGATCTTGTGCTTGACGAACTCGTCCTCGTAACGAAGACCGTCTTCGTTGAGCACTCGATACTCGTCGACCACGATGGCGTTCTCCACGCTGCCACCCAGAGCCAGGTTCTGCGAACGCAGCATCTCGATGTCGCGCATGAACCCGAAGGTACGGGCGCGGCTGACTTCCTTCACGAAGGAAGTGCTGGAGAAATCCACCACGGCTTTCTGGGTGCGACCACGGAAGACCGGGTGATCGAAATCGATCTCGAAGCTCACCTTGAAGCCGTCGAACGGAACGAAGGTGGCGCGCTTGTCGCCCTCTTCCACCGTTACTTCGCGCTTGATGCGGATGAACTTCTTGGCCGCGTCCTGCTCTTGCAGGCCAGCGGACTGGATCAGGAATACGAAGGGACCTGCGCTGCCGTCCATGATCGGTACTTCCGACGCGGACAGCTCGACATAGGCGTTGTCGATACCCAGGCCGGCCATGGCCGAAAGCAGATGCTCCACGGTATCCACTTTGACGTCACCCTTGATCAGGGTAGTCGACATGGTGGTTTCGCCGACGTTCGAGGCCCGGGCGGGAATTTCCACCACAGGGTCGAGGTCAGCCCGGCAGAACACGATGCCAGTATCGACGGGAGCCGGCTTCAGGGTCAGGTAAACCTTCTCCCCGGAGTGCAGGCCGACACCGGTCGCCCGGATGATGTTCTTCAAGGTGCGTTGTCTGATCATGGCTTTGGCCGCTTTCGCGCAAGTTGCGAACTGTTGTCAACAATGGGCGGCGATGATAGCAGAACCGCCCTTTGCTGAACACCAATCACATTGATACTCCTGATAAATCGACTCAATCGGCCTGGCGACGCAGGAAGGCCGGGATGTCCAGGTAGTCCAGATCGTCCTGCGGGTTCAGCTTGGCCGCGGTGGCAGCGCCGCCGTGGTTCTGATTGCGCATGACGGTCGGGCGGTCCAGGTCGCGGTAGTTCACCGACTGCTGCTCACGCTGAACCGGAGCCTGGGTGCTGACGGCCTGGGTCTGGACAGTGTTGTCGACGACCTTGACCGGCTTCTCCAGGCGAGCGCCCAGACCGGTGGCAACGACGGTGACGTGCAGCTCGTCGCGCATGTCCGGGTCGATCACGGTGCCCACTTTTACAGTGGCGTGCTCGGAAGCGAACTGCTCGATGATGTTACCCACGTCGGAGTACTCGCCCAGGGACAGGTCCGGACCGGCGGTGATGTTCACCAGGATGCCGCGGGCGCCCTGCAGGTTGACGTCTTCCAGCAGCGGGTTGCGGATCGCGGCTTCGGTCGCCTCGCGAGCGCGGTTCGGGCCGCTGGCGCAGCCGGTACCCATCATGGCCATGCCCATTTCGCTCATGACGGTTTTCACGTCGGCGAAGTCGACGTTGATCATGCCCGGGCGCTTGATGATGTCGGAGATACCGCGAACGGCACCGGCCAGAACATCGTCAGCCTTGGCGAAGGCGGCCAGCAGGCTCGCGTCCTTGCCCAGGATGGTCAGCAGCTTTTCGTTCGGGATGGTGATCAGCGAGTCGACGCTTTCCGCCAGCGAGCGGATGCCTTCATCGGCGATCTGCATGCGCTTGCGACCCTCGAACGGGAACGGACGGGTCACCACTGCAACGGTGAGGATGCCCATCTCCTTGGCCACTTCGGCGATGATCGGCGCAGCACCGGTACCGGTACCGCCACCCATGCCGGTGGTGATGAAGACCATGTCGGCGCCTTCCAGAACCTCGGCGATACGCTCGCGGTCCTCTATGGCGGCCTGGCGGCCTACTTCAGGGTTGGCGCCAGCGCCCAGGCCCTTGGTCACGCCCGGGCCGAGTTGCAGCACGGTGCGCGCGGCGATGTTCTTCAGCGCCTGCGCATCGGTGTTGGCGCAAATGAATTCGACGCCATCAACGTTGTTCTTGGCCATGTGGTTCACAGCGTTGCCGCCGCCACCACCTACGCCGATCACCTTGATGACTGCTGTTTGCGGGACGTTATCTACCAGTTCAAACATTTCCCCTCTCCTTCCTTTCTAGTTGTGTCGCTTATGTTTACCGCGGTGGTAAATCAGAAATTGCCCTGGACCCAGCGTTTAAGCTTTTCCAGTACCGGTGTCTTGGGTTCGTCACTGCTGAAACTGCTGCCGGACATGGAGATGCCGTCGGACTGTTTCTGCAGTCCGTACAGGAGCAGCCCCACACCCGTGGAATAGATGGGATTGCGCACGACGTCGGCCAATCCCTTGACGCTATGAGGTACGCCCAGGCGTACCGGCATGTGGAAGATCTCCTCGGCCAGCTCGACAGCGCCTTCCATCTTGGCGGTGCCGCCGGTCATGACGATCCCGGCTGGAATCAGGTCCTCGTAACCGCTGCGGCGCAGTTCGGCCTGAACCAGGGTGAACAGCTCGTCGTAGCGGGGCTCGACCACTTCGGCAAGCGCCTGGCGCGACAGTTCCCGCGGCGGACGATCTCCGACGCTGGGCACCTTGATGGTTTCGCCGGGGCCGGCCAGTTTGGCCAGTGCACAGGCGTAGCGAATCTTGATTTCCTCAGCGTACTGAGTCGGGGTGCGCAGCGCCATGGCGATGTCGTTGGTGACCTGGTCGCCGGCGATCGGGATCACAGCGGTATGGCGAATAGCGCCTTCGGTGAAGATGGCGATATCGGTGGTACCGCCGCCGATGTCCACCAGGCACACGCCCAGTTCCTTTTCGTCCTCGGTGAGCACGGAGTAGGCCGAGGCCAGCTGCTCGAGGATGATGTCGTCCACTTCCAGGCCGCAGCGGCGCACGCACTTCTCGATGTTCTGGGCGGCGTTCACCGCGCAGGTCACCACGTGCACCTTGGCTTCCAGACGCACGCCGGACATGCCCAGCGGCTCGCGCACACCTTCCTGGTTATCGATCACGTAGTCCTGGGCCAGGGTGTGCAGCACACGCTGGTCGGCCGGGATGGCCACGGCCTGGGCCGCGTCCAGCACGCGCTCGATATCGGCGCCGCTGACTTCGCGGTCGCGGATCGCCACGATGCCGTGGGAGTTCAGGCTGCGGATATGGTTGCCGGCGATGCCGACGAAGGCCGAGTGGATACGGCAGCCCGCCATCTGCTGGGCTTCATCGATGGCGCGCTGGATCGATTGCACGGTGGACTCGATGTTCACCACCACGCCCTTCTTCAGGCCGCGCGACGGATGCGTCCCGATGCCGACGATTTCCAGCTTGCCATCGGCCGCCACCTCGCCCACCAGCGCCACCACCTTGGAGGTGCCGATGTCCAGGCCGACGACCATTTTGCCGCTCTGCACGCTTGCCATGTTTATAGAAGTCTCCTCAACTCACTGCGCGGCGGTGGCCTGAGCCACCGTCGCTTCCGGCACCGGATCACGCCACGCCACGGCCAGGCCGTTGGGGTAGCGCATGTCGATGCGGGCAATTTTCGTAATCTGTTCTTTCAGCGCCTTGTCGTAGATGGTCACGAGCCGGCGAATCTGTTCTACCGCGTGATCACGGCCCAGCATGATCTCCACGCCTTGCGCGGTGCCCAGGGTCCAGGCGCCGCGCGAACTCATGTCCAGGCTAGCGATGGTGAAGCCCAGCGGGCGGAGCATCTGGCTGAGAATCTGGTACTGCTGCATCACTTGCTGCTGAGCGCGCTGCGGGCCGGAAAGGCGCGGCAGGTGCTCGTAGTTGGCCACTTCCCGCGGTGCAAAAGCCTGACCCTGATTGTTCAGCAAGGCTTCGTCACCCCAACGGGCGATGGGCAATTGCTCGTCCAGGCGGATAACCACCTGGTCAGGCCATACACGGCGCACCTCGGCATGGGCAATCCAGGGCATCTGTTCCAGCTCCTGGCGCATGCCGGCCAGGTCGATGGTGAAGAAGCTGGCCGACACGTAGGGGCTGATCCGCTGCTGCACCGCCGCCTGGCTGATATAGCTGAGGTCGCCTTCCACGCTGACCTTGGCGATCGGACGGTCTGCATAAGGCAGCACGTACTGCGCGCCGTAGTAGGCACCGCCGCCGAGCACGCCCAGCACCAGAGGCCACAGCAACACTTTCAGGAAACCGAAGCTGGGCTTGGGCATGCGGGCGCTGAGCGGCTCCTTGGCCACCAGACGGCTGGCGCCCCGCGGCACCGGCTTGCGTGCGGGTGCACGGCCGATTCCGGGGTTCTGGTGACGAAGCTGCGCGCCGTTCATGACTTACCCCCTTGCCTCGACGCTGTCGGCGAGGATCGCCAGCACCAGTTGCTGGAAATCCAGGCCGGCCGCGCGCGCGGCCATGGGCACCAGGCTGTGGTCCGTCATGCCCGGTGCGGTGTTCACTTCCAACAGCCAGAAGCGCCCTTGGGCGTCCTGCATCACGTCGGTCCGACCCCAGCCCTGGATGCCTAGGGCATCGCAGGCGCGCGCGGTCAGGTCCTTGAGTTCCTGTTCCTTGTCGACATCCAGGCCGCAGGGAATCTGGTACTGGGTATCGTTGGCCAGGTACTTCGCGTCGTAGTCGTAGAAGGTGTGCGGAGTGCCCAGGCGAATGGGCGGCAGCACCTGGCCACGGAGGATCGCGACGGTGTATTCGGGGCCGCTGATCCACTGTTCGACGAGCACCTGCGGATCGAATTTCGCGGCAGCAGCCCAGGCGGCAATCAGCTCTTCCACGCTGTTCACCTTGGCCATGCCGATGCTGGAACCTTCGCTGGCCGGCTTCACGATCAGCGGGAAGCCCAGCTTGGCCGCAGCGGCGCGGCAGTCTTCTTCACTGGCGAGCACGGCGTGGTCGGGCGTCGGCAGGCCGAGGCTCAGCCACACACGCTTGGTACGCAGCTTGTCCATGGCCAACGCGGACGCCAGCACACCGCTGCCGGTGTAAGGGATGCCGGCAATTTCCAGCAGGCCCTGCATGGTGCCGTCTTCACCGCCACGACCGTGGAGGATGATGAAGGCGCGGTCGATCTTCTCGCGGGTCAGCCGCTCCAGCAGATCGTCGCCCACGTCGATGCCAAAGGCGTCCACACCCGCGCCCTGCAGGGCCTGCAGGACCATGGCGCCGGACTTCAGCGACACCTCGCGCTCGGCGCTCTTGCCGCCGTACAGCACGGCGACGCGACCGAAGGCGCGGGGCTCGAGGGCGGATTTGAGGGCGTCACTCATTGCTTCTTCCCCTCGGCGCCCGCAGCGGCGGCGCCGAACATCGGATTCTTGATCAGTGCCGGAGCCAGCCCACCGATGTCGCCGGCGCCCTGGCAGAGCAGGATGTCGCCCGGACGCAGCAGCGGCTTGAGCAGCGAGGCGAGGTCGCCGCCACGCTCCAGGTAGATCGGGTCGAGCTGGCCGCGCTGGCGGATGCTGTGGCACAGGTGACGGCTGTCGGCACCGGGGATCGGCTCTTCGCCGGCCGGGTAGACCTCCATCAGCATCAGCACATTGGCCTCGCCCAGCACCTGCACGAAGTCGTCGTAGAGGTCACGGGTACGGCTGAAGCGGTGCGGCTGGTAGACCATCACCAGGCGACGCTCCGGCCAACCGCCGCGCACGGCCTTGATCACCGCCGCGACTTCGCGCGGGTGGTGGCCGTAGTCGTCGACCAGCATCACGCTGCCGCCTTCCACCTGCAGGTCGCCATAGACCTGGAAGCGCCGGCCAACACCCTGGAAGCCGGACAGGCCCTGGACGATGGCTTCGTCGGAGATACCTTCGTCGGTAGCGATGACGATGGTCGCCAGGGAGTTCAGCACGTTGTGCAGGCCGGGCATGTTCACCGAGACGTCCAGCGGCTCGCGCTCGGGGCGCAGCACGGTGAAGTAGGTGCGCATGCCTTCCTGGCGGATGTTGATGGCGCGGACGTCGGCGTCCTCGCTCAGGCCGTAGGTCACGGTCGGACGCGCCACTTGCGGCAGGATCTCGCGCACCACCGGGTCGTCCACGCAGACCACGGCAAGGCCGTAGAACGGCAGGTTGTGCAGGAAGTCGACGAAGGTGCGCTTCAGTTTGTTGAAGTCACCGCCGTAGGTGCTCATGTGGTCGGCGTCGATGTTGGTGACCACCGAGACCATCGGCTGCAGGTGCAGGAAGCTGGCGTCGCTCTCGTCGGCCTCGGCCACCAGGTACCGGCTAGTGCCCAGCTGCGCGTTGGTGCCGGCAGCGTTCAGCCGGCCGCCGATGACGAAGGTCGGGTCCAGGCCACCGGCGGCGAATACCGAGGCGATCAGGCTGGTGGTGGTGGTCTTGCCATGGGTACCGGCGACGGCGATGCCGTGGCGGTAACGCATCAGCTCGGCGAGCATCTCGGCGCGCGGCACCACCGGCACGCGGCGATCCAGCGCAGCGGCAACTTCAGGGTTCGACTTGTTCACTGCGCTGGACACCACCAGCACATCAGCGCCGTCGGAGTTTTCCGCGCGGTGACCGATGAAGATTTCCGCGCCGAACTTTTCCAGGCGCTCGGTGACTGGCGACGCCTTGAGGTCGGAGCCGGAGACTTCGTAGCCGAGGTTGAGCAGCACTTCCGCGATACCGCACATGCCCACGCCGCCGATGCCGACGAAGTGGATGCGACGGATGCGCCGCATGGTGCGGGTGACGCCGGTGGGTTCTTTAACCACGGGCCACCTCCAGGCAGGCATCGACTACCGTGCGGGTAGCCTCGGGCTTGGCCAGGCTGCGGGCGCGAGCGGCCATGCGGGTCAGGGAATCGGGATGCATCAATACCTCGGACAGCTGCGCGGCCAGTTCGGCAGCGCTGGTAGATTTCTGCGGCAGCAGGAGGGCCGCGCCCTCCCGCACCAGGAATTCGGCGTTCTTGGTCTGGTGGTCGTCGATCGCGTGGGGCAGCGGCACCAGGAAGGACGGCAGGCCGGCGGCGGTCAGCTCGCTGACGGTCAGTGCACCGGCGCGGCAGATGACCAGATCGGCCCAGGCGTAGGCCGCGGCCATGTCGGCGATGAACGGAGCTACGTCCGCTTCGACACCCGCAGTGCGATAACGCTCCGCCGTGATTTCGTCGTGCTGACGGCCGGCCTGATGGCGAATGGCCGGGCGAATCTCAGCGGGTACCTGCGCCAGCGCTTCAGGCAACAGCTTGTTCAGCGGCTCAGCGCCCAGGCTGCCGCCCAGTACCAGCAGGTTGACCCGACGACCGGCCAGCGGCGCGCGGGCGCCCTCCTCCAGGAACAACTCGGCGCGCACCGGGTTGCCGGTGGTCAGGCGCTTGGCGCTGCTGTCGAAGGTATCCGGGAAGGCTTCGCAGACACGCTTGGCCAGCGGCGCGAGGCTGCGGTTGGCGGTGCCGGCGACGGCATTCTGTTCGTGGATCACCAGCGGCACGCCGGACAGCTTGGCGGCGAGTCCGCCCGGACCAGTGACGTAGCCGCCCAGGCCAAGCACGCAGACCGGCTTGAGCTGGCGAACCACGCCGATAGCCTGGAACAGCGACTTGAGCAGGTCGAACGGTGCGCGCAGCAGCGACTTCAGGCCCTTGCCACGCAGGCCGCTGACGTTGATCAGGTGCAGCGGCAGGCCGGCCTTGGGTACCAGGTCGTTCTCGATGCCGCGCGGAGTGCCCAGCCAGTGCACGCTGTAACCGCGCGCCTGGAACTCACGGGCGCAGGCCAGGGCCGGGAACACGTGTCCGCCGGTGCCGCCCGCCATGATCAGGACGTTACCTTTCATCGGCAAAGTCCTCTTCGCTGAATTCATATTCCTCGCTGCCCATCACCGTGCGGCGTTCCCATTCGATGCGCAGCAGCATTCCCAGCTGGGCGCAGCAGATCACCAGGGACGAACCGCCATAGCTGAGGAACGGCAGGGTCAGGCCCTTGGTCGGCAGCAGGCCGACGTTCACACCCACGTTGATCAGGAACTGGCCGATCCACAGGAAGGCCAGGCCGTAGGCGACGTAAGCGGAGAAGTACTGTTTCGACTGCTCGGCCCAGATGCCGATGTACAGCGCGCGCAGGCTGACGAAGACGAACAGGGCCACGGTGGCCATGGCGCCGACGATGCCCAGCTCTTCGGCCAGCACGGCGAACACGAAGTCGGTGTGCGCTTCGGGCAGGTAGAACTGCTTCTGGATGCTGTTGCCCAGGCCCATGCCGGTCCAGCCGCCACGGCCGAAGGCGATCAGCGCCTGGCTGAGCTGGTAGCCCGCGCCGAACTGGTCGGCCCAGGGGTCGGTGAAGTTGGTCAGGCGCGCCATCCGGTAGGGCTGGGTCTGGATCAGCAGCACCACGGCACCGACCGCCAGCGCGACCATCAGGCCGAAGCGGAACAGGCCCACGCCGCCGAGGAACAGCATTGCGGCGGCAGCGCCCATCATCACCACGGTGGCGCCGAAGTCCGGCTCGCGCAGCAGCAGGCCGGCCATGGGCAGCAGCACCACGAACGGCTTGAAGAAGCCCAGCCAGCTTTCGCGCACTTCTTCCTGGCGGCGAACCAGGTAGCCGGCCATGAAGATCACCACGAAGACCTTGGCGATCTCCGAGGGCTGGATGTTGAACAGGCCGAAGCCGATCCAGCGCATGGAGCCGTTCACCTCGCGGCCGATGCCGGGGGTGATCACCATCACCAGCAACAGGAAGGCCACGGCCAGGAGTTTCCAACCCCAGCGCTGCCAGGTTTCCATCGGCACCATCATGGTCACGCCGCAGGCGACGAAGCCGATGGCCAGGTAGATCAAGTGGCGGACCGAGAAGTACAGCGGGTTGCCGGACTGCGCCGCGGCGACTTCGGAGGATGCCGAAGTGACCATCACCAACCCCAGGCCGAGTAGCGCCAGGCAACCTGCCAGCAACGGGAAGTCGATATCGATGCCGTTGCGGCTGATCAGCGGGGACGGGTACGGGCGCAGGAAGGAGAACATCAGGCGAGCTCCTCCACGGCCTTGGCGAACAGGCGTCCGCGTTCTTCGTAGTTCTTGAACATGTCCAGGCTCGCGCAGGCCGGCGACAGGAGCACGGCGTCGCCCGGCAGGGCGAGGTCGGCAGCGTGCTCGACGGCTTCCTCGAGGGTATTCACGCGCACCTTGGGCACGGCATTGCCGATGGCAGCGCTCACCAGTTCGGCATCGCGGCCCAGCAGCACGACGGCACGGCAATGCTGGGCAACGGGGCCACGCAGGTCATGGAAGTCGGCGCCCTTGCCGTCGCCACCGGCGATCAGCAGCAGCTTGCCGTCGATATCGGCGCCCAGGCCTTCGATGGCGGCCAGGGCAGCGCCAACATTGGTGGCCTTGGAGTCGTCGTAGTAGTTCACGCCGTTGCGCTCGCGCACCCACTGGCAGCGGTGGGCAAGCCCGGCAAATTCACGCAGGGTCTGCAGCATCGGCTCGAACGGCAGGCCGACCGCATGCCCCAGGGCCAGCGCGGCCAGGGCATTGGACTGGTTGTGCGCGCCGCGAATCTTCAGATCGCGGGCCGGCATCAACTTGTCGAACTGGAAGGCCAGCCATTTCTCACCGTCTTCTTCG